>PLPA01000097.1 GCA_003159355.1 Acidobacteriaceae bacterium | reverse complement strand
TTGGCCTGGTCGGCGAGGATGGGACACCTAGAATTTCTAGTCAAATCAAGGGTGGGGTACCCGGCCGCGTTGCGCAGACCTGAGGATGAAGAAGGCCTCTGGAATTCGGAAAGAATTTTCTTATGAATCTACTCTAATCCATTGATTCTAAACAACTGGTGCCGAAGAAGGGACTCGAACCCCCACACCCTTGCGAGTACGTGGACCTGAACCACGCGCGTCTGCCAATTCCGCCACTTCGGCACAGTACACAAGTCCAGCATTTCGCTGAACAAGCAGCAGTTATGAGTCTCGCAAATGCGGCTCACGGTGTCAAATCGCCGGGGAGAATTGACACCGTTACGCATTGAGGACATTCAGCAAAGGGAGGAATACTGTGACCTTGCCGATCATGGCGGCAAGGGCTTTAATTGCCTTGTCTTCTCTTTGCATAAAAGTACAAGGGCGGCAAACCGCTGCCGGTCTGCCGCCCTTGTTGTCTTGGCCGTGGGTCGTGGTATCCCAGGTCCCAAAATGGGGATCTGGGGCACCCTACTGTCTGGTATGCCGCCCTAGCCACAAAAACAAGAACGCGGCGAGGGTGGGGCAACCGGAATTTTCTCTTGCCTTCGCCTAGAACATATTCCAGAGCGACTGGTTATAGACCTCGTGGTGGAACTGCACCTCGGAGCCCTTGACGACGGTGCCCAGTTCGCGCGGGCTGCGGTTGGCCACGGCCTGTTTCAGCTCGGCATAGCGGCCCTGCACGTCTCCGCCCAGAATCTTCGCGATCCACGGTGACGCTTCGAAGTCCGCGATGGCCTTCTGGATGTTGTCGGGCAGATAGTGTCCGCCGGCGCGCAGGTTCTTGTCCTTGGAGATTTCGCCGTCGAGGCCGGTCTTGAAGATGCCGTAGAGCGTGAGATAGGGGTTGGCGTCCGGAGCCACGGCGCGAACTTCGGTACGCATCGAGCGGTGGTTGCCGATGGGCACGCGAACCATGGCGCCGCGATCCACGGCCGAGGCGCGAATCTGGTTCGGCGCTTCGAAGTGCGGATCGAGACGGCGATAGGCGTTCACGCTGGAGTTGAAGATCAGGCACAGGTCCAGCGCGCTGGTCAGAATGCGATCCAGGAAGTTCCAGCCGAAGGCATCGAGCTGCTCCTCGCCCTTCTCGTTCCAGAACAGATTGGTCTTGCCCTTGGAGACGGAGACGTTGGTGTGCATGCCGCTGCCGTTGACGCCGACGATCGGCTTGGGCAGGTAGCAGGCGGTGAAGCCCATGTTGTTGGCGATCTGGCGGGTGAGCAGCTTGTAGAGCTGAATCTGGTCGGCCGCGCCCACTACTTCAGCGTAGCTGTAGTTGATCTCGTATTGGCTGGGAGCGACTTCCGGGTGATCCTTCTCGTTCTGGAAGCCCATGGCGCGCTGCACTTCGGCGGATGTGTCGATGAACTGGCGCAGCGGATCGAGCGGCAGCGAGTGGTAGTAACCTCCGGATGAGATGAACTCGAACTTGCCGGTCTGGTGATAGGTGCGCTCGGCGTCCTTGCCCGCAAAGAGGAAGCCCTCGATCTCGGTGGCCGCGTTGAGGGTGTAGCCGTTGGCCTTGTGCTGCGCGTCGGCATAGGCTTTGAGCACGCCGCGCAGGTCACCGGAGTAGGCGGTTCCGTCCTTGTCGATGACGTTTCCGAAGACCAGCACTTTGCCGTTGCCGAAGATGTCGGCGGGCACCCAGTAGAAGGCGCTCCAGTCAATTCCAAGTCTAAGATCGCTCTCCTTCTGGGCGGTGAAGCCGCGGATGGAGGAGCCGTCGAAGGTCAGGTTCTCGTGGGCGCCGAGCAGGAACTTCTTGTCGTAGTCGAGCAGGTGGAGGCGGCCTTCGAGGTCGGTGAAGAGCACAGTTACGGCCTTGATCCGCTTCTCGTCGGTCAGGTACTTCAGCCGCTTCTCGCGAATCTCATGGGCGGCCACGCGATTGTTTCGGTCGGCCTTGGCTTCCAGGTTGAGTTCTTCCAGCTGCTCATAAGAGAGAGCTAGAAAATTGCGGTAGTCAGTGGACATGGGTCTCCTTCTTGGACGCAGATAAAGGTGTGGGGCATTCGTCTAAATTATAGAGTCTCCGTATAAGGAATCCGTGAAGATTTCCCGCTGAACGGTGGAAAAATCAGGCGTTTACCGATCCGCGCCCTCCAGATTCGCCGCCGCTGGAATCAGGGGCGGAAGCTGGGGCAGTTCCCGATCAACTCAGCCTCCAATACGCCTTTTCCATGCCGGGGAAACTGAAGAACCTGCTAGAATCCTCTCAAGTTTCATCGCATTCACGGACTGTCTTGCGAAGAATTGAGTGATTCGTTGTCTTTGCTCTCCATCCCGATCACTTCCCCATTCGGCGCGTTGCGTGGGCGCGGCTCCGGATTGCGGGTGCTGCTCTTCATTCTGGAGTGCGCGCTGGGAGTGGTGGCCGTGGTTCTGGTTTCGGCTCTTTCCCATTGGGCCGGATGGCTGCTGCCCGTGGCCGCGCTGCTTTACCTGCTGATTGTGGTGCCCATCTCCTTGCTCTGCGGATTCTGGCAGGCGGTGATTGTCTCGCTGTCGGCTGTTTTTCTGCACAGCTTCTTCACCACCCGCCAGGCCCAGGCCAACCTGGCCGCCGATCCCGCCAACACGGTTGCCTTGCTGGTTTTTGTGATCGTCGCGCTCGTGGTCAGCCGGCTCTCTTCGCGCCTCAAGGACCAGGCACAGGAGGCCGAGTCGTGGGGAGGGCAGATGCGCGACCTCTATGAGTTCACCCGGCGCACGCTGGAATTGAATCCGCACGTCGAGCCGGGGCCGCAGTTGGCCGAGTTGGTGCATGAAATCTTCGCGCTGGAGGCCGTCGCGGTCTTCGACGCCGACCTGCACGAGGTCTATCAGGCCGGCAATTGGAACGTGGACCCGCGCGAGCTGGCGCAGAACGTCTACTACTTCAGCAGCTCGGACGACGATCCGGTCTCCGGCATGGGGCGGCGTGTTGTCCGCCTGGGGACGGTGCCGGTGGGTTCTCTGGTTGTGCGCGGCGATACCAGCCCGCTGACCAATAATGCCATCGCCTCGCTGATCGCGATTACGTTTGACCGCTACCGGGCCTTCGCCAACGAGAGCCGCATCGAGACCGAACGGCGCACCGAGCAGTTGCGCTCGACGGTTCTGGACTCGCTCGCCCACGCCTACAAGACGCCGTTGACCGCCATTCGCGCAGCTTCGACGGGCCTGGGCGAGATGGGCCATCTCTCGCCCGGACAGGCGGAGCTGGTGGCGCTGATCGACGAACAGACCGGCCTGCTGGGCAACCTGACGACGCGCCTGCTGACCACCGCGCGCCTGGATGCCGGCGAGGTCAAGATTCACGCCACGCCCGTCGCCGTCGCGTCGCTGATTGAAGAGGTCGTTGCCAGCCTGCGCGACCGGCTGGCCAGCATGAAGGTGGCCATCGAACTCGAGGACGACGGCCAGGTGGTCTGCTGCGACCGCCAGTTGATGGTGATGCTGCTGACGCAGTACATCGACAACGCCTGCAAGTATTCGCTCTACGGCACAGCTATCACCATTCGCGTGGCGCAGGTCAACGCGGAGGCGATCTTCTCGGTGCACAGCTTCGGCCCGGTGATTCCCATCAACGACCGGGAGAGGATCTTCAACCGCTACTATCGTTCTTCGACGCGCGCCAACCGGGCCAGCGGCACGGGCATCGGCCTCTCGGTGGCCAAGCGCGTGGCGCAGATTCATGGCGGTTATGTTTGGGTTACCAGCGACGAGGTGAAGGGAACCACGTTTTTTGCGGCCATCCCCGCCTCAGCGCGGAAGGAGTCTTCTTGATGAACCAGCCTGTGATTCGCATTCTTGTCGTCGATGATGAATCGGCGATCCGCAGGGCGCTGCGTCCGCCGCTCGTCGAGCTCGGCTTTCAGGTGATGGAGGCCTCGCGCGGCGAAGAGGCGCTGCAAACGCTGCGCGCGAGCGTCTTCGACGCGGTTCTGCTCGACGTGAATATGCCCGGCATCGGCGGCATTGAAACGCTGCGTCGCATTCGCGCTTTTGCGCCCCGGCTGCCGATTCTGATGCTGACGGTGCGCGACCAGGAAGAGGATAAGGTGGAGGCGCTGGAACTGGGCGCGGACGATTATGTGACCAAGCCCTTCAGCACGCGCGAGCTGATCGCACGCATTCGCAGCGCGGTTCGCCGCGTACGCGCGCCCGCCCGCGCCGAAGACGCGCCCATCGAGATCGGCGAGCTGCGCCTCGATCCGGTCAAGCGCAAGGTCGCCAAGCGCGGCGAACTGGTGCATCTGACGCGCAAGGAGTTCGACATTCTGCACTGCCTGATGAGCCGCGCCGGCCGCGTGATTACCTACGCGCGGTTGCTGACCGCCGTGTGGGGCGCCGACGCTCGCGAGGAGGTCGAGTACCTGCGCACCTTCGTCCGCCAGTTGCGCAAGAAGATTGAAGACGACCCCGCCAATCCCGTCTATCTACTGACGGATGTGTATGTGGGCTACCGCTTCGCCGACGCGCAGAGCTTTATTGGCGAAGATGCCGAGGAAGCGGCGGAAGAGATCGCTCCGGAGGAGGCGTCTTAACCCTTTACTCGTCGTAGTGCAGCAGGCTGAAGACGTCGTACTCCGGGAAGCGCGCGCGGCCCTTGAGGAAGTCCAGCTCGACGGCAAAGGCCAGCCCGGCGATCTCGCCGCCCAGTTCCTTGACCAGCTTGATGGTCGCCTCCATGGTGCCGCCGGTAGCCAGCAGGTCATCGACCAGCACCACGCGCTGGCCGGGCTGGATTGCATCCATGTGGATTTCCAGCGTGTCACTGCCGTACTCCAGATCGTAGGTCACGCGCGCGACAGGCGCGGGCAGCTTGCGCGGCTTGCGCACCGGCACAAAGCCGGCGTTGAGCCGGTAGGCCAAAGCAGGCCCGAAGATAAATCCCCGCGCCTCGATGCCCAGCACCATGTCGATCTTCTGTTCCAGATAGTGCGCCGCCATGGCGTCGATCATCTTGGCGAAGCCGGTCTTGTCCTTGAGCAGTGTGGTGATGTCGTAAAACAGAATTCCCGGCTTGGGAAAATCGGGCACCGTGCGCACCAGCGCCTTCAGGGCTTCCACGTCGGCGGGCTTGATCTCGTTGGGCATGAGGGGGTCTGCTCCTTAATTCGGATTGGTTATTGGCTTCGCTTCAATTATAGCGGGGCTACCACGCGCCATCGATGCGGAAGGAGCTGAGTTCGTCGGCTTCGCTCTCGGCCAGTTGATGCTCGACCAGCCGGTCCACGCGGCTGCCGCGTGGGCCGCGGCGCAGGCTGGCGCGCAACTCGGCCAGTGTTTCCGGAGAGCCCGAGGCCATCACCTCCACCTCGCCCTCTTCGGTGTTGCGCACCCAGCCGCGCAGGTCGCGCAGGCCGGCCTCGCGCTGCACATACCAGCGGAAGCCAACTCCCTGCACCCGGCCCTGAATCAGAAAATGAACAACCATCGTTAGTGAGTTTTACAGATGCGCCGCGAGTGTGCAACCGATGAGCAAGCCGGAACCTCGAAAAAGGCGGATTGGAGTTCATGGTTTCCCACCCTTTTCGCAAAGAACGCGAAAAGGATGGGGCACGGGTTTGCAATTGAATCAGGATGCATCGATAAGAGACCATAAGCCCGTGCGAGCGAGCAGCGAGCGGCTGCCCAACCGCAGGTGGTACGCTGAAAGTCACCATGGTCTTCGTTCTCGACAACTACGATTCGTTCACCTACAACCTTGTTCAGTACCTGGGAGAACTGGGCGCCAAGGTCGAGGTCTATCGCAACGACGAACTGACCGTCGACGAGGTCGAGGCGATGCACACTGAGCGCATTCTGCTCTCGCCGGGGCCATGCACACCCAGCGAAGCCGGCATCCTGGTCCCGCTGATCCGCCGGATGGCCGGCAAAGCACCCATTCTCGGCGTCTGCCTGGGCCATCAGGCCATCGGCGAGGCCTTTGGCGGCCAGGTCGTCCGCGCCAGCCAACTGATGCACGGCAAGACCAGCTCCATCACGCACGACGGCAAGGGCGTCTTCAGTGGACTCGCGTCGCCGCTCACCTGCACCCGCTACCACTCGCTGATCGTCGCCGAGGAGTCGCTNNACCGAGGGCGGCCACCAGATGATCCGCAACTTCCTGGAGATGTAGCTGCCATGCGAATCTGCCTCTTGCTCTCGGCCACGCTTCTCATCACGCCAGCGCTCCAGGCCCAAACCGTCCCCGAGCCCAAGACCGCCGTAACCGACGCCGCTCCCATCGCCATCGTTTCGCTGGACAGCAAAAATCCTGACGCCGCGGCCTCGGTGACCGGCGCGCTGGAAGTCTCGCAGGGCAAGGCCATCATCGTCGCCAGCGGCACCATCACCTCCGGCGCTGAGACCACCGAGGTCGTCCTGCCGCATCGCGGCGTGCTGCGCGTCTGCGCCTCCACCACCGTCAAGCTGGCCGCCGACTCCAGCGTACCCGCCGGCGAGACGCCCGGCCTGATGATGGCGATGGATCACGGCGCAATCGAGGCCAGCTTCGCCACGGGGCGCAACTCCGACATTCTGCTTACGCCCGACTTCCGCATCCTCATCGGCGCTCCCGGCGCGGCGGAGGTCAAGGTCCGCCTTGGCCAGCACGGCGACACCTGCGTGGATAATGCGGGCATCAACGCACCTTATGTGCTGGTGACCAGCATCTTCGAGGGCGGCGATTACCGCGTCCAGCCCGGCCAGCGCGTGATGTTCCAGCATGGCAGCCTGCATGAGGTGGTGGACAACGAGAAGGAGCCCTGCGGCTGCCCGCCTCCGCCGCATCCGGGTACGAATGAGTTCCCGCTGGCGCAGAGCGAGGGCCTCGCGCCGCTGCCCAAGCCCGCTCCCATCGTGCCCAGTCAAAGCTCCAGCTCATCGCAGCCGGTAGAACCGTTCGTATACAAGGCCACCGACCACGCCGCGCAGCCCGCAGTGGAGGCAACGCCCGCCGCGCCCCAGCCTCCGTCTGCGGCGAAGAAAAAGCCTGGCTTCTTTACGAAAGTAGGAAGGTTCTTTCGCCGGGTCTTCGGCGCGGAGTAAAAAAGCAGGGAACAGGGATTAGGGAACAGGGCGAGTTGTAGCCTGCTCGGACGGCTTAATCTTCGCGCGCTGCTCTATCGCCTCCGCAACCCTTCCATTCTTCTCCAGGAAGCGAGCATAAAACTCATATGCGCCCGCCATCTCCGGAGACAAATCAATCGCGCGCAGGTAGAGTTCTTCCGCTTCCGAATTTCGTTTCTGCGCCACCAAGAGGCCGGCAAGATAAAGGTAGTTCCAATATTCGGTCGGTTTGATCTCCATGCACCGGCGATAATGTTGTTCGGCGCGAACCGGGTCTTTCAGTCTCACGTATACACGGCCGAGAATATGGTGAGCGAGTGCATAGTCCGGATCGATCTGAATTGCGCGCTCCAGCAAATCTCGGGCTTTCGGAGGATCGGTTTCTTCTTCAATCGCGGCAAGGTTATACATTGCCTCGTCGTAGTTTGGATCTAGCTTGATAGCCTCTTCAAATGCTTCCTTTGCCGCAGCGGCGTCGTCAAGTCTGGCATAGGTCGCTCCCAAAAGCGAAAGCGTGGGCGCACTTCTTTCCATCTTTATTGCGTTCTGGAACCACTCCTTGGCAATCTCTAGAGACGCGGTTCTGTCTTTGTCAGTCCGATTAGTCCAAAGCATCCCTATCATTACGTTAACTATTGGAGAATCGACAAATTTTGTTAAAGAGGAGTGTGGTTGAAGACGGAGAGCCTGGGTGAATGCGTTTTCCGCCTCCTCCCACTTCGCCAGCTTTTCCGCCACTCGCCCGTACCAGAGAAAAGGCGGCGCTTCATTGTACTTTTCGGCAAGCTCTTTCCATAACTCAAGAGCTAAAGGCAGGTCGCCCGCTTCCTCTGCGTCTTCAGCTCGTTGCTGCAAAGCATCTATCATGAAATGCTCCGATCAATTCTAAAGAACCACCGGCTGTTCCCTGTTCCCTATTCCCTATTCCCTATTCCCCGCTTTTCTCACATCTCCCGCGCGCGCTCAATGGCGCGAATCACCGCCGAGGCCTTGTTGATCGACTCGGCGTACTCCAGCTCCGGCACGGAATCAGCTACGATCCCTGCGCCGGCCTGCACGTAGCCTTTGCCGCCGATGGCCAGCATGGAGCGAATGGCGATGCAGGAGTCGAGATTCCCGCTGAAATCGGCGTAGAGCACCGCGCCGCCGTAGGTTCCGCGCCGCGCTGGCTCCAGCTCTTCGATGATCTCCATCGCCCGCACCTTGGGCGCGCCCGAGAGCGTGCCGGCAGGGAAGCAGGCGCGCAGCGCATCGACGGCTGTGAGTTCCGGCTTGAGGCGGCCTTCGATGGTGCTGACGATGTGCATCACGTGCGAGTAGCGCTCGACGAACATCAGCCGGTCTACCTTGACGCTGCCGAACTCGCTTACCCGGCCCACGTCGTTGCGGCCCAGGTCCACCAGCATCACGTGCTCGGCGCGCTCCTTCTCGTCGGCCATCATCTCGTCGGCCAGCGCCTGATCCTCGGCCTCGGTTGCGCCGCGGGGACGGGTTCCGGCGATGGGCCGGTACTCGACCTTGCCCTGATGCACGCGCACCAGCAGCTCCGGCGATGAGCCTGCGAGTTCTACCACCGTGGGTGGTTTTAACTTTTTAGGTGAGTGCTTGGACTTCACCGCTACTTCGCCCAGGGGGCCCTCAGGCGTGAATCGCAGGAAGAACATATAGGGGCTCGGGTTCACCGTGCGTAGCGAGCGATAAACCTGGAAACTATCGGCCTCTGGCTCCACATCGAAGCGCTGTGAAGGCACGACCTGAAAAATGTCGCCCGCCCTGATGTACTCCTTGGCGCGCTCGACGGCGGCAAGGTAATCCTTCTTCGCCGTGCGGTGCTTCACCTTGAGCTTGCCATTACTCTTGCTTACGGCCATCTTGGGCAGCGGCTGGGCGAGGCGCTTTTCGAAGCGGTCGAGACGCGCCACGGCTTTGTCGTACTCCGCTCCAGGAGCGCGGGCAGCCTTGCCGCGGGTCACATCGGCGGTGACCACCAGCCAGATCTCCTTGCGCACATGGTCGAAGGCCAGCACCTCGTCGAAGAAGAGCAGGCAGGCGTCGGGTACGCCGAGTTCGTCCTTGGCCAGCTCGGGCAGGCGTTCGATCTGGCGGACGGCGTCGTAAGAAAAGAAGCCCACCGCGCCGGCGGTAAAGGGCGGCAGCCCCTGGAGGCGCGCGGGCTTGTGGCCGCTGAGCGCGCGGCGCAGTTCGGCGAAGATGTCGCCCTCCTTCTGGACGACTTTTTTGCCTTCGGTGATGGTGATCTCGCGGCCCCGCGCCACGATGCGCTTGAAGGGCTGGAGGCCGATGAAGGTGTAGCGGCCCACCTGCTCGCCGTTCTCGACCGACTCCAGCATGAAGCACTCGCGCTCCGGCCAGGCGGCGCGCAGGAAGGCGGAGACCGGGGTTTCGAGGTCGGCGGAGAGCGTGCGGCAGACGGGAACAAGCGTGTGCTCTTTGGCGAGCGCGAGGAATTCTTTGCGGCTGGGCTGGACGGAATGGGCTGAGGCTTTCACAGAATCAGTGTAACTGGTGGGTGCGCGGCGAAGGGCGGGTTTTTGCGCCAGTACCGTTCAACAATGAAGCCTTGCTGGACGTCAAAAATTGTATTTTCGCTGGGTGTATAGGCCGACAAAAGGGGGAATTACCGAGAGTTGCAGGTATACGGAATGTGCGGGGAAGGTCCGTTCTCGAAGAAAGTGGGTGTGTGGACGTAGATTTTTACGGAAAAGACAACGCCGGGGTTGAGAAAAACATATAAAAATGGCTAAAAATAGGTGGTTTTTGGTCGTTTTTGGCTGCTTTTTGCGTGTAATTAAGGGAGTTTGGACAGTGAACAGTGGTCAGTGATCAGTGGTCAGTGAAGAGTGGTCAGTGATCAGAAAAAAGCTGGTTGGGGTTCGTGGTTTCCCAGGTCCGAAAATCCGGAACTCCACCCCACGGACGAAGACCTGTCCGTGGGAACCCCGGACCTGTGGCACCCGCCCGCCCACCCACGCCGGCCGAATGAACGTATTTTAGGCGATATTCGGTGCTATAATTGGTGCATGGAGGGACTATGAGAGCAACTGTATCGCTCGATGACAGCCTATTGAAGACAGCCTACGAGTATACCGGTCTCACAGAGCGTGCGGAGTTGTTGCGCGAGGCTCTGAAATCCTTAATTGCGCGCGAGGCAGGGCGTCGGCTGTTGGCGCTGGCCGGAACGGCTCCGAATATCGAGGACGTGCGCAGATTGCGCGTTGAAGAACAGTGATTCTTGCAGACACGTCCATCTGGATTGAGATGTTCCGTCGTGACCGCTTCAAAACAGAGTTGGAAAGCCTGATTGTCAATGACCAGCTCTGCATTCACCCGTATATCGTGGCGGAGTTGGCTTGCGGATTTTTGCCTGATCGGAAGAATACGCTGCATTATCTCGACAGCCTTAACCAGATTTGCCTGATTCGCCTAGCGGATGTGCGTCTGATGATCGAAGCGCGGGGGCTGGCATCGAAGGGGATAGGACTGACGGATGCCCATTTAATCGCGTCCTGCCTGGCTATGCCAGGGACGCACCTATGGACTATCGACGGCGCACTCGGAAGGGTGGCCGATTTGCTCGGAATCCGCGCCACGATTCCAGGGGTGAGCCGTTTTTAATTCGCTTCACCTGCATCACCCGCCCGCTCATCGCGATAAGGCGATGAATGGGGCACAGCTTTTCGAGGTTCTGGGTGATTCTTCGGAGCTGATGAACGGGCCACTTGCCATCTGGCCCTGTTCGGCTCAATGCACCAGCCGGGAGCGGTACGATTCAAGCCAGATCACCAACTCTTCCGGGGGAAGCGGCCGGCTGAAGAAGTATCCTTGCGCGCAGTCACAACCGCTCTGGCGAAGGAGGTCCAGTTGTTCCCTGGTCTCCACTCCTTCCGCGACCACGCACATGCCGAGTTCGTGGCCCAACTCGATGGTCTTTCGGACCATGATGCGATCTTTTTCGCTGGACTCCATGTCCATGACGAATGATCTGTCGATCTTCAACTCTGTCGCCGGTATGTTTTTAAGTTGTTGCATCGTGGCATAGCCGGTGCCAAAATCGTCGATGGACAACTTCACCTGCTTCATCCGCAGCCTGGTCAGAATGTCCAATGTTCTCCATAGTTCATCGATCAAGCCGCTCTCTGTAATCTCAATCGTCACGGTCGCGGGGCTTACGCCATTCTTCTCGGCGATCGATACAAGCATGTCAGGGAACTTCAGGTCGTGGAAAGAATACACCGACGCATTCAACGACAGCATGGGAACCTTCCCGTCGCCGTTGGCAAACTGCCATACTTCGCTCATCCCGCGATTGATGACCAACCAACCAAGTTCGTCGATCAGGCCAAGCTCCTCCGCGCGGCTGATAAAGTTGTCGGGGAAGATAAGCCCTCGTTCAGGATGCTGCCANNATATCGATCAGCGGCTGATAGTGGAGTACAAAACTGTTGCGCTCGATCGCGCTCCGCAACTCCTCATTTTGAGTGAACTGGGCGCCCCGTAGAAAGATCGGCGATATCACCGGCCCCGCACCCTTTGCAAGTACCTCCTCCAGCTCTGCCAGGCGGAACGGTTTCTGGAGATGACCGACGAT
>PLPA01000275.1 GCA_003159355.1 Acidobacteriaceae bacterium | reverse complement strand
CCCAGGGAACGTGGTGCAGGCAAACGCATCCACTGTGCTGGTGGTGATCACGCAGATGCAGCCCACAACCGTGATCTTCACGATGGCGGAAGACAGCCTGGGACAAGTGCAGGCGCGGATGCGGAAGCTGCATACGCTGCCCGTCGAGGCGTGGGATCGCGCGCAGACCGCCAAGATAGCATCGGGCAAGTTGTTCACGATCAACAACCAGATAGACACCACGACGGGAACGGTCAAGTTGCGCGCCCAATTCGATAACAAGAACGGCGCACTCTTCCCGAACCAGTTTGTGAACACAAGGTTGCTGGTCAATACGCTCGACGGAGTCACGCTGGTTCCCACTGCCGCCGTCCAGCACAACGGACAAGTTGCGTTCCTCTATGTGATTGCGAATGGTATAGTGAGCGTGCGCAATATCACGACGGGCGTTGCCGACGGCGGCATGACCTCGGTCACGGGAATCAATCCCGGCGAGGTGGTGGCGACGAGCAGCTTCGACAAGTTGCAGGCCGGGAGTAAAGTCGTGGCGGCAAAGCAGGCGCCACCAGAAAATACCGTTGGGAGCCGTGCTCCGTGAATCCATCCGGGCCTTTCATCCAGCGCCCTGTAGCCACGTCGCTGCTGATGGCGGCAATCCTGCTGGTGGGTATTGTTGCATATACCCAACTGCCGGTTTCCGCCTTGCCTGAGGTTGATTACCCGACCATCCAGGTGCTGACTTTCTATCCAGGCGCCAGCCCGGACGTGATGGCCACAACGGTTACTGCTCCCCTTGAACGTCAGTTCGGCCAACTCCAGGGGCTGAGCCAGATGACGTCGACCAGTTCCGGCGGATCGTCTGTAATTGTGTTGCAGTTCGCTCTCAGCCTCAACATCGACATCGCCGAGGAAGAGGTTCAGTCCTCGATTAACGCCGCGCAGAGCTTTCTGCCGTCGAGCCTTCCATCGCCTCCGGTTTATAGCAAGACCAATCCGGCGGATGCTCCGGTGCTGACGCTGGCCATCACCTCCGACTCGATTCCGCTCTCGCAGGTTGAGGATATGGTGGATACGCGGCTTGCGCCCAAGCTTTCGCAGTTGAGCGGCGTCGGCTTGGTGAGCATCAGCGGCGGCCAAAAGCCGGCCGTGCGCATTCAAGCCAATCCGACGGCGCTGTCGTCTTACGGACTCAACCTTGAAGACCTGCGCACGGCGCTTACGCAGACCAGCGTCAATGCCGCCAAGGGAAACTTCGACGGACCTCATCAGGATTATCAGATCAACGCCAACGATCAGTTGATAACCAGCGACGATTATCGCAAGGTTGTGGTTGCCTACCGCAACGGCGCGCCCATCATGCTCAGTAATGTTGCGCAGGTGGTGGACGGCATCGAGAACAACAAGCAGGCAGCGTGGATGAACGAGACGCCGGCGGTCATCGTCAACATTCAAAGGCAGCCCGGCGCCAATACCATCAGCGTGGTAAAGGCCATCAAGGCGATTCTGCCCCAGCTTGAGGTAAACCTACCGGCATCCATCCAGGTGACTCCGCTGACCGATCTCACCACTGCTATCAACGCCTCTGTCGCCGACGTCGAGTTCGAGTTGATGCTGACCGTTGCGCTGGTGGTGATGGTGATTTTTCTGTTTCTGCGCAACCTTTACGCCACCATCATCCCCAGCATTGCCGTGCCGGTTTCATTGGTGGGAACCTTCGGCGCCATGTATGCGCTGGGTTATAGTCTGGACAATCTTTCGCTGATGGCGCTCACCATCTCCACGGGGTTTGTGGTGGATGACGCGATCGTGATGATCGAGAACATTACCCGCTATCTCGAGGCCGGGGACTCGCCCATGCAGGCGGCCATGAAGGGCGCTGAGCAGATCGGCTTTACGATTATTTCTCTTACGGTCTCGCTGATCGCGGTGCTGATTCCGCTGCTCTTCATGGGCGATGTTGTCGGCCGCCTCTTTCGCGAATTCGCGGTCACCCTGGCCGTCACCATCATCCTCTCGGCCGTCGTCTCGCTCACGCTGACGCCCATGATGTGCGCACGCATTTTGCGCCACACTCCCAAGGAAGAGCAGGGCCGTTTCTACAAAGCATCCGAGCGTGTATTCGAGAACATGATCGCGTTTTACGGCCGCACGCTGAAGTTCGTGCTGGGCTATCAGACCATCACGCTGCTGGTGGCCGCGGCCACGCTGGTGCTGACGATTGTGCTCTACATCGTGATCCCCAAAGGATTCTTTCCTATACAGGATACAGGCGAGATTCAGGGCATCTCGCAGGCGCCGGCGACGATTTCCTTTGCGGCCATGGAGCAGAAGCAGCAGCAACTGGCAGCCATCATTCTTCAGGACCCCGCAGTTGAGAGTTTGTCTTCCTTTATCGGCGCGGATGGAACCAATACCACTTTGAACAGCGGACGAATGTCGATCAACCTGAAGCCGATCGGCGTGCGCAAACTGAGCGCCTCCGACGTGATTCGCAGGCTGCAAACGAGCCTCAAGCCGGTCGAGGGCATCGAGCTATTCATGGAGCCGGTACAGGATATTACCGTGGACGACCGGGTGAGCCGAACCCAGTATCAATACACGCTGGAAGACCCCGACGCCAACGAGTTGAACTTGTGGACCGGCCGGCTTGTCGACAAGATGAAGCAATTGCCACAGCTTGCCGATGTGGCGACGGACCAGCAAACCGGGGGGCTGGCGGTATCGCTGGTCATCGATCGCGTCAGCGCATCGCGGCTTGGCATTGCGCCGTCCACCATCGACAGCACTCTCTATGACGCGTATGGACAGCGGCAGATCAGCACCATGTATACGCAGTTGAACCAGTATCACGTGATTCTTGAAACTGCTCCAAGTGATCAGCAAAGCCCCGGCAAACTCCAGGACCTGTATATTCAGACCAACACATCCGCGGGCGGCAGCGGTCCGGGTGCTTCGTCGTCTTATGCTTCCTCAGGGTCCTCGTCCGCCGGCTCGAATGCAACGACGACCGCTGTGGCCTACACTCCTTCGTCGGCAGCCCTCAGCGCGCCCACGAATGCCATTACGTCCGGCGTCGGCGCCAGCAGCACTTCTTCCACTGCGAATGCAGCCGCGACGACCTTGCCTTCCAATGCAGTACCCCTCAGTGCATTTACTCATGTCGAAAGAGTGGCTGAGCCGCTCTCGATCAATCACCAAGGGCAGTTCCCAGCCGTGACCGTGTCGTTCAATCTTGCTCCCAACGCCGCGCTGGGAGGCGCAATAACGGCCATCGAAAAGGCGCAAAAGGATCTGAACATGCCGGCCAGCGTCCAGTATGGATTTCAGGGAACCGCGGCCTCATTTCAGGGTTCGCTCTCCAATGAGGGCTTGCTGATTCTGGCCGCGCTGGCAGCGGTTTATATTGTGCTCGGAGTATTGTACGAGAGCTTCATTCACCCCATTACCATTCTATCTACACTGCCCTCGGCGGGTGTGGGCGCATTGCTGGCACTCATCCTGTTCAAGCAGGATCTCAGCGTCGTCGCGATCATCGGCATCATACTGCTGATCGGCATTGTCAAGAAGAACGGAATCATGATGGTCGACTTCGCGATGGAGGGAGAACGCGAACACGGGAAGAGCGCAACCGACGCGATTTACGACGCTTGCCTGCTGCGTTTCCGCCCCATCATGATGACGACCATGGCGGCGCTGCTGGCGGGCCTTCCGCTGGCTCTCGGTCAAGGGATGGGCTCGGAGCTGCGGCGTCCTCTGGGCATTGCCATGGTTGGCGGACTGCTGCTGAGCCAGGTGCTCACGCTCTACACAACACCTGTCATTTACATCTTTTTCGATAATCTAGGCCATCGCTTCTCTCGCGCGCCGAAGAGTGTCGAAGGCGGCGATGAACCGATCCTGGCGGAGGAAACATGAATATCTCCGCCCCCTTNNCAAGTGGATTTCCCGACGATCTCGGTTTCGGCCAGCTTGCCCGGCGCAAGCCCCGACATTACCGCCTCCTCGATCGCAACTCCGCTGGAGCGCCAGTTCAGCCACATCGCCGGCGTGACTGAAATGACCTCATCGAGCTCGCTTGGCAGCACCTCGATCACTCTCCAGTTCGATCTGAGCCGCGATATCGACGGCGCCGCGCGAGACGTGGAGGCGGCGATCAACGCGGCGCGTACTTACCTGCCGGCAAACCTGCCCGCCAACCCGACGTATCGCAAAGTGAATCCCGCGGATGCGCCGATTCTGATTTTGGGCCTCACATCGGATAAGTACGACAAGCCGACGCTCTATGACGAGGCGTCGTCGGTCATTGCGCAAAAGCTTTCGCAGATCGCGGGTGTTGGACAGGTGTCGGTCGGGGGAGGCGCCGGTCCTTCCGTGCGTGTGGAAGTGAATCCTACGCTGCTCAACAGCCACGGCCTTACCATTCCGAATATTCAGTCCGTACTTAGCCAGCAGAATGCTCACGAGCCCGCCGGCCAACTCTCCGACGGGACCACGACCGCGGACATCGTCACCAACGACCAGATCTCCCGCGCCGACCAATTCAAGTCGCTCATTGTCGGCTATAACAAAGGAGCGGCGGTCAGGCTCGCCGATGTGGCCGACGTATCCAACGGAGCGCAGAACATTCGCACCGCGGGATACCTGAACGGCATACCGTCAATCACCATCATGATCTTCCGCCAGCCGGGCGCCAACATCATCGACACCGTCGATCGTGTCAAAGCTGAATTGCCGTCGATTCAAGCGTCCATTCCGCAAGGCATCAAGACTACCGTTGTTCTCGACCGCACCACAACCATCCGCGCATCTGTCAGCGATGTGGAGAAGACGCTCATCCTCTCGATCATCCTGGTGATTCTTGTCGTCTTCGTCTTCCTGCGCAACTGGCGCGCCACACTCATTCCCACCGTGGCCGTTCCTGCATCGCTCATCGGCACCTTCGCCGTCATGTACCTGTTCGGCTTCAGCATCGACAACCTCTCGCTGATGGCGCTGACCATCTCGACGGGTTTCGTCGTCGATGATGCCATCGTTGTCATGGAAAACATTTCACGCCTTCGTGAAGCGGGCATGCCGCCCATGAAGGCCGCATTTCAAGGTTCCAAGGAGATAGGATTTACCATTCTTTCCATCAGCATGTCGCTGATTGCGGTGTTTATTCCCATTCTGCTCATGGCCGGCATCGTCGGCCGGCTCTTCCGCGAGTTCGCGATCACGCTGTCGACGGCCATCGTTGTTTCGATGCTGATCTCGCTGACCACCACTCCCATGATGTGCGCCTATCTGCTCAAGGACGAGAGGACAATCAAGCACGGCAGCGCGTATCGGTACACGGAGCGTGGATTTACCTGGATGCTCTCCACGTACAGCCGCTCTCTGACATGGGTGCTCAAGCATCCATGGCCGATATTCGCTCTCCTGGTCCTCACTATTGCGTTGAATTTTTATCTCATCGAAATTATCCCGAAGGGCTTTTTCCCGCAGCAGGATACGGGAGCGATTATGGGCAGCGCGCGCGGGCCGCAGGACGCTTCGTTTGCGGTGATGAACAACTCGGTTTTGCAACTGGAGAATGTGATCAAGGCCGATCCGGCCGTCGCCAACGTGATTGCGTACACGGGCGGCGGTGGCTCAACGAACGGGGGCTTCATGTTTATAGCACTGAAGCAGCTGAATGAGCGGAAAATCTCCGCGGCGGATGTGATCAACCGCCTGCGGCCGAAGTTGAATCGGCTTCCAGTTGCATCGGCTTTTCTCCAGGCTGCGCAGGACTTGCGCATTGGAGGGCGATCGAGCAATGCCATGTATCAATACACCATTCAGTCGGACAACGTGCAGGATCTCTCGCACTGGGGGCCCGTTTTGCTAACAGGGATGCAAAAGATCCCCGGCTTTCAGGATGTGAGCAGCGATGCTCAGAATAGCGGCCTGCAAGAGTCACTCAGCTATGATCGTGCCACTGCCGCGAGGCTCGGCATCACTCCCCAATCTTTGGATCAATCCCTCTACAGCGCCTTCGGGCAATCGGAAGTCTCTATCATCTACACACAGTTGAATCAGTATTACGTTGTGTTGGAGGTAGCGCCGCAGTACTGGCAGAGCCCCGATGGGTTAAAGAATATCTACCTCCATACCTCGGGCAGCGGCATCGTTCCGCTCTCCACGGTCACCTCTGCGCATGCCAGCACCACGCCGCTGGTCATCAATCACACCAGTTCCTTTCCATCCGTAACGGTGTCGTTCAATCTTGCGACGGATATGTCGTTGAGCGATGCCACCCGTCTGGTTTCCCAGATGGAGCAGCGGCTGAATATGCCGCAAACGGTTCGCGGCTTTTTTGCCGGGACGGCAGCGGCGTATCAAACTTCGCTGAACAGTGAGCCCCTCCTCATCGGCACGGCGCTGCTCGCGGTCTACATTGTGCTCGGCATTTTGTATGAGAGCCTGGTGCATCCGCTCACCATCATCTCCACCTTACCGTCAGCGAGCGTGGGTGCCATGCTCGCGCTCATGCTCTTCAAGGTTGACCTCAACGTGATCTCGATCATCGGCATCATCTTGTTGATCGGCATTGTGAAGAAGAACGCGATCATGATGATTGACTTCGCCCTGGTGGCCGAGCGCGAACACGGCAAATCCACGACCGATGCCATCTTTGAAGCCTGCCAGCTTCGCTTTCGCCCCATCCTGATGACAACGATGGCCGCCTTGTTTGGAGCGCTGCCGCTGGCCTTCGGCACCGGGACCGGCTCCGAGCTGAGGCGCCCGCTCGGAATCACGATCGTAGGCGGACTGATCGTCAGCCAGATGCTGACTCTCTACACGACGCCCGTTGTTTATATTCTCTTCGATTGGGCGCGCCTTTGGTTCCGCGGCAAACAACCGGCGACCCTCCCCAACAGAACCGCGGAGGCATCTTAGCTTATGGAGTGTTCACGATGAAAAATTCGACCGTGCGATCCCGGCAATTTGATGGACTTTCTGTCGCGGTGTTCTGCGCTTTGCTGGCTGGATGCAACGTAGGACCCAGGTATCTTCCGCCCGCGATTACGGCGCCTCCGGCCTTCAAGGAGTCTCCAACTCAATTCAAGGAATCCGGTGGATGGACGGTCGCGCAGCCACAGGACGCGGCTCTTCGCGGCAAGTGGTGGGAGATCTACAATGAGCCGGAGTTGAATGCGCTCGAAGATCAGTTGAATATCGACAACCAGAATATCCGCCAGGCTTTCGAGAACTTCATGGAAGCGCGCGCCCTGGTGCGCGAGGCGCGCTCGCAGTATTTCCCGACGGTCGGCGTTGGCGGCTCCTACACTCGATCGCGGTCATCTTCCAACGTTGGGTCCGCGGCCGGCAGCGGCACAACAAGCGGTAAACAATCTCAGGTGTTTTCTATTCCAGGCGTTGTTTCGTGGGAACCCGATCTTTGGGACAAAGTCCGCAACACCGTGCGCGCCAGCCAATACCAAGCACAGTTGAGCGCGGCCGACCTTGAAAATGAACGCCTCACGGAACAAGCGAGCCTTGCCGAATACTTTTTTGAGATTCGCGGCCAGGATGCGCTGCAAAAAATCCTCGATGACACGGTGGAAGCCGACAAGAAGGCTCTTGAAATTGCAAAGACTCGCTATGACACCGGCGTTGACGACCAGATATCCCTCGTTGAAGCGCAGACAACGCTGGAGAGCGCGCAATCAGCGGCAATCAACATCGGGATTGCGCGAGCACAGTATGAGCATGCGATTGCCATGCTTGTTGGCAAGCCTGCGCCAACGTTCACTATCCCGGTGGAACCCACAACGAGTGCTCCTCCGGCAATACCTGTTGGCGTACCGTCCCAGCTGCTCGAACGACGCCCGGACATCGCCGCCGCGGAGCGGAATATGGCTGCGGCCAATGCGCAGATCGGGGTTGCTTATGCGGCTTATTACCCGGCATTGACACTCTCGGCCACCGGCGGCATGGAGAGTTCGGCCCTCAAGAATCTCCTGGATTGGCCCAGTCGCTTCTGGTCTGTCGGCCCATCGATTTCTGAAACCGTCTATGATGGCGGCCTGCGCCGCGCGACTGTAAACCAGTACATCGCCACTTACAATGCGAACGTCGCCGCGTATCGCCAATCCGTGCTCACCGCATTCCAGCAGGTCGAAGACGCGCTTGCCGAGGTTCGCATTCTGTCGCAGCAAATCCGGCAACAACAGGAGGCTCTCGACTCCTCGCAAACGTTTCTGCGGCTGGAGATGGGGCGTTACAAAAACGGCATTGATCCTTACATCGACGTGGTCATAGCGCAAACCACCCTGCTCGCCAATCAGCAGTCCCTGACGACTCTACAAGTGCAGGAGATGGCGGCTTCGGTGCAACTGATTGAAGCTTTGGGTGGCGGCTGGGACCGGTCGCAGTTGCCTGCGCCTCATCAGGTTACGGAGAAGCCTTCAAAGGCAGAGACCGCGATTCAGCATTAGATTGCAAGCGCGATAAGTTGCTCGTGGTCAGACTTTTCCATAGTATCGGCTGTCTTCACTACCACCATTCCGAAGCACGCCCCGATGGATTCTTCGCGCCACTGTCAGGCTTGGCTGAGCGAAGCAGCAAGAGCGGGCATTGCACGAGCTTGATGACCTTCTCGGCAATCGAACCGAAGATCAGTGGATGCCAGCCGGAGATTCCGTGCGTCGAGATCACCACCAGGTCGATATGCTCGCGGTCAACCACTTGCATGATGTTTCCGGCAATGTCATTGCCAACTTCGACGCTGGAACTCGCCTTGATTCCTCTGGCAATAAGGGCAGCATGGCACTTCTCCAGATGCCGCTCGGCAAATGTTCTCGCTTCCTGGATATATTCGGTTTCCGGAATCATGTCAGGCAGAGTGGTAGTAGGGAAAAACGGGATGACGTTTACAAGGCAGAGTTCGGCATGGAAGTGCTGAGCAAGATCTGCTGCCATCTCCAAGGCCACCTGGGATGAGGCGCTAAAGTCGATAGGCAACAGAATCTTCGTTGGGATGGAAGGGAAAACACGAGCTTCAGGCATAACGGTCTCCTCGCCTAATCAGAAAAGCGGCTAGAGTTCAATTCTCCTTTGATTAGGAAAGCAAAGGCTGTGCTCTATTGGACATCTGCCGCGCATTCAGAACGTGCTGAAGGGGATGGTCTCAGCTTGCGTCGCTGGACGTGGAAAAGGTATGTGGCGCGTGGGGTGAACCCCTCGGTTGAGACAATCTGCAATTGACACACTTGGCGCCGCTTGTTTTTCGTACTCAAGATGCGGGGTCGTGCGTCAAAATTGCGCACGACCACCCACCCGATGAGGAATGCATCGAGCGGGTCAGAACTGGACGGTCAAACTCGCATAGGCTGACCGTCCCCGTCCCGTCAGTGGTTTGATCTGGCTCATCCACATACTTGCCATGAAGTCGTCGAGGTTCACTCCTCCCAGCGGAAGTTCATAGTTCCTGTTGAGCAGATTGTCGGCAGCCGCGCTCGCACGCAAGTGCCCTCGTTGATAGCCAGTGTGCAAATTGAAGAGTGCATACCCCGGCGTGGGTTGTTCAAAGCGATTCGGGTCCACGTTCGATTTGTGGTCCACGGCCTGAACGCCGAGGCCGGCCGTCCATCCCTTCAGTTCCTCGTCGAAGGCTAGACGCGCATTGAGCGGCATCATCTGGTAGAGGCCGGTCTGTGTGTCGAGCCTCTCGCCGTGCAGCCATCCGGCAACGCCGCTGATCTTGCCCATCCCGAAGCTAAAGTTGTTCCAGATCGCGGCGTTTCCGGAGAGATCGGTCCCATAGATTCTGGCTTTGTGATTGGCGAATTGCAGTTGGGCAAAGGTGCTCATCCCGTACATCGTGGTGCCCAGCGTATCCACATCGACGTAATCCTGGATATGGGTTTTATAGGGCGTGAGCTTGATCTCCCACGCTTTGCGCGCCCGGTCGTGCCAGGTTGCCGTGCCGCTGACGGTGTTGGCGATCTCCGGCTTGAGGCCCACGTTACCCACGTAGTAGTTGCCGTCGCCAAACCAGCCGATCATGCCGCTGGTCATCCTATTGGTTGACCATGCATAGCGCTCGTAGAGGTTGGGCGCGCGGGTCTTACGCGCGTAGCCAAACTCGAAGGTGTTGGCCGTGTTCGGCTCGAAGCGGGCCAATGCAGTGGCATCAAGGTCCGGGTCTGAGTGGGCGCGGTTCAACGCGTTGAAGGCGTCCGCGTCCATGGCATACATTGCCGAGTAGCCCTGCACCGTACTCGCATGGCTCCAGACGGTATCGTTGCGCAGACCGATGAGAGTGGTCCATTGCGCGTTCCACTTGCTGGCCAACTCGGCAAAGGTGCCTAACCTGATACGGCGCCCGTCGTTGATGTTGACGAAGGTGTTTGGCCCCATCATGGGTGCCGTGCCGGGAACGGCGGCCCAGGTATCGTCGAGAACAAAGCGATGCAACTCGTTGCCAAGCCGAAGGGTGTGGCGATCTGTCAATTGGAGATCGAATTTGGCGGAGTAGCCGAGATCCCGTCCGTGGGTGTTCATCGGCATAAACATGGGCATTGGGAAAGTGGATTTGTCATGGCCGATGTTCATCGAGTGCCAGGTGTTTTGCCAGAACACATATGCGTCGAGAACGCCGCTGTCGAAGTTTCTGCGGTAATGCAGGTTGAGCGATTCGGCGTAGTTGCGCACCAAGTCCATCTGCGCGTTGACAAAGCCCTCGTATGGAGAGTGATGCAGACTGGCCTGGAGGACGGCGAGGTTGCCCGCGCCCTGTGCGGCCAAGGTCAGGGTGTGGTCGGTGCTCTGCGCATAAGTGGATGTGACCTTGTGGCCGCTGCCGTCGGTGTAATCGTCGTTGCTAGCCCACGATCCGGTGTAGCCGATGCCAACGTTTCGACCGGCGATCCATTTTGACAGCGAACCACCATAATTCTGACCGTTGCTACGATAAAAGCCCGAGGACGCGCCTTCCTCGTGCAGCCGTTCACCGGTACTGGCAAAGACGGGTTGAGGGGAATCGATGGAGACCGTTCCGCCCAGGCTGTCACCGCCCAAGCTGACCGGCGTAATTCCGGCCAAAACAGTAACCTCTGCTGCATGAGACGGGGCGATATAGGAGAGCGGCGGGTTCATGTGGTTCGGGCAGGCGGAAGAAACCGTCATGCCGTCCACCACGAGCTTGGTACGTTCGTCGCCCAGCCCGTGAAGAAATGGAATGCTGGCAAGCTGGCCGTTTTCTCGCAAGCTGACGCCGGGCGCGTCTCCCACCAGTTCGGCCGCGTTGCGGCTTCGCGCCTGGTCGCCGTCGTCCACGTTGTGCCGAGTTGCAGTGGCGGATTCGAAATCGGTGCCGGTTACCTCGACGAAGGTCTTCGCTGGAGCGATCTTCAGAACCACATTGGCGGTCGTTTCAGCACCAGCGGTAACTGTCAGGTCATGAAGGACTGCAATATCGAAGCCGCTGACGGTGACGGTGACCTGGTAGCGTCCTGCCGGAATCTCGCCGAAGACAAAGCGCCCCTGCTGGTCTGTTTCCGCCGATCGATTGAACCTCTGTGCGAGACTCCTGAGTTCGATTCTTACGCCCGGAACCATCGCGCCGGATTGGTCCTTTAGGACTCCGGCGATACGGCCAGTGACAACGGGGATTGCTTTAGTATTCGGGCTTTGTTGAGCATGGAGAGTGTTTGACTGCCAGCATAGGCAGACAGCTGGCAACAACGCCAGCAATAGCTTGCTTTTCATGGATTTCCCTCTTACTTGAACAACGCGGAACAACGGGACAGGCTGAGCCGGTCCCATTCGTCAAACACCACAGGTTGTCAGGCAAGAGGAATTGGAGGGCCGCGCTTCTGATGGCTCCGGAGAGAAGAAATGCGGTAGAACGCCTCAGACTGCGGCGCAATCGCCGGATGGCGAACGACATCCGCGGAGAACTGTCCCTCGGCTTCCGGCTTGAAGATTGGCGAATAAATAGCACAGGTGCTGACCGGAAAACAAGGACACTTCTCCGAAACGGACGTGAAGCCCTTCTGTAGGCCGCCGCGCCGCTCCATCATGCGCATCATGCAGTGATGCTTGCCGTTCCTTCGGCAGCACGCTGGGAGATTTACGTCAGCGTTGGAGGCAAAGAGCGGCGCGATCAGCGTCCAGCTGAACAGCATCATCAGCGAAAGTGCAATTACGCGCCGCATTGTCAGGCAATAATGTAATCCAGGGTGCACTTGGACCAGTGTGCTCGCCAACACGCCTTGCGCCCGCTTGAGCCAGTCATGTTTTCCTCTTGATTCAGCACTAGAGAAATTGCTGCTGGAAAAAGCGGCTCTGCAAGCCGGCGAAAGAATTACGAACAGAGACTTGGCCAATTTTACTTGATGGCATCGAGATAGAGGTCATGCAATCCCATTTTGCACACTCGCGAATACTGGGGTTGATGCCCTCGGTTTGCCCCGCACTCCAAGGATGCGGCGGGCGGATGCCCTAACAGACTGTTCGACGACTTTTGCCGCGACCGATTGATCCTGATTGTGGGTCAGAACAAATCCATTTAGCCAGCTAGTCTGCCTTCCGCCAGGTCGAGTCTCGATCATATCGCATGAGCGATTTTGTGATCTCAGCGGTTTTGTGACCAAGATCCTTTTCATAGACAATTCCGTTTTGATCCACAAGGAACGTCATCACTCCCGATGACCGGTATTCCGCCGGATAGGCAAGGAATGCGAACCCCAGCGTCATCTTTCCGTCTACGACGTAACTTTGGGAACCACCGGGCGCGTGTGTTTCCTGTCCCCTGAGCACACTAAAGTAGTAGCCATGAAAAGGCTCTGGTTTCTGACCAGCGTTTTCCGCATAACCCTCACGCTCAGCCGACGCCACCAACGGGCCGAGGGGACTATTGGCATCACCGGAGCCTGTCTTCCAGTAGAGACCATTATGCTTACCCGAATCGCTCAATATTTTCTGTGCATACTGTCTCTCTGAATCGCCGTCATGCGGTTGCGCGTCGTACTCCTTCTCGGCATCAGCCAGTTCACGGCATACCTGGATCACAGTCAATTCGTTTTTTCCAACTCTTCTGTACAGAATCTCTTGTTTGCCGGCCGCTGTATCGAAATGCCACGCGTTGCCCTTATGCACCAGCGGAATGGGCGTTGGCCAGTTTTCCGCGCCAATGTACAGCGTTGTGGTGCCATCCGGTTCAGTGAGCAGACGATGCATCTGCTTGTATTTCTGCACAAAGTGTTCTCTGTTTTCCTTATCTTCGGTTTGGTCGCCTGATGAGAGGATCTCCTCTGCGCCCGGTCCCAGCACCTTCAACAATGATTGCTGATCATCGTTCTTGAGAGCTGCGACCAAGGTCTCGCTCGCTTCTGCCGCGGAAGAAAAAGTCTGCTGCCCGGCCGGAACCTCTGCGGAACGATGGCTTGCCGACGCCTGTCCGGATGCCGAGGGCGGTAGTGCGGTAGATTGCCCTGCAGCCGGAATGGAGCCAAGTCCTAGACAAGCCGCTACAAAGACCAAGGTGGCCACGCTGCCAGCGGCACCGCGAAGGCTTTCCTTTGAACTATGCTTCTTAAACCAAATCATTCCTGTCTCCATTCTGATGCACATATGCCAATTCGAGCTGCGTTTTGGGTGATCCATCTTGTGAGTTAGCGATGTCCGCCGCCACCACCGCCGCCGCGCATTCCACCGCCGCCGCCGCGCATACCGCCCCCACCACGCATACCGCCTCCGCCCATACTGGACCTTCCGCGTGAGGAACTGCCTCGTGCATCTCCGCCATGGCTTACTCCGCCTAGGCCACCGGAACGCAAACCTGCGTTGCCCCTGCTCCCTGCTGCTCCATAACCACGCAAGCCGCTATCCCCGCGAGCGTAAGACGCATTGCCTCGGTAATTTCCACGAGAATATGCGTTGCGATCATAGAAGCTGCGGCTTTGATACCCATAACGCCCGCCACCATACATCAAGCCTCTATTGCGCCAGTCGAGGCCCCAGCCATTCCAGCCCCAGCCAAACCCGAAGAATGGGCCAATGCCATATCCAATGCCGAAAGAAAGATATGGGCTGTCGACGCCCCACCAAGGGTTGAATCCCGGCCAAAGCCCGATCGGATAGCCGTAGGCCAATTCCGGATCATAATCAGGCACGTAAACGGTGTCTGGATTCTCCGGTTGGATCACGACATCCGACCCTTGGTTCGTTACGCTCTGTTGTGGCGTAGTTTTCAGGTTCCCTGCCGCTTCCGCTTTACTCCTCATGAACTGAACAGCGCTCATTACGTCCGCCTGCTGGTTGTAATTCGCATCGCCCAGCTCAGAGGTCCACGAGAGGTTCTTGTCCAAATCCGCAAGCACGGGTGCAAACTGCGTCAAGGCTTTCACGCTTGGATCCCAGTCCTGCTTGTCAACCTCCGCACCTAGCGCCGCACCGCTCAGGTTGAAATTCTTCTGCAGAAACTGATCCGCTTCGACAATCTGCGTCGGGTATGCAGAAGCCGCAAGAATCTGCGCAACCAGTTTATCCGGGTACAGCGCGATGGGCGCGACCAACTGCTGCAACTGTTCCGGCGCCAACGGCGCGGAGGGCGGCTGGCCTTGCATCGGAGGCGGGACTGCCTGCTGCGGACTGGCTTGCACGTGGACAGCGCCAATTGTGAGCATTACTTCCAGCGCGACAATGCCGAACAGAGGCGTCTTGAAGAACTTTAAAGCGTTTTTCATTTTGATTCCCAGGAAAACGGGCTTCTACGCCCATTGGGTTATGAGAGGATCTCTCGGTTTACCGCTTTCTGCTACCGTTGAGGCCCGGCTGCAATGGTCACATTCTCATATGCTTGGTGTTCACGGTTCGTCCGAATTGCAGGTGTCGAACGCGAGCGGCTTCTATTTTGTGTCGCAAAGGCCGAACCTCATTGTTAGGACTGTTTACTCTGCAATACGAGCAGCCTGACAAGTCCCTCACTACGGATTTAACTGCTCGGCAAAAAACTTTGATGCTCTCTTTTGCACACTTCGGCGCAACAGCTCGGCATGGTGCAGAGAGATAGCGTAGAAAAACAGCAGTTGACGGAACCATTCCGCTCCGGCCTACTCCTGCTTGGCTTCGGTCCAAGGACGGGAGAGGGTTTCCGCCCCGCCAGAAGGCATTCGAAAGGTAGGTACTTGCCGCTACAAGATTTGAGGGTAAGGGCCAATATGGCAGCCCAAGGACGAATCTCACATGAACACCAAAGCGGCAGCGTCACCCCGTTCAGCCGCCTTGGCCTTCGCAGTGACTGAATTTCTTGGCAACGATCAGCGATGCCGCCTTGGTTTTTGAGCAGAATTGACCAGATGATTCCAGACATTTCGTGGACAGTGAAAGATGGAATACGGAGCGTTGCGGCGCCTCTCAAACTCAAACGAGGCCGGCTAGGGAGTTCTTGCAGAACTCGCATAGGCAGACGCAGGACTCAAACCTCGGACAAGAAATCTGAATGCAAGCTGTCGAAAGAAATCAGGGAAAGCTAACGGAAGAGTGCGAGACGGTGCCCATCCAGGAGCGTCAATAACATCCGCAACATTCGTGCGGACCATGTGAAACTTTCGGACACCTATCTCATCACCTACTGAGAGGTCAAGCTCAGCTTGAGCTCGGACACGGGGACGAGTTTGAGACAGCGAAAAAGATCAGCTTGGCGAGGCTCCGGTATTCGCAGCAACTGTGACCACATCGGTAGTGTTTTTCCCAGTATTTCTGCTCAGTGGAGTGAGCAAATATATCTTTACCGATCTTGCCTATGGAGTTGTCTTTTCTATCTTTGCCTCTTATATATTCTCGATGACGCTCGTGCCGCTTTTCTGCGCAAAGTTCATTCATCCGAAGGCAAAAGAAGACGCCGCTATCGAACACGAGGAGAACAGCGAAATCGCGCCGATGGACACCGGCAAGAAGAAGTCAAAGGATTTTCCTAAGAAAAATCCTTCCATATTTAGACGCGGACTGGACCGCTTCAACCTCGCCTTTGCGGGAATGCTCGAACGGTATGAGCGCTTTGCATACTGGACGTTGCGCACGCCGGGACTTTCTGCCGCGGCCATGCTGGGCGGGTCGGCGCTGGTGATTGCATTATTTGTGCCTTTCCTGGGCCGTGCTTATTTTCCCCGCACCGACCCAGGACAGTTCATTGTGAATGTGAAGATGCCAAGCGGAACGCGTATCGAAATAAGTAATGAGGACATAGGGAAAATCGAGGCAGTTATCCGGCAGGTCGTCGCTCCTGCCGATCTGGGCATGATTGTCTCGAACATAGGCATCACTCCCGATCTGTCGGCGATCTACACGCCGAATTCTGCCATGGATACGGCTTTTGTACAGGTAAGCCTGACAGAAGGCCACAAGATCGGCAGTTACGCCTATCTATCGAAAGTGCGCGACGCCATCGGTTCGCAATTACCCCAGCTTGATACCTACTTCCAGGTTGGCGGTTTAGTCGATTCTGTCGTCAATCAGGGACTTCCAGCTCCGATCGACATTCAGATTGCTTCAAACGATCAAAATGCAGCATATGCGCAGGCCCAAAGCCTCGCTACAAAACTTCGCGGCCTGAGCAGTGTCTCAGGCGTGTTTATTCCGCAGGATCTAAAATATCCCGGTCTCGAAATGGATATCGACCGTGAACGTGCAAGCTTGATTGGGTTGACGCCGAAGAACGTTGTAGACAACGTGATAACGGCCCTCACCTCGAATGGCGTAATCGCGCCTAGCTATTGGATCGATCCGGAAACCGGAAATAATTACATGCTTACCGTCCAGTACTCCAATGCGCTGATCGGGCATATGAATATGGAGGAACTCGGGAATATCCCCCTTCGCGGCAAGGACAGTCAAAGCTACACTCCGCTGCGGTCTGTAGTGTTTACCAAGCAGATCGACACGCCGACTGAGGTAGATCACTATCAGTTGCGGCGCGTGATCGATGTCTATGTTCTGCCGAAGTCAGAGGCATTGAATACAGTCAGCAAGCAGATAAACGGACTGATCAAGAATGTACCTACTGCCAATGGGATGCGGGTACTGATGCACGGTGCGGTCGAGAGCATGGATTCTTCGTTTCTACGATTTGGCATGGGCATTCTTCTGGCGGTCGTTCTGGTGTATTTGATCCTGATGGCGCAGTTCACTTCATTTATCGATCCGTTCATCATCTTAATGGCAGTGCCGCCCGGTCTCGCCGGCGTCATCGTTCTGTTGGTAATCACGGGCTCAACGTTGAATGTGATGTCCTTGATGGGTGTCATTATGATGGTGGGCATCGTGGTATCGAACAGCATCCTGATTGTAGAGTTTGCCGGAATTCTGCATAGCCGCGGGTCCAGCTATCGAGAGTCGGTGGTTCAGTCATGCAAGATTCGACTGCGCCCGATTCTTATGACTTCTCTCGCAACGCTGCTAGGAATGATTCCGTTGGCGCTCGGACTAGATGCAGGAAGCGAGCAATACGCTCCGCTCGTTCGCGCAATTATCGGAGGCCTGCTGGTTTCGGTCGTCGTAACGGTGTTCCTCGTGCCAGCCGTATACATGGTTGTATATGGTCGCCGGGACAAGGACGCCGAACAGATCGAGCAGCCGCTGCTATCGGAAGGCGGGCCAGTCTAAGACCACTCGCTTGTAACGGAGCACTAGGAGTTCGTCCGAGAATTCGCTCTTGCGCCTGATTAGATTTACGATTGAACCAGGGACTCAAATGCGCAGACAGGTAGCTAACGTGCTTTACGGGGTGGCGATGGCAGCCGTCATAGTTAGTATAGATTTCGTGTTCTTCAGAAACCGATTCTGGGAACGGCTGACAGTGAATATTGGAATCGTCTTGGTGTTCGCAGCGTTCTACTTGAGATTCCTGAGGCGTCCATGAACAAGGGGCGACAGCTCCCTTTCGCTGCGATTGTGCAGACGCATTTCGACGAAGCACTCGCTGGTCACTGCGAGTGGAAGAAGCTGAAAAGCAGGACTGCCAAAACTGTCAGGCTCACGGCAACGTAGGGGCGGGGATTGGGCGTCGCGTAATCCCTGATTGCTTTACGAGATGCTGAGACGGGCAAAGACAGGAATCTTTACTAAATCCATGACCAGTCCAAATGCAATAGCTGCGGCGAACTCACAGGCGACAACCGCGAGCGGCAGCGGCGCCATGGCGATTCCGTAAATCGCAAGTATTGGGATGATAAGAACGTCGGCCACAGAACACAGTACGAGCATCAAGCTCGGACGCAATCCCCAGAGATGCTGGCGTCCACGTATGACGTACGTCATTGCCTGGCTGCCAAACACAATACCGACTACGGACAAAGTTTGCAGGGCTTCGATTCCCAAATGCAGCTCAAATTTTCCGACTATGAGGATTGCGGTTGAGAATGCCAGGAAGCAAGCCCCAAAGATCACTCCAGCAGCTGTAATTCGGCCGATATTCCAAGAATTCGGCATTGTGGATGGCTGTACTCTGTCCGTGGTGAGAGACATAGAAAGAAAGTCGCCGGTGATCATCAGTAGGATCATCAACATTGGAGTCAGGACGGCATGTCCGGTTATCACCAGACCGACTGCCAGCAGGAGCACCTGCACAATCTTTTTCATCACCGAGTTGAGCGTGTAGGTGAGAATGCGCTGAAACGTGATCCTGCCCTCTTTTACAGCGGCAACAATGCCGCCCAGCCCAGCTTCGGTGAGTACAACCCCTGCTGCTGATTTCGCCACATCGGTAGCGGTCGAGACGGCAATGCCGATCTGCGCCTGGCGGAGCGCGGGTGCATCATTGGCGCCATCGCCGCACATCCCAACCGTATGCCCGCTTTTCTGGAAGGCCTTGACAAGGTCATACTTACCTTCGGGAAGAATGCTCGCGAAGACCGCGAAATCCTCCGGCTTGACACCATCGGGAAGCTTTCCGGGCGGGCAAACAGGCCCGGTCAACCCTACGTCATGAGCGACGATTGCCGCCGTGGCCGGGGCATCTCCCGTCACCATGACCGTGGCCACGCCGAGGGTATGTAACTCCGAGATGAGAGAACTCGAATCCGATCGCGGAGGGTCGCTGAGGGCAATCATGCCGATTAGCTGAACGGAAGCCGCCGGCCCCGCGGCTACTGCCAGAACCCTGAAGCCTTGCTTCTCCAGTTCGTCAACGATCCCAGCCGCAGCGGGCGACGGAGCGGTGAGGGCGATGACCGCTGCGTAGGCGCCCTTGATGATGCGCTCCGCGACACCCTTGGTATCTGTTGCGGTCGCCTCCGATGTCTTCTTGGCTGGGTCGAACGGCACAAACGTCGCCAGTTTTGGCAGGTCCTGCGCCGGTTTTTTCGAGGCGGCAGAACGAATCGCTGCATCGACAGAGTCCTGACCGCCCTCAGAACTTGCCAGAGCCGCCAGCCCTAGAACGTGCGCTTCATCGAAACCGGGCAAAGGGCGAACGCTGGTGACTGAAAGCGCATTGAGGGTTAGAGTTCCTGTTTTGTCGGAGCACAGGACATCGATCGAAGCGGCCTCGTCCACGGCAGAGAGACGTGTCGGCAGCACACCCAGTTTTGCCAAGGCGCGAGCTCCGATCGCGGCAGCAAGGGTGAATGTTGCGGGCAAAGCCACCGGAATGGCTGCAAGGACTGAAGTGAGCAACAAAGGAACCATCTCACTCCACGGCATCGCACGGAAATAGGCGTATGCGCCCATGGCAAGAATCAAGGCCCCGTTGAAGATCGCGAGGTTGCGCACGATTTTGAGTACGGCCGTCTGCTGCGTGCTTACAACATGTGCGGTGCGAACGAGTTCCGCCGTGCGTCCGAATTTGGTTCGGGCGCCGGTGGCGGTGACCACGGCCGTTGCTTCGCCGCGCTTGACGAGAGCCCCTGCATAGGTGTCAGTACCTGGACTGGCCTCAATGGGCAGGGATTCCCCAGTGAGCATCGACTGATCGAGTTCGACCGAGCCACCGGTCAGATGTACATCGGCGGCGACCACACCACCAAGCGAGAGCTTCACCAGGTCGCCACATACCAATTCCGCAGCCGGCACAGTTTTCCATGCGCCATCGCGTTGAACTGAAGCATTGAGGGCAAGTCGTGACTTCAGAGCTGCAAGGGTAGCCTGCGCGCGACTCTCCTGAAAGTAGGCAAGCGCTGCATTGAAGACCAAGAGGGCCGCGATGACCGCAGCTTCGTAGTACTTATGCAGCATAAGCTCAAGCACAATGGAGGCTT
>PLPA01000227.1 GCA_003159355.1 Acidobacteriaceae bacterium | reverse complement strand
GCCTCCTGCAAGCGCTCGCAGATCGCCGCGACGAGCTGAACATTCGTGGAGATTCCGCGGCCTCCCAGCGTGTTCACCTTGAGGCTGACCGTATCGCCTGGACGAACCAATTTCTTCCATGCGCCCAACGGATCTACGCAGCCGCAGAGAGCCTGCATCGCGCGATCCACGAGCGCCAGCATCCGCTGCGATTCGACCGTGGCGCCTGTGCCGCGCAGTCGTTCATCGCGCGCGACGACGACCCTGGATTTTGCGTCCGCCGCGCCGGATTCCGCCGTAACCGGTTGCGCAACGGCCAGCGTATCCGTAGCACCGCCCGCGCACAGGAACGCCGCGCCAGTTAAGGATCTCCTCAGAAAATCCCGCCGGCTGCCGTTGTGCGCTGCGCTCATGCAAACTCCGCTGAACCCGTTGTACGCCTTAATCAACGGCTAAGCCAACCCGAGCCAAGTTGCAGTGACGGCCAGCACCTGTAAGTCCCTCATCGGCAAGGCGCCCGCGGTCGATAGCGCCGGATTGCGCCACCGGCCGCGAGCGGTAAAATCAATGGATTGAGCGGGACGCAAGCAGCTCCCGCTGGCCACTCACGATGCCCAAGCCCAATCCGGCCCAACTCAAATCTCCGCTGACCCAAGCTCGCTGGAGCCTCCGCGACAGCCTCGCCCCCTCCGCGCTCTTCCTGACCAGCGCCGCCGTGGTTCTTTGGCAGAACGCGCATCTGGCCGTCCTGTGGGACGCGAGCTACACGCTGGACACGAGTTTTCGCATCGCTCTGGGGCAAATGCCCTATCGCGATTTTCCGCTGGTTCACTCGCCGCTCACGTTCCTCATCCAGGCCGCCATCTTGCGCCTCACCGGGCGCGTCTTCTTTCATCACGTTCTCTATGCGGCCCTCGTCAGCGGGCTGGCCACCGTGCTGGCCTGGCGGATCGTGCTCTGCACGTTCCAAGGCCGCCTGCGCGCTGCCTGGCACATCTCTCTTCTGCTCACCGCGCCGCTCATCCCGCTGGGCGTCTACAGCATCCTGCCGTTTCCCTCCTACGATTGCGACAGCGCCTTCTCCATCCTGCTCGTCCTATTTCTTTTGCAACGGCTGCCGGAGGATTCCACTGCATCGAACTCGCGCCTGCGCTTTTTCGCCACCGGCGCGGCGCTTCCGCTGCCCCTGTTCTTCAAGCAGAACATTGGTCTGCCATTTCTTGCCGCCGCATTCGTTCTGATCCTTCTGTTGATGCTCTTGCAGCAACTCCGCCGCGCTGCGGCTTCACCCAGCACTCCGGCTTTGGGCGCGCTCCTGGCCGGTGCGGTCGCAACGGTCGTTGCCGCCGGCCTGCTCCTGCACTTCACCGCAGGCGTGGGGAACTACCTTCATTGGACCATCCAATTCGCCTCCCAGCGCCGACTGCCCCGCCTTCCGGTGATGCTCACCGTCTATGCGGAGCCTTTGCTGCTGTGGTGGATTCCGTCGGTCGCGGCGGCTCTCGCGCTCCTGCGCAGTCGCTTCGCCAAGGCTCTGTGGGCCCGTCTCGCGGCTCTGATCCTGCTTGCAGCGCCGTTCCTCTGGACGCTGTTTAGCCTCTTTCTCTCATCAGACTCCGGCGACCGCGCCGAAAATCTCCTTGCTCTATGGCCGCTGCTGCTGATTCTCTCCGCCGCGCTCACGCTCTGGAGTTTTTGCCGCCATCGCAGCCTGCGCGCCGGCTTGTCCGTTTTGCTGCTGGCCGCCATCAACGGAACCTTTCTCTCGCAGCAGTTGTGGGGATCGACCTACGCCATCTGGCCCTTGCTTGTGCTGCTTATCGCCGAGATGATCGCCTTCCTGGCTTCCATTGATTCGTCCATCCCAGCCTCAGACGACGCACCGCGAACGCCGTTCCTCGCGTCGGCTCTGGCGGCGATCATCTCGGCGGCGCTGCTCCTCTGTGGCGGCCTCTACACCGCGAGCGAAGAGCGCCTCTCCTACGCGCGCGTGCTAGATGAGGGCCCAGTCGTACATTCAACTCTTCCCGCTCTGAAAGGAATGGCTGTTACCGGCCCCTATTTGCCTCAGTTCGAAGAGCTATTGCGCTTCGCCGACAAGGAAATCCCTTTCTCCGACGGCCTGATTATCCTTCCCGGCGAAGATCCGTTCTACTTTGCCACCGGCCGCACCCCGCAATTTCCGGTGCTGCTCTTCGACAACGCCACAGATCCGCTCTCCACGCCCGCGCAGCTTGTCACAGAGGCCGAACGGCGCAAGACGCGCTGGCTGATCGTCAAGCGCACGATGCAGATGAAGGAGGATCCCACCCCACAGCGCGAAGCCTCGCTCGAAGCGCTGCAAAAGCTCTTTCTGCCCTACCGCAAACTGGGCAGCTATGATGTCCTCCGCCGCCCATAACGCCGCTGGCAGGCGTATGACCGGTTTGCCGCGCGCAATCATAAAAGCGGTATAATCGGCCCTATGGCGGCAGAAATGCACACCACCTTCTCCCAGGCCCCAGACGCCGAGACCGTCCGCAAGCTGCAAGAGCTGGAAGCTCGTCTCGCACAATCCGGCAGCCTGATGGTGGCCTACTCCGGCGGCGTGGACTCCGCGTACCTGGCGGCTACGGCGCATCGCGTTCTGGGCAGCCGCATGCTCGCCGTGCTGGCCGATTCGCCCAGTCTCGCCCGCCGCGACTTCGAGGCGGCCTGCGCCTTTGCCCGCGCCGAAGAGATTCCGCTGCACATCATTGCCACTGAAGAGCTGAGCCGCCCCGAGTATCAGCGCAACGACGCCAATCGCTGCTTCCATTGCAAGGACGAACTCTTTCAGGCGATGGAGGCGCTGGGCGCGCGGCTGGGATTTGAACGCATCGCCTACGGCATGAACGCCGACGACACCAGGGACTTCCGCCCCGGACAGCGCGCCGCCGAGGAGCACGCCGTGCTGGCGCCGCTGGCCGAGGCCGGGCTGACGAAGATCGAAATTCGCGAGTTGGCCAAGGCCGCCGGCTACACGCTCTGGGACCGTCCGGCCGCGCCGTGCCTCTCCTCGCGCGTCGAATATGGCCGCACGGTGACCCGCGAGGTGCTAGAACAGGTTGAAAAGGCTGAGGATAGCCTGCGCGCGCTGGGCTTCCGCGAGCTGCGCGTGCGCCATCATGGCGAGCTGGCCCGTGTGGAGTTGGCCCGCACCGAGTTGCCCCGCGCCCTCACCATGGAGATGCTCGACGCCATCACCGCCGCTCTCAAACTGGCCGGCTTTCAGTACGTCACACTCGATTGCCAGGGCTTCCGCTCCGGCGCGATGAATGCGATTTTGCCCGTCGAAGTGCTGGCGCGGCGAGGAGCATTGCCGGCAGTTTAGAATCA
>PLPA01000208.1:1897-11080 GCA_003159355.1 Acidobacteriaceae bacterium | reverse complement strand
CAGAAGATTTAGGACTTGACTTGAGCCAGTGCTATACTCGATGCCAATAACAAACAGGCGACTGCCAATATCTTCTGCATATTTACCCCTTTTGGCGGGGAAGATTGATTACCCGTATTGTCAGTGTACCGGAACTGAGAACTGAGAACTGACAACTGAAACCTGTCAAAACAGATTCAGTCCTTCGACTCCCAAGTCTACATCATAAACCGCATCGTTGGTGGCGAGGATGGTGGTTCCGAGGGGAGAGAAGGCCAGGCCGACTATGTTTGCGCCGGAGAGCACGAGGCTGGCTTCGCCTTGCGGCGTGACGCGCACCAGGCCGCGCTGGCCACGCAGGCAGGCGGCCAAGTAGACGTCGCCCTCTTTGGAGAGCGCCAGGCCCTGCGGACGACCGAGGCCGCGGAACCAGGCGCGGGCGTCGCCGTTGGGTTCGATGGCCCAGATGGCGTCGTTGGAGGTGAGCGTCGGGCCGGTGACGAAGAGCGTGCCGGCGGCATTGACGGCCAGATGATAGGCCGCGGCGCTGGGCTCGAGCGTGGCGTGAACGAAGATCTCGCGGCGGGGATCGATCTTGAAGATGGTGCCGCTGCGGTCGCCGACNNTAGACGTTGCCCTCGGCGCGGGAGGTGACGAAGAGTTCGCCGTCGGGGTTGAAGGCCAGGCCGGTGGCGTTGAGGATGCCGGAGACAAACGGGGTTCCGCGGCCGTCGGGGCTGACGCGGACGATGGAAATCGGGGTCTGCTTGCCGCGCTGGCCGGAGATGGTGGCGTAGATCATGCCGGAGCGGCTGACGGCGGGGTTGGTGACCGGGTGAAGGTTATCGGAGAGCTGGCGGGCGACGCGCAGCGGGGCGGCATTGCTCAAGCCGGCTGGGTTGCGCACCTCGACGAGGCCGGTGCTGGCCTCATCGGGGACGCGGAGGGCGAGCGAGCCGGGGCGGCTCATCAGNNCCGGGCAGCGCGGCGGCAGGGACGATGTCGTCGATGCGCGGCGCGAATACGGCGGCGGATTGGGTACTGGCGATGGGCATTGGCTAAATCCTGGTTGATTTCATGGATGGGAGCTGACCGAAGAGCAACCGCAGGTCCTTCGACTCCGCTTCGCTCCCTATGAAAAAGGTTGTTAAAGGGAGCGTTTGTGGAACAAAAACAGCAAGTTAGCTTCCGCTTCGCGGAAATAGCAAGTTAGCGAGTTAGCGGCTGCACAGGATGACAGAATTTCTGGAAACGATCATCGAAAAACCGTCAATGAAACCAAAAACGCAACAAAGAGGCTACACCCAAAGCATACAACCCCGCGCCCACATCATCGAGGACGATGCCCCAGCCTTCGGGCAGATCTTCAAGCCGGCGGAGCGGAAACGGCTTGGTCATGTCGAAGAGGCGAAAGAGAATGAGAGCGATGAGGGCGTGACGCCAATTGGCGTGGCTGCCGAGCAGCGCAATACCCTGGCCGGCGACCTCGTCGATGACGACGATTTGCGGATCGTGGCGGCCGGATTCGCGGGCGACGATGGTGGCGGCGGGAATGCCGATCAGCAGCGTGAGCGCGATGCCGATGAGCAAGGCGATCAGCAGGGCATGGGCGGTTGGCTGGAAGGCGAAGGCGTAGGCGGCCCAAAGGAGGACGGCGGCGACCGAGCCCCAGGTGCCGGGTCCGGGCTTGCCGAAGCCCGCGCCGAAGAAGGTGGCAACGGTCCATGCCCAGAAAGTTCTTTTCTGGGTGGGCGCGTCAGTTTTCATAGTCGCCTCCGTGGCTGCCGCCGAGAGCGCCGAGGTCTTCCAGCACTTCGGGGTCGAGAATCGGCGAGCTGATCTTGTAGACGCCCATCGCCCACTTGCCGAGATCGATCTTGCGGCAGCGGTCGCTGCAAAAGGGAAAGTCCTCGTCGTTGAAGCGCACGAGCATTCCGCAGGTGGGGCAGTGGAGGAGCTTGGCGGATTTTTTCTTTGCGGCCATAAAGTTGTCGCAGCCTGGAAGCGGCTTTCAATGATTATGGTACAGCGCGGGGCGAGGGATTGCTCCTATTGCTGTAGAGTGCGGCGTGGACCAGGAGGTCCACGCGACAGCCGGCCAGGAGGCCGGCGCTACCTGTTCTTGCAGTGACCAGCAACTGCACGATCAAGTGACGCAGTTATTTGTGTGCAAGGCCTAAGCCGGCAACTTGCGCGATGCATCGGGCGCAAACTTCTCAAAGAAGCCTGCGCAGGCTAACTGAATCTGTTGCTTGAATGCGCGTTTTCCCCTGGTTCTGATTTTATGGCCATGCTTGATGAATGTGAGCGGCTTCTCCTGAAGCGGAAGAGGAATGCGGAAGAATCCGGCTGCGCTTTTGGGTATCCCCAGTTCGGTAAAGAAATCGTCGTAGGCTTGCTTGAAGTCAGCAGCATCGTCTTCTCTGTAGTAGCTTTGCATGACGCCGGAAACAGCCGCGATTTCGCCGATTCCGAAGGCGTCCGCAATGCCCTGCAGCGCGGCGAAAAGCAGTGCGCCAGGGGCAACATCATGCAGGGTTTTGGTTGCATAGCTGATCGGGGGATAGGCTCCCTTGACGCCCTGGAGCCGGGTAATCAACAGAATCTCCTCGGCCTGAGATTTGATCACCCATCCGGGAACGATGGTGAAGGAGAGAATATAAACGATTTCTCCATCCACACGCAGATGAAGAGACAATTCGCCTTCCAGAAAGCTGGGCCTGGACTTACCCATCGTCACGACAAAGCGATTGGTGCCCTCGGTGATTTCATGGATCGCAACATCTTCTCGCAGAGTCCGGCGCAAGAGACTATCGGGCAACGCCGAATGCAAGCGCTTGTAATGATAGAGAAAGCAGGCGGCGCGTTCGGCTACGGTAAAGCCCCGGACCAGGTAGATATGGGTGAGATATTTGTAAGCAAAACTTGGGTTGCTGATAACAAACTCAGTATAGGGCGGAAACCTGAGGAGGAGGCGAAGAACTTCACGATGCGTTCTGATGTGGGTGATGCCGCGCCACAATACACTGCCCAGCAGGACAAGCGACCAGGTTCCACTCTGCCGGGCGGGAATCGATAATTGCGCGGGGAGCGGGCTGCTTGCGGTGATGGTGTGAGTCGGATTTACGGCCGTGCAATTGACTGTAACGCTCATCTTGCTGCCGACCTCCGAGGCATCCGCCCGCCGTCAGGCCTTGCCGATGCGTTTGTCGCGGCTGAGCCACCTGTGCCGGAACGCGGCGTCGAAAGCTGCACAGGATTAGCTTAACACTGCCGAAGCCGAGCAGGATGAAGCAATTCAAGGGTATGTTCCCGAAGAGTCTATAGCGCGTTAGCAACAAACCCTTGATTACTTTGAACGACTGCGGGACGAGGCGGATTCCTGAAGGGCGCAGCGAAACAAGTTTACAGCGGCCCCGAGAGGATGCGCGCTACTACATCGTAGTCGTGGGCTTCGGTGATCCGGGCGCGGTAGAAGCGGCTGGGTTCCAGGGCGGGCAGGTCGCCGAAGTCGTTGATGTAGAGCTTGCCGTCGATCTCAGGGGCGTGGAACTGGGTGCGGCCTTCCCACAGCAGCGGCGTCTCTTCGCTTTCGCCTTCGGCCAGCACGACCAGCTCGCGGCCCACCCACTGCTGCTTGGCGCGCTTGCTGATCGATTGCTGCGTCTTCATCAATTTGCGCTTGCGGGATTCGATGGTACGCTTGCTGACTTTCGCGTCAAGCGAGAAGGCGGAGGAGCCTTCTTCGTCGGAGTAGTTGAAGACGCCTAGCCAGTCGAATTTTGCCTCGCCGATGAACTCCTGCAAAACTTCAAAGTCGCGCANNACTTTTTCCAGGGTTTTCAGGAAGATTTCCGGGCCGCCGCCGCGCTTCATGCGCTTCAACACCGCGGGAGCAGCGTGCTGGAGCGGAAGATCGAGGTACTTGCAGATGTTGTCGTGCTTGGCGATCGTTTCCAATAATCGGCCCGTGATGCGGTTGGGGTAGGCGTAGAGGAAGCGGAGCCAGCGCAGGCCGTCGATCTGGGCGAGCGCGTCGAGGAGTTGGGCGAGGCCGTCCTTGAGGCCCAGGTCTTCGCCGTAGCAGGTGGTGTCCTGGCCGATGAGGGTGATCTCGCGAACGCCGCGGGCGACGAGCTGCCGGGCTTCGGCGACGACGGATTCGAATCTACGCGACCGGAATTTTCCGCGCAGGTTGGGAATGACGCAGAAGGAGCAAGGGTGGTCGCAGCCCTCGGCGATCTTGATGTAGGCCGAGGATTTTGGCGTGGTCAGGAAGCGGGGAGTGGTTTCGTCGTAGAGGTAGGTGGGCAGCAGGTGGGTTGCGCCCTGCCAGTCGTCGCGGCGGAAGCGGCCTTGCTGCTCGCGGTGGTCGCCTTCGGGGCGGGATTTTCCCTCAGGGGATAAATGGATGGGTTGAAACCCATCCCTACCAGCCCCCGTCGTATTTATCGGCCTAATGTCAGGGCTAAAGCCCTGACCTACCGCCCGGTCGCGGTCTTCCGCAAAATGTTTGTGCGTTGCGGCGCGGGATTCGACGCCGGGGCGAACCTCCGCCGAGCCGCCGCCGCTGAGAATGTTGAAGGGCGAGGGCGCGGCGATGGGGGCGAGGCCGGCGGCTTCGAGGATCGCCTCCAGTTCGCCGGTGCCGACGACCGCGTCCACTTCGGGGATGCTCTTGCGGATTTCGTCGCGGTAGCGCTCGACGAGGCAGCCGGCGACGATGAGCTTTTTTGCCCGGCCAGAGCTCTTGTGCCGCGCCATCTCCAGAATCGCGTCCACCGACTCCTGCTTGGCCGTGTCGATGAAGGAGCAGGTGTTGACGATGAGGATTTCGGCCTCTTCGGGATGGGCGGTGAGCCGCGCGCCGGCACGGTCGAGCAGGCCCATCATCACCTCGGAGTCGACCAGGTTTTTCGGACAGCCCAGAGAGATGAAGCCCACTGTGGGGGGCGCGGGTGGGGAGATTTTGGTCACAGTTCCATTGTACCGGGGTGTGAGGTGTGAAGTTTGGCTCCTGGTGTAGTGAGTCAGAAGTTCGTAGTAGGGATCAAGAGACGGAAAAGCAGGTCCACTTCGACTACGCTCAGTGCAGGCTTTCGGCTCGCTGAAGAACGCTTCGCTCAGGATGACAATTTATTTTGTACACAAATATCAGACTCAGGACACTGGAAGATCGCGGAGCCGCTGACGCTGGCCGACATCGTGCGTCGCTCAAGCCTCCAGCGCAAACAAGCCCGGCAGGGCTTCGCCGGCGTTGCCCTCGACCACGTTCGTGAAGGCCGCGGCATTCAGCGGCGGCTCCGGTCCCACGTAGACGGTGCGCGCGCCGCACTGCCGCGCCCAATGCACAAAGCCGGCCGCCGGATAGACCGAGCCCGATGTGCCCACCACCACCATCAGCGTCGCCTTTGCGATCTCCTCTTCGATGCGCTCCATCTCCAGCGGAATCTCGCCGAAGAAGACGATGTGCGGACGCAGCCTGCCGCCGCACGGGCAGCGGCCCACCTCGGCCAGAGAGCGATAGATGGCGCGATCCTCAACCGGCGGCCGTCCGCAGTCCCGCTCGCAATGCGCCTTGCTCAATTCGCCGTGCATGTGCAGCAGACGCCGCGAGCCGGCCCGCTCATGCAGGTCGTCCACATTCTGCGTGCAGAGAAAGAAGCGGGAGCCAAGCTTTGCCTCTAACTCGGCGAGCGCTACGTGCGCCGGATTCGGCTGGGCAAGAGAGCCCGCCGCGCGCCGCGCCGCGTAAAACTCCCAGACGCGCCAGGGATTGCGCTGCCAGGCTTCGGGCGTGCAGACATCCTCGACGCGATTGCCGGCCCACAGGCCGTCGGAGGCGCGAAAGGTCGGTAGCCCGCTCTCCGCGCTGATGCCCGCGCCGGTGAGCACGAAGACCTGGTCGTCGGGTTTGATGGAGATTTTATTCATGGATTTTTCCGATGGTCTGACGAGTTGCAGTGGAAGTTCGTGGATCCCCGGTCCCAAAATCGGGACCGGGGGCACCCGCGGTGTTTTTGAAAGACCCGCGATTGATTACAAGTGCAGCAAGTTAGCACCGCTTCGCGGAGTTCGCAAGTTGGCGAGTTCGCGGGTTTCATGACCTCTGACAACTGTTCACTGATCACTGACCACTGTTCACTGACCACTGACCACTGTTCACTGACCACTGCTTTTAAGGCTCCAGCAAAATCTTCCCCGTGGTCTTGCGGTCTTCCAGGTCGGTCTGCGCCTGCGCGGCATCGGAGAGCGGATACACGTGCTCGGTCCGCAGCTTGAGTTCGCCCTTGGCGGCCCAGCCCAGCACATCGCCCGAGCGCTGCTCCAACTCCGCCCGCGTGGCCACGTAATGCCAGAGCGTGGGGCGGGTGACGAAGAGCGAACCCTTGCTGCTGAGATGAATCAGATCGAAGGGCGGCACGGGGCCGCTGGATGCGCCAAACAGGGCCAGCAGCCCGCGCGGACGCAGGCAGTTCAGGCTGCCCTCGAAGGTGGTCTTGCCCACCGAGTCGTAGACCACGTCCACGCCCTTGCCGCCGGTGAGTCGCTTCACTTCCGCCGCGAAGTCCTTCTCGGTGTAAAGAATCACATCGGAGGCGCCGGCGGAGCGCGAGAGCTCGGCCTTCTCCGCCGTGGAAACCGTGGCGATCACGCGCGCGCCCAGACGGGCCGCCATCTGCGTCAGCAGCAGGCCGACGCCGCCGGCTCCGGCGTGAACCAGCGCGGTGTCGCCGGCCTTGAGCGGGAAGGTGGAATGGGAGAGGTAGTGCGCGGTCATGCCTTGCAGCAGCGCCGCCGCGGCCTGCTGCATGGTCAGGCCCTCCGGCACCTTGACCAGCGCCGCCGCCGGAACCAGCGCGTACTCGGCGTAGCTGCCCAGCGCGGCGACCGAGGCCACTGCGTCGCCGGCGGCAAAACCCGTCACGCCCGGACCCAGCTCCTCGACCGTCCCCGCCGCCTCGCTGCCCAGAGTGAGCGGCAGCGCGGCCTTGTAGACGCCGTTGCGGAAGTAGACCTCAATGAAGTTGACTCCGACAGCTTCCACGCGGATCAACACCTGCCCCGGCCCCGGCTGGGGGATGGGCAAATCGGCCAGGGAAAGAACCTCCGGCCCGCCTGTCTCGTGAATCTGTATCGCTTTCATCGCAGTTTTAGGATGAACCCTGAGGGCGCGCGGGTGCAAGGGGTGGGCTACCCGGTCAGCTTGGCAGAGGCCAGGCGATTCAGGCTGATGCCTTGCTCGGCCGCCTCCAGCGCGAGCGCCCGATGCACTTGCGGTGGAATGCGCACGCGAAATTCGCCGCTGTAGCGCTTTTCCGCCAGCGCTGTGGGCGGAACTTCGCCATTGGCAATCATGTCGGCCACACAATCAGTCACCACGTCGCGAATGCCCGCGAGCGCTGCCTCTGGCGCCGCCGCTAGCCAACTCAACAAAGGAAATTCCGTGCAGAGGGCGACATACTCACCGTCCTCCGGCGACCAGGTAACACGATAGGTGTAGTGGTCAAGGCTCTTGTGGCTCATTGCAACTTCTCCATTGTGTTCTTATCGACCATTCTGTCTACGGCCAGCAATGCTTGCCGAACCTGATAGGGCTTCGCATTGCCCTTGGCATTCTGGATATTCACACGGGGATCTCCCGGCCACGGGGTTTTGAAGACAGCATGGCTGGACCCACTTTGGCGCGGTTCTCCGAAAAAAGCCACACAGACTTTGTGCAAATCCGAAAAGCGAATCTGCGCCGGACTGATGCGCATTCTTTCGAGAATTTTGGCAATCTCCGCCACGCCATTATGGTATCAATAATGGAACCACTCGGCAAGTTGGCCCCACACAAACTACAGCAACCCCAAAAACTCATCGACAGTTATTCCAGCAGCGCGAATCAACGACCGAAGGGTTCCGACAGAGAGTTCTTTATGCTGGGGGATGGAGAGATTGGCGCGCTGAGAGGGCTTGCTCAGGACCAGATGGCTTCCTACCTGGCCCACGACTTCCCACCCCGCGCGGCCAAACGCCTTAGCGGCTTCCTTGCCAGAAATGTTTGTGAGCTTGCCCATCGATTAAACCGCTACCACGATGGAAGAGAGATGAGACGGCGCTAGCCGGGTCGCCTTCTGGTCCTCAGCCCACATCCAGGCTGTGATGGCCTCCCGGATGTTCTCCAGCGCTTCCTTTTCATCTCGTCCCTGAGAAACGCAGCCGGGAAGGGCGGGACACTCTGCGACAATCCAGCCGTCTTCGGCTGGCTCCAGCGTTACGTGAAACATCATGTCGAAGCGCCTCCTGTAGCGATTCTATCGGTATTCAACACCAAACGGGAGCAAAAAACACCAAGCCCCGCCCAGGCACTGCCCGAGCGGGGCTTTTCGATTCCCTGTTCCCTATTCCCTGCCTTCACGCTTCCGGCAGCAGGCTCGGCTCTTCGGTCGCTTGCAGGCGCACCATGTGGGCGATGGCGTAGGGGGCGCGATACTGGCTGGTGTAGTAGTGGCGCACCTGCAACTCGCCCAGCAGGCCGATGGCCAGCAATTGAATGCCGGCGACAATCAGCACCCCGGCAATCACCACCAGCGGCCCGTGCATCACCATCACGCTTTGATGGGGATGCAGCAGCTTCTGGCCGATCAGCGTAGCCGAAAAGATACTGCCCGTGAGCATACTCAGCATACCCAGGGTGCCAAAAAAGTGCAGCGGGCGGGTCATGTACTTGAGGAGGAAGCGGATGGTCAGAAGGTCGAAGATAACGCCGAAGGTGCGCCCGATGCCGTAGTGGCTTCTGCCGCGCTCACGATTCACATTGTGAATAGGAATCTCGCAGATGGACGCGCCAAACCAGCTGGCCAGCGCGGGAATGAAGCGATGCATCTCGCCATAGAGCGGAATGCTCTGAATCACCTCGCGGCGATAGGCTTTGAAGGTGGTGCCGAAGTCGTGGATCTCCACGCCGGAGAGCTTGGCCATCAGCCAGTTGGCGCAACCCGAGGGAATGCGGCGCAGCATAAAATTGTCCACGCGATCCTTGCGCCAGCCACTGACCACGTCGTAGCCCTCGGCGAGCTTTTCCAGGAAGTGGGGAATGTCGTTGGGGTCGTGCTGCAGGTCGCCGTCCATGGCCAGGATGAATTCGCCGGTGGCGTGATCGAAACCGGCGGCCAGCGCCGAGGTCTGGCCGAAGTTGCGGCGCAGCTTGATGACCAG
>PLPA01000208.1:0-1878 GCA_003159355.1 Acidobacteriaceae bacterium | reverse complement strand
AGTACGGTGACATTCTCCTCTTCATTATTGAACGGCACTACGATTGAATACTTGGCCATGGTTCCAGTATAGATGCTTCGTGGGTAGAATAGATTACCTTCGCGCGGGAACAGGATTACGTCTTGCCAAGAAATGCACGTTTTTACCTTCGCGGAAATTCGTCCCGGCGACCGCATCCCGTGGAAGAACTCTACCGGTCCAGTTCGTCGAGCATGGCCTGCATCTCGCTGACGGCATGGCGATTGCCGCTTCGCTCGGCGGAGAGGATGCCTTGTTTCAGCCGGGCGATAGCCTCAGAGGCGCGGTCCGCCGCGGCCAGCGTCTGCGCGGCCATGAAGTAGCCGGCCGTGTAGCCGGGATCGTTGGCCGTGAGCGTATCGAACTCGGCCAGCGCCGCGGTCGTCTCGCCGCGGCCGGCCAGTTCCATCGCCAGCCCATAGCGGGCAAAGCTGTTGGTCGGGTCGAGTTCCAGAATCTCTTTGAGGCCGGCGATCTTGTCCATGGTGCTCCTTTGGGGCCTGGTTCTGTCTAGTTCTGATATGAGATGTGTGGATAAAGCGCGGGATATTGGAGTATGATCGAAATTGAGGAGAAATTCCACATGGCAACCCAAGCCCAGCTACGCCTCCAAACATTTCGCTCCTCCAAGTTCAGGAAAACCCCAGCGAAAACGGCAGAAGACGATTTCCTTGCCGGAGTTATGGTCTCTGTCTCCGCCTCGCTCGATTCGATGAGCGAAGAAGAGCGCGAAAAGGCCGTTGCCGCTGCGGAAAAAGCCGTCGCCCACCTTCAATAGCGCTTTGGCGGAAGCTGCCGGAAGCCTTGCAGGTGCGCACGTCCGACCGCACTCTCAGGATTGATTCCCAAAATGTCAAGAGCTGCCACAAAAGCATCTTCGTCTCGCGCATCTACAGCCTTGTTCAAGGCCTTTTGCGCCCTGAGCTTGATTTGGTCGAGATGCTTCTTCGATCCAGTATCCTCGCGCATCTGACGAAGGATTTGGTCAGCCTTGTCATTTGGGGTACTATCATTCTTTCCCATCCGGTCACGCACCTTCCTTAAGAACTAACGATTACTTAGTTCGCCACATTAGTCAAGGCGTTTCATATGAGAAATTCAATGAAAACAAAGGGTTTCATACATTTTTATCGTTGCAAAAAACACATATTTCCGCGATAGGCTCAAACGGCTTTCACTATAGAATAGAGAGGAGGGTGCCTTTCACCAGCGTTGCATAAAGTATAAAAAGCTCTGTGGAAAAACCTCGAAATAATCTACAAATTAGCAGTAAAGAACAGTTCGCCATTGCTGGAAAGTACTGTGCGCGTCTTCAGGCCGTCCGCCGCCTGCTTCATTCTATCCGGCGGAGTGTACACTTGAGGCGCAAGCCTTTGTATGGAGCAGAACAACCATGAGTTCCGCCGAAGCAATCCCCGCCCCCGCAGCCCGCACCGTCGCCAGCACCCAGTCAGAAATGACCGAGCTCGTCCTGCCCAACGACACCAACACGCTGGGCAATTTGCTGGGCGGACGGCTGATGCACTTCATTGATATGACTGGCGCAATGGCCGCCTACCGGCACGCGCGCACCTACATTGTGACCGCCGCGATGGACCACATCGACTTCATCCAGCCGGTGCACCTGGGCAACCTGATCACGCTCAAGTCCAGCGTCAACCGCGCATTTACCACCTCGATGGAGGTGGGCGTGAAGGTGTGGGCGGAAGACACTCAGACGGGCAAGGTTCTGCACGTGGCCAGTGCCTTCCTGGTCTTTGTGGCCATCGACAAGCAAGGGCGGCGGATGCGCGTGCCCGAGGTGATCCCGGAGACGCCCGAGGAGCAGCGCCACTACGCCGATGCGCTGCTGCGCCGCGA
>PLPA01000025.1 GCA_003159355.1 Acidobacteriaceae bacterium | reverse complement strand
GCCGGCCTGGTGGTGTTTCCGCGCGGCGTCGGATCGTTTATCGGCTCGCCGGTGGTTGGCATTCTCGGCTCACGCATTGACCAGCGCAAGCTGCTTTGCGCAGGCTTTCTGGGTTTTGGCGTCTGCGCCTTGTCTTTCGGCCTGGTGAATCTGGATATCGGCCCGTATACGCTGCTGATTCCAATCACTCTAACCGGCTTTGCCCTGAGCTTTGTTTTTGTGCCGCTGGCTACCATGGCTACCTCGACCATTCCTCGCGAGGAGATGGGCAACGCCACGGGCGTCTTCAATATGCTGCGCAATATTGGCGGCTCGGTGGGGATTTCGATGGCCACCACGGCGCTGATTCGCCGCGCCGCTGTGCACCAGACGGAGATTGGCTCGCATCTTGGCTCGTCGAGCATGGTCTTGCAGCAGAAGTCGGCGGCCATCGCCGGCTACCTCGGCCACCGGCTCGGCCCGGCACAGGGACACCCCGGCGCCTATGGAATGATGTATGGGCTAATGGAGCAGCAATCGGCGCTGATGGCGTACGTGGATGTCTTTCGCTGGACGGCGCTGCTGGCATTCTTCTGCGCGGCGGCCGCGTGGCTGTTCAAGAAGCCAGTGAAGCATCCGCCGCTGCCGCCGGATGTGCATTGAGGGGCTGGATCGATCCGGGTGCAATGTGTAGCCTTTCAGGCCCACTTTTTTTGCGAAAAACGAGACGAGAATCCTATGCATCGAGATGAAGCGAATCGTGCATAATTTTGGCCAAGGATTCGGCAAAAACGGCGCGCGGAAGGTTCTTTTTGGCAGATTTATGGGTGTTTTTGGGGGTCAATAGGTCTGGCAGGCCGGGCTTTCAACCCCTGAGGGACGGGGGGAGCAGGGGCCTTCAGGCTCCTGAAAGCAGACGAACAATCCAAGAGGCTTGAGCCACGGGCCTTTCGTTGATCTTCTCTGATGCGCTTCGCTCAGAAGGCCAAACGATGGTGAGGCGCCCAGCAGGTTCCCGGCGATTCGGGGGTGGAGTTCTTCCTAAACGGAAGGACGTTTGCCAGTATCTATTGTGTTTTCGCGTTGATGAAGCCCGGCTAGCCGGTTCCTCGGCTCTCCAATTCCCAATTCGGAAATCGCGCATTTCCCCGTAGTTCCTTAATGGATTCCGGCCATCATTTGCACAGGTTGTAGAACGCTTTATCGTGCTGTAATGAGGACAACCCGTTGCTCTTCCGGCAATCAGGAGAAATGTAGAAGGTGTGGACACTATCCCTCCATCCAAGCGTTCCGAGGTCATGGCACGGGTCCGTTCCAAGGATTCTCGTCCCGAATTGCTTATCCGTAGACTTGTCTTCGCCATGGGGTATCGATACCGGCTCCACGCTAAAGACTTACCTGGGTGCCCCGATCTCGTGTTCCGTTCACGCAAGAAAGCCATTTTCGTCCATGGCTGCTTTTGGCACCGGCACGAAAACTGTGCTTTGGCGCGGATGCCGAAATCCCGACGGGAATTCTGGGGGCCTAAACTGGAGGGCAATAGACAACGAGATGCTATGAACGTGGAGCGTTAGCTTCATTCAGATGCGGCCTGCCCGGTTGGCCCAGTTTGTCAACAGTCGGATCAATTACATACCAACCTTCGCTCAGGTCATTCCATGTAGGATTGGTTCTTTCGATCAAAGAGATCTTCTTCGCGCGAATCCACCCCTTAAGCTGCTTTTCCCGCGCAATTGCGCTTTCAGGGCCTGTGAACCGCTCGAACCAGACGAGCCGATTGCAGTTGTATTTTGATGAAAATCCCTCGTGAGTCCTTTGTTTGTGCTCGAAAACCCGCTTCAGCAGATTGCCAGTCATGCCGATGTAAAGCGTGTGGCTCCGGCTGGCCACGATATAGGTGCAATAGACCCTCTCTTCCATAGCGAGAATCTATCGCAAATCGTTAACGATGGCAACAAGCGAGCGCTATGCTAGCTCCTATCGCTGACCCCGCCGCAAACGGCGACTCCACTACTGATCTGTCATCCTGAGCGAAGTTTGGCGCGTTCTTTGCGTCAAACGTAGTCGAAGGACCTGCGGCTGCCTTTGCCTTTGTCCTTCACCGTTACATCTCAATACGACCGGATCGGTGGACGAAATGTTGGTGCTGTTTACCGTGTTCAAGTCGGTGACCGGTAAATGTTACATAATGCGCCCCGAAGCTTTTTCCGCTAGAATCTGGACAAGTCAAATGGCTGATGACGAAAAGATCGGAAAACCTTGGCGAGATGACGAACTCGATGCCATCATTGCGGACTATTTCGCCATGCTCGCTGCAGATCTCGCGGGAAAGCCATACATAAAATCCAGGCATAGTGCAGCCCTTATGGCGCAGATCGGTCGCACACACCGGTCAGTCGAGTTCAAGCACCAGAATATCTCGGCCGTACTTGACGAACTGGGGCTTCCGTGGATTCCAGGCTATATGCCAAAGAGGAACTATCAGAACGCGATTTTCGACGCAATTGACCGACACCTCACCCATCATCCAGAGATATTGGTACCGGCTCCCACCCCGCAGACTGAGTCGGTCGCGCCGTCGGCCATTTTTGTTGATGCACCCTCACCAGCGGCGGCGAAACAACCTATCCCAGAAAGATTGAAACGTCTTGTACGGAAGTTTGATCCCGTAGAGCGAGACCACCGCAACCGCTCTCTGGGTAAAGCCGGCGAAGCCTTTGTAGTCGAAGTCGAACGGAAGCAACTTGCTCAAGCTGACCGCGTCGATTTGGCGCGAAAGGTCAGATGGGTCTCAGAAGAAGACGGCGACGGGGCAGGCTACGACGTCCATTCTTTTGACCCGCATGGCCGCGAACGTTTGATCGAGGTAAAAACCACAAATGGAGCCGTACGGACACCGTTCTTTCTGAGTCGTAATGAGTGCGATTTTGCAGCGGAGCGCCCCAATGATTGGTGCATCTACCGGGTACACCTGTTCGCCAAACACCCGCGAATTTTCACAATATCGCCGCCCCTTGAAGATGCGCTCAACATGGTGCCAGAGACGTGGCGCGCGTCTTTTTAAGCTTCACAGCAAGAAGCCGCTTCTTCCTCGCACAGACCCGCTTCTTCTTGACTCACCCACAACCAAGCGGCAACCCAGCCGCCATTCTCCGTAATGCCCACGCTTGGATCGTCGTCAATTTCAATGTCGTAGGTTGATTTGGTATACCTCTGCCTGGCGACAGTAATGTAAGCCGCCCTGGCAGCGTCTACTTTACCGCCGGATATTGGGGCGGGATGTCGAATCGGACTAAGATCATTGCCCATGGCTGGTTTCACCTCGCATGTGAAGTATAAGTCAACGAGCGTCTATCTGGCAGGTCAAAGTGCCTGTCAATTTCATGTTTCAACAGGATCAGCATTCGCCAGTCGTATCAGTGGAGTCTCCGTTGATTATTGGTCCGGCCTCATTTGGGCTGAAACGGACAAAGGCAAGAGCAAAATCTACCGCAGGTCCTTCGACTACGTTTGGCGCAAAGAGCGCGCCAAACTCCGCTCAGGATGACAGGTCTGAGGGAGGTGCAATCCCTCTTCGAGCAGGGGGACAAGCTGTCTGGTCGCCTAAGCGAACATCGAAAGAACATCGTCAAGGCGACCTCCACTTTACGGCTGGAGGACTTTGAATACCGCGCTCTTGTGGTCCAAACAGGATGGCAAAGCGCTGCGGAAAACTATCTGATCGACCTCTTCAAGCCAATCTGGAACAACGAAGTCGGAATTTGCTACGGATTCGGCAAGCACGGGGATGCACCGGAGACCCGTGCAAATCTGCGGTCGCCTTGGGATACGTTGCATCCTGGACGCGACTGGGCGCACCGAGACCCGAAGATGATGGACGCGCGATCAAAAACGCAGATCGTCAAGGACATCGCGCGGCATCTCGCCGAATATCCGCCATTGGGTTCGGTTGATAAGATTCTTCGCCGTTTTCTTGACGAAATGAGAGGGCCGCTTGAGGACAATGCACGATAAGTTCGAAATGGAGCCCAGAGTAGATTGCACACATTTGAACAGTCCCATTCCTTACGCGACGGCTTAACTCCCGTTATGTCGGCTTGTCGAAGGTTTTTTTCGCCTATCGCGGATTGGGGCGTTGGCTGGAGGGTCGAACAGACGGGTTTCAAGGGCAGGGGTTTGAGCGCGGCTTCGCCGCGTGGATTGATTTCCAAAATCCGGTGGATGGAGGTTTGCGGGAGTTGAAACCCCCGCCTCCCTCCGTATCGAGCGTCTCGCCTGCGAAACCGGGGAAACGGCCTCACCCCGGCCAGGGGCCTCCTGTTCGCTGGTGGTGTCCGCCGCAAATAGGGTCATTTACCGTGCCCGCAAATGGGATGAATTCATAGAAGAGTCTTCCCTCAGGGGCTAAAGCCCGGTTGATTCTATGGGCTTTATGCCGGGGATAAATCCCCGGC
>PLPA01000268.1:4662-6788 GCA_003159355.1 Acidobacteriaceae bacterium | reverse complement strand
CGGCAAGGAGGCCGAGTCGATGAAGCAGCGGCTCTGCGGCGCTGAGGGCGCGATGGCCGGCCTGGAGCGCGGACAGGACTCGATGCTCTGCCAGCAGTCCGTCAAGCCGCGCTACGAGCGCAAGCCCGTCCTCACCCCGCCGGCCAACAATCACGGCCAGTCCGTGCCGCCGGGGGCGCGGCGCTGATGGTGGTCAATAGTGGGCTGAATGGCACCGCACTCTTCGATTAGCATCAGCCAATTGGAGAGTGGAATGAATTATATGCGCAGATTTGGACTCGTACCGTTGCTTGCCATGACGGTCGTGCTTTTTACCGTCGGATGCCCCCATAGTCAGGACCAGGCCGCCGCCGGCTCCGCCCAGACCGGCACGCAGGATCAGGCCTCGGACCCGGCATCGGCCAACCTGGCCCCAGCCGATTCAAGCACTGCGCAGCCAGCATCTTACAGCGCCTCCAACTCAGGCGCGGCGCCAGCCACGTATGCCCAGCAGAGCGCTCCGCCTGATGCGGGCGGCTCTTATGATCAGGGTACGGACGATCCCGGTTACGGCGCGCAGCCGGTCGAATACGCCGACCAGCCGCCGCCGCCCTTGCCCGACTACGACCAGCCTCCGGCTCCCGGCGACGGCTATCTGTGGACGCCCGGCTACTGGGCCTGGGGTCAAGGCGGCTATTATTGGGTTCCCGGCGGATGGGTGGAGGCTCCCTACGAGGGCGCGCTGTGGACGCCCGGCTACTGGGGCTACCACAATCACCGCTATGGNNTACGGCTTTGGCTATGTCGGCATCGGCTACCAGGGCGGCTACTGGGGCGGCGGACACTTCAATTACAACCGCTCGGTCAACAATGTGAACGTCTCCGTGATGCATAACGTTTACAACCGCGGCGTCAGCGGAAACAACCGCGGCGGCGCACGTGTGAGCTTCAACGGCGGACAGGGCGGATTGCAAGTGCGCGCCAGGCCCGCGGAACTGGCGGCTCGTCATGAGACACATGCCGCGCCCATGCGGGCACAGGTCCAGAATGAGCACGTCGCCAGCACCAACCGGGCGCAGTTTGCCAGCGTAAACCATGGCCGCCCAGCCAGCATGGCCGTCCAGCAGCCGCTTGCGGCAGATCGCAGTGTGAGAGCCCCGGCGGCGGTGCAGGCGCGCAATCAGTCGGAAGCGCAGCAGCGCAACGGGGCGCAAACGCGTCCGAATTCAGCGCAACCAGCACAGGGCGCTACACCCGGCCGCAACCAGGCGAACCAGAATCAGCCAAATCGCGGCCAAGCGAATCAGAATCAGCCAAACCGCGGTCAAGCGGCTCCGCAACAACAACGCCAGGCGGCTCCGCAACAAAGGCAGGCAGCGCCACAACAGCGTCAGGCAGCGCCGCAACAACAGCGCCAGGCTGCTCCGCAACAGCAACGCCAAGCGGCTCCGCAACAGCAACGCCAAGCGGCCCCGCAACAAAGACAGGCAGCGCCACAGCAGCGTCAGGCAGCGCCGCAACAACAGCGCCAGGCTGCTCCGCAACAGCAACGCCAAGCGGCTCCGCAGCAGCGTCAGGCGGCCCCGCAACAGAGGCAGGCAGCGCCGCAACAACAGCGGCAGGCTGCTCCGCAACAGCAACATCAGGCTGCTCCGCAACAGCGTCAGGCAGCTCCGCAGCAGCATCAGGCAGCGCCTCAGCAGCATCCGGCGGAGGAGCATCCCAAGAAGTAGCTTCGCGCTGAGCATCCGCACTGTACTATGCGGTTGTCAGGTCAAAGGGTGCGCGATCTGTTGTATCGTCCGAACCGGGACGGACATAAGGTTGCGCACCGGGCAGTAGCTTTGCCGCAATCCGTCGTATACTGGCCTCATGTCGATTGTGGGCAACATCCGGGGCATCGCTAAGGGCATGAGCATCACCTTCGGGGAGATTCTGCAACCCACGTTGGTGGAGAACTACCCTGACGGCGCAGGCCCCCAGCGCGGAGCGGTCTTTGAGCCGCGCTACCGCGGCGCGCACGTCCTACAGCGCGACGAGAACGGCCTGGAGAAGTGCGTGGCCTGCTTTCTCTGCGCCGCCGCCTGCCCCTCGAATTGCATTTATATCGAGGCCGCGGAGAACACCGAGGAGCAGCGCATCTCTTC
>PLPA01000268.1:0-4641 GCA_003159355.1 Acidobacteriaceae bacterium | reverse complement strand
ATGCGCAAGGAAGATATGCTGGTACCGGTTGAGGCGCTGACGGCGAAGAAATAAGTCCGTCTACCGCGCCCTTCGCGCCATATGCTGCTGATCCAGCGCCTGCCGCAGCAATGTCTTGATAACCGCCTGACGGCTAATATTCAACTCCACAGCCGTTTGATCCAGTTCTTTCAACATAGGCAGTGCAAAGTCCACATTGACACGCTGAATCGGAGGCATCATCTTGCCGGCATTGGTGAAGAATCGCGAGATGTCTTCTCCCTTGTCGGCGAGTTCCGCTATTTCATCGGCGGTGAACGTCTTGGGGGATTCAAGTGTTTTCGGCATAGATTTCCTCTTCTTCTCGGGTTGATTTCCAAAGTGTAACCAAGTGGTAAAACTCGCCTTCGTTGTCCTCCCGCATCTCAAAAACGAGCGAGTATAAACGTTCTCCCACCCACCCAATCGCACGGTACTGTTCGGGAACATCCGAGCATTGATCGAGATAGTAGGGCCGGTCAAAAACCTTCTGAGTCTCTTCAAAGCCGATGCCCCGGTGAGGATTTTCCCTCAACCGCTGGCTCTTGCGCGGATCGAAGTGGAAGCGCATATGTATAACTGTTATACCATTTTCACTGTAAACGCAAGAGGAAAATGCGCGAAAACAAGCACCGGAATGTGGCTGATTCCCAAACCATATATCCTAAAGAAGTTGGCCGCATTCCCCGTTTCTCCCGGCGGCCGGCGAGGCAGGACTGGTTTTGGCGGATTTTTCAGCGGAAAACCATTGGAGTGAAATGACGAAAGCGCACCAGCATCCTCTTCGAAAAATTCTTGAAAGCCGCATCGCCATCATCGACGGAGCGATGGGCACGACCATCCGCACCTATGGCATGACGGAAGCGGATATGCGCGGGGAGCGCTTCAAAAATTCGACCAAGGATCAGCTGAATAACGGCGACCTCTTCACCCTCACGCAGCCGAAGATGATCTGCGACATTCATCGGCGCTTCCTGGAGGCCGGATCGGACATCATCGAGACCAACACCTTCAGCGCCACCAGCATCGCGCAGAGCGAATTCTTTGTGGACGATCCGCGCGAGCATGGCGGCCGCAAGGATCCGGCGTTCTACCAACAGATCATCGAAGACGAGTTCCTCAACGGCTTGGCTTGGGAGATCAATGAGCAGTCGGCGCGGCAATGCAGGGAGTGGGCCGATCGCGTGGGCAGCGCGACGGGGCGGCAACGGTTTGTGGCGGGGTCTATCGGCCCTTTGACCGTCTCTCTCTCGAACTCGCCCGACGCCGACGATGCGGGCTTCCGCGTGGTCACCTTCGATCAGGTGAAGACCGCGTACATTCAGCAGGTGCGCGCGCTGATCGCCGGCGGTGTGGACCTGCTTCTGGTGGAGACCATCTTCGACTCGCTGAACGCCAAAGCGGCGCTGGTGGCCATTCGCGAGGTCTTCGATGCGGACGGCTTGACCGCGAACAACAGGGAACTGCCGGTGATGATCTCGGCGGCCGTGGGACGCGGCGGCGAGACGATGATCTCCGCGCAGACTATCGAGGCCTTCTGGAACGCGGTCGAGCACGTGAAGCCGCTGTCGGTGGGGCTCAACTGCTCTCTCGGCCCCGATTTGATGTATCCATTCCTGGCCGAACTTGCGGAGAAGTCAAGCGCGGCGATCTCCTGCTACCCGAATGCCGGTTTGCCGAATCCTCTCTCGCCGACCGGCTTCGATCTGGGTCCAGCGGATATGGCCCGCTACCTGGGCGAGTTTGCGCGGGGAGGGCTGATCAACATCGCTGGCGGCTGTTGCGGCAATACGCCCGAGCATATCGCGGCGATAGCCCAGGCGCTCGAAGGCCAGCCTCCACGGCGGCTATGGACGGCGGGCGAGGTGGAAGAGGCGCCGGAGACAGAAACCAGGCCCCTGCGTCTCTCCGGTTCGCAGCCCTTCACCCAGCAGCCCGGCGTTTACATCCTAATCGGCGAGCGCACCAACGTCGCCGGTTCGCCCAAGTTTGCCAAGCTGATCAAGGAAGGCAAGTTCGAGGAAGCGGTCAGCGTGGCCCGGCAGCAAGTGGAGAACGGCGCCAACGTCATCGACATCTGCATGGACGAGGGCATGATCGATGGCGTCGCGGCGATGACGCGCTTTCTGCAATTGCTGGGCAGCGAGCCTGAGGTCGCCAAGGTTCCCTTCATGGTGGACTCGTCGAAGTGGGAAGTGATTGAGGCGGGACTGAAGTGCTTGCAAGGCAAGGGCATCGTCAACTCGATCTCGCTGAAAGAAGGCGAGGATAAATTTCGCCGGAACGCCGCCAAGGTGCTGAAGTATGGCGCGGCGGCGGTGGTGATGGCCTTCGACGAACAGGGCCAGGCCGCNNTACCGAATTTTGCTCGACGTCGGCTTTCCGCCCGAGGACATCATCTTCGACCCCAACGTGCTCACCGTCGCGACGGGCATGGAAGAGCATAACAACTACGCGCTTGACTTCATCAACGCAACGCGCTGGATCAAGGCCAACCTGCCGCACGCCAAAGTGAGCGGCGGCGTCTCCAATATTTCATTCAGCTTTCGCGGCAATAATAAAGTCCGGGAAGCGATGCACTCCGCGTTTCTTTATCACGCCATCGCGGCCGGTATGGACATGGGCATCGTGAATGCCGGAATGCTCGAGGTCTATGAGGAGATCGAGCCGGAGCTGAAGGCGCTGGTTGAGGACGTGCTGCTCAACCGCCGTCCCGATGCGACCGAGCGCCTGGTGGACTTTGGCGAAACGCTGAAGAGCGCGGGCGGCGCGGTTGCGAGTGAAAAGAAGGCCGAGGAGTGGCGCAACGGCACCGTCGAGGAGCGGCTTTCTCACGCGCTGGTCAAGGGGATCGACGCCTTCATCGAGATTGACGCCGAGGAAGCCCGCGTCAAGCTGGGCCGCCCGCTGTTGGTCATCGAAGGCCCGCTGATGGACGGCATGAGCGTGGTCGGCGATCTCTTTGGCGCGGGCAAAATGTTCCTGCCGCAGGTGGTCAAGTCGGCGCGCGTGATGAAGAAGGCCGTGGCGCATCTGACGCCGTTCATGGAGGCCGAAAAAGCCGCGATGGTGGCTGCCGGCCAAGTGGTCAAGGCGCAGGGAAAAATTGTGCTCGCCACCGTCAAGGGCGACGTGCATGACATCGGCAAGAACATCGTCGGTGTTGTGCTTGCGTGCAATAACTACGAAGTGATTGACCTTGGAGTCATGGTCCCCTGCGAAAAGATTCTCGAACGCGCCCGCGCGGAGAAGGCGGACCTGATCGGCCTCAGCGGCCTGATTACGCCGTCGCTCGACGAGATGGTCCATGTGGCCCGCGAGATGGAGCGCCAGGGCTTCAAGCTGCCGCTGCTGATCGGCGGAGCCACCACCAGCCGCGCGCACACGGCCGTCAAAATTGCGCCGCACTACAGCGAGCCGGTGGTCCACGTGCTCGACGCTAGCCGCGCCGTGCCGGTGACCACCAGCCTTCTGAGTGAAGACGGCAAAGCAGAATTCGTCGTTGCCCATCGCGCCGAATACGAGCGTCTGCGCAAGGCTCACGCCGCGCCGCGTCTGCCGCTCGTCTCTCTCGCGACCGCTCGCCAGCGCCGCACTCCCATCGATTGGCGCGTTGAGGACCTTCCCGTCCCCGAGTTTACTGGCGTGCGTGTCTTGGACAACTTTCCCCTGGCCACGCTGCGCGAGTTCATCGACTGGACGCCGTTCTTCCACACCTGGGAGCTGAAAGGCGTTTACCCGCGCATCTTCGACCACCCGGAGCAGGGCGAACAGGCGCGCCAACTCTTCGCCGAAGGCAATGCGCTGCTCGACACGATCATCGAGAAGAAGCTGATTACGGCGCGCGGCGTCTACGGCTTCTTTCCCGCCAACGCGGTGGGCGACGATGTTGAACTGTACACGGACGAAAGCCGCGCAAAGGTGCTGGAGCGCTTCCACTTTCTCCGCCAGCAAATCGACAAGGGCAGCGAGCCTTGCCGCTCGCTCTCCGACTTCATTGCGCCAAAAGAGACGGGCCTCCCCGATCACATCGGCGCATTCGCGGTCACCAGCGGCATCGGCCTTAAGGAGCTATGCGACCGCTTCCGCGCCGCGAACGACGACTACAACGCGATCATGGCCGAAGCTCTCGCCGACCGCCTGGCGGAAGCCTTCGCCGAGTGCCTGCACAAGAGTGTGCGCGACGAATGGGGCTACGGCCGCGCGGAATCGCTGACCACCGACGAGCTGATCCACGAAAAGTATCGCGGCATCCGCCCCGCCGCCGGCTACCCGGCCTGCCCCGACCACACCGAGAAGGGCACGCTCTGGCGCTTGCTCGATGTGCAGGCCAAGACCGGAATGATGATTACCGAATCCTTCGCCATGTGGCCCGGATCGAGCGTCAGCGGCCTCTACTTCGCCCATCCTGAGTCGCGCTACTTCACGCTCGGCAAGATCGACCGCGACCAGGTGGCCGACTATCACGAGCGCAAGGGAATGAACATCGCCGAAGTCGAGCGCTGGCTGGGTCCAAACCTGAACTACGACCCCGTGTAAGGGTATATAACCGAGATCAGAGGTCACAGAATCGAGACCTAGGGCACCCGGTAATCGGTCATTTAGGGAACCTCTGCACAAGTC
>PLPA01000311.1 GCA_003159355.1 Acidobacteriaceae bacterium | reverse complement strand
ATGCGCACATTCAGCTTGTCGCGATGGCTGAGCAGTTCGTCCAGCTCCACCTCGCCCAGCACCGTGCGCAGCGTGGTTTGCGCCAGTTGTGAGGTCTGGTAGACGTAGTTGGCCACCTTGATGGCGGCGTCGTTGGGGTTGACCACGTAGAGCGTGACCACCGCGTTGACCTTGATGGTGACGTTGTCGCGGGTGATCACGTCCTGGGGCGGAACTTCGAGCACGTCCTGGCGCAGCGAGATGCGCACCATCTGTTGTATTGGCTTGAAGACAAAGATGATGCCCGGCCCGTAGGGCTGTGGCGAGACGCGGCCCAGGGTGAAGATCACGCCGCGCTCGTACTCGCGGAGAATCTTGATGCAGTTGAGAATGTAGAGGACGACGATGGCGCAAACGATCAGTAGCGCGGTAAAGAAATCAGGCATTGGAATTCCCTCACTTACGACCGAATTGTACTCCAATTGGGTTATCTTCCGATTGTTCCTGGTTTTTGCGGCGCGGCCGGCTCTACGTGCAGAAGATAGTTTTCCAAGTCCACGACGCGCAGCACCGCCCCGGCCGGCACGGGTTCGCTGGCCACGGCTTGCCAGATTTCGCCCTCGACCAGCACATGGCCTTCGGACCCGTGACCTTTGGGGTTGATCGGCTCCATCGCCGAGGCCAGTCTGCCCACCAGCGCCGACGGGCCGAGGTGCGATTTTGACCGCCGTGCGCGAAAAGCGAGTCGAATAAGAACGAGTGTGATCAATGCGAAGGCTACGCTGACCGCTCCGGCGACCCAGGGGCTGATGGCCATCTCCGGGATCGGCGCGGCTACTAATGTAAGAGTCCCGAAGGTCAGGCAGACAATCCCCGCGATGGCCAGCGCGCCGTGGCCGCCGAACTTGGCCTCCAGCAGCAGCAGCACCAGCGCCGCAATCAGCAGCAAAACCGAGGTGAAGCGAATCGGCAGCAGGTCGAGCGCGAAGATGGCCAGCAGCAGCATCAGCGTGCCCAGCGCGCCGGGGACAATGGTGCCGGGCGTGTTGAACTCCAGATAAATCAGCAGCGCGCCACAGACCCCGAAGAGCAGCGCGATGTTGGGATTGACCAGCCAGCCGAGCAGTTCTTCGCGCAGCGTGGGCTTGAAGTCTTCAATGCGTACGCCGGCCAGATGGAGCACCAGCTTATTGCCGTCCATGCGGGTGATCTCGCGGCCATCAAGGGCGCGCAGCAACTCCCAATCGTTCGAGGCGGTCAGGTCGATCAGGTGCTGGTCCAGCGCCTCCTGGGCGGTATAGGAGTGCGACGAGTGGACGGCGGCCTCCGCGGCCTCGGCGTTCCTGTTACGTTTTGTCACGTAGGAGCGCAGAAAGGCTTCCGCGTCGTTCTCGATCTTCTGCATCATCGTCGCGTCGGGCTGGGGACCCATCTCGATCACCGGATGGGCCGCTCCGGCGTTGGTGCCGGGAGCCATGGCGGCGATGTCGGCCGATTCCAGCAGGAAAAAACCCGCTGACCCGGCGCGCGCCCCCGCCGGAGCCACGTAGACGATGACCGGAACTCGCGAGGAGAGGATCGCGCCGGCCATGGTGCGCGTTGAGTCGAGCAGCCCGCCGGGCGTGTCCAGCTCAATCAGCAGGGCGCGCGCGCCGTCGGCATTGGCTCTCTGGATGGCCCGGTCGAGTTCGCCCTGCGTTACAGGCTGGATGGTGTCGGCGAGGACAAATTTGTCCACTTGCGGCTGCTGGGCACGGGCGGGAACGGCCAACCCGCAGGCGAAAAGCGCTGCTGCCCAAACCAAACCAACACGAACGGCGAACCTGCATGGCTGCTGAACCATGGTTTGCTCCTTCAACGCGATTTTAGTTCTGCCCCAACTGCTCCGTGCCCCATCCTCACGCCTCATTTCGCAAGATACAAGGGTGGGAAACCACGTTATTTCTTCTCGCTGAGTGCCCCACCCTCACCGCGTATATATTGCGGTTAGGGCGGAAACCACCCTACTTCTTCATTCCGTCCAGGGCCTCGATCTGCTTGCGCAGCTCCAGCGCCGCCTTGTTCTGCGGGTCGATTTGCAGGGCCGCGGTCAAGTGCTGTTGCGCTTCGTAGAAATGGCTGGCCGCAATCTCCAGGCGGACCATGACCAGGTACGCATCCACCGACGGCATCAGTTCCAGCGAGGTAACGGCTTCCTTGCGGGCAGCCTTGGCGTCGCCGGCGCGCTCGTGAACCTCGGCGAGGCCGGCGTGGATCGCGGCGGACTTGGGGTCTACGGCCACGGCGGCCTGATAGAGCCGTTCGGCTTCCAGCAGCAAGCCGTGATCCAGGTACTCATGCGCCTGGGCGGAGAGCTTTTGCGCCCGCTCTCGCGGCGCAAGCTGGTCCATGCGCGAGGCATCCACCTGCTCGACCATGAGAGCGGCCTGGTGAAAGGCTACAGCGTCAAAACCGCGCTCGATGCGCTCCAGCGGATCGGCTTTGGCGTCCTCGTCCAGGCCTCCCGCCTCGACCGGAGCGACCGCTGCTGGCTGGGCAACCGGGGCCGTCCCCGGCTTGGCAGGGATGGGCTTCGCCGTCCCGAGCTTCTCCGGCTTTGTCCAGGCTCTCTGCGCCGCCTTGGCCTCGCTGTCATTGGGATGCAATCGCAGGCACTGGGCCAGCTCGGTCAGGGCTTCGGCTTTGTCGCCGTGGCGCTTGAGGCTGACGGCCAGGTTGAAGTGGTAGTCGGCCTCATTGGGATCGGCGGCCATCGCCTGGCGGAAGAGCGGAATGCCGTCCTTGGCCTGGCGGGCGAGCGCGATTCCCTCATTATTCAGAACCTCGGCGAGCGGCAGCTCGCGGGCCACACCGGCAAAGGCCTCCTGGGCATGGGGGTAGTCGCCGGAGAAGAGCAGCGAGAGGCCACGGTAGAAGCCGGCCTCAAGAGCGTCGGCGCCGGCGCCCCCCACCTTGGCGAAGGCCTCTGCCGCCTGCTCGTACTGCTTGCCGGCGTATTCCTCGCGGCCCAGCGCCATCCAGGCCGGCGAGAACTCCGGGCTGAGCGCGACCGACTGATTCAGATGGCGCAGACGCTCCTGCTGATCGGGCTCGGTGATGCCGCGAATGTACTGCTCAAAGGCGTCCAGGCGCAGGCCGGAATCGGCGGCCACAAAGGTCTCTTCAGAGACTTTGAAGCCGGGGTCGAGCTGCCGGGTCAGCTTCCAGGCCAGCGAATCGAAGACCGCGATCAGCGAGCGCATCTCGCCGCGGGCGGTGACCGCCTCGCTCATGCGCAGATGGGGCACATCCACCAGTTGCGCCTCGGCCACAATGCCGGCGCCGTCGGTCACGTAGCTGCCCACAATGATCGAATCAGCGTCCAGGGTTTCGGCCAGCTTGAGCGAAGTGGCGCGCGAGGGGTGAAAGCTCTGCGGCAGCCCCAGGTGATCCAGTGCATAACGGCGGTCCGCGCGGCTCATGGGAGCGAACCCCGCAGAGGCCAGACGGCTGGTCAGTATCTCCGCCGAGGCCTCGCGAATCCACTCCAGGCTGGGTTGGCCGGTGCGGTTGTCAAAAGGCAGCACCAGCAGGATGCGGCCGCCCGCGGTGCCGGCTGCGTTGCGTCCAGCCTCGGTAACCGTTTGGGCAGCAGCACAGACCGCAATTGCGAGGGCCGGCAGAAGCGCCAGTCCCAGAAAGAGCCGAACCCGGCCAGAACGATATGAAAAAAATGGTTGCACGACACGCTGATTATAGGCTGTCGGCCCGCGAGCGGCCGGTTGAGGGGGTGAGGAGCAGAGCAGAGGGGCAGGGCACTGTGCAGAATTGGGTTCCAGAAAATTAGAAAACTCCAACATAGACTGAAAAACTCCGCTCCAAGTCTTCGAATTTGAACCCCCACGGGGTTTGCAAAAATTTATACAAAAGTAACCTTTCGTTCCCTTCAGTCTTGACGATTTCATATCCAGGCGGCCCATCGCATGACCGCTCTGCAAACGGTCCGTTCAAGCACTTATTCGCTACGCACGGTACAGCCATTTGGCAGGGGATGGCGAGAGAAAGACAGTTTCACTCGACAGAGGTGGTTTCAAATGCAAAGCGCGCGTTCGTTCAAACGTTGGTCGATTGTAGCCTTTTCGGTAATCCTGGCATTGGCATGGACGCCGGCAGCGTTGGCCGCGGCTCCCTCGATCGGCAGTCTGAGTCCGGCTACGGCAATAGCCGGCAGCGCGGCTTTCACGCTGACCATCACCGGAACGAACTTCACCGCCGCCTCAAACGCAACCTGGGGCACAACCGCGCTGGCTACCACCTATGAGAGTGAAACGGAGCTCACGGCCTCCATCCCCGCCAGCCTGGCCGCCAGCGCCGATGCGATTTGCGTCGCGGTCAGCACGGACGGCGACGCCTCCTCCTGCGCAACCTTTACCATCAATCCGCCGCCGGCCGCGATCCTCGGCCTGAGTCCGGCTTCGGCAGTTGCGCCAGGAGTTGCGCACACCATCTATTCGTCTGCTCCCCCGAATGCGGTCACCGGCGTGACTCCGGCTATGGGATCCACTGGCGGCGCTGTCCTCACGCCGCCCATCAGCGGCACGAATCCTTCCCCAATCGCTTCTCTCCTGACCGCCGCACCCACATCCGCTCCTTCCCCATCCTCGAATTCGAACTTGTCATCCGATTCGCTCACGACGACCTTCGTCGGCGCCTCCAAGGCCGCCTTAGCGTTATCCGTCAGTTCGCCGCCCTCCATCACCAGTCTGAATCCAACTACGGAAGTAGCCGGCTCCGCAGCCTTCACGCTCACCATCAACGGAACGAACTTCACCGCGACTACGACCTCTTCGTGGGGCGCAACCGCTCTAGCTACAACCTTCATCAGCGCCACCCAGTTGACAGCAGCCATCCCGGCCAGCCTGATTGCCACCACCGGCACAGCCAGCGTCACAGTCAGCAATGTAAGCGGAACTTCCGCTGGCGCAACGTTCACCGTCAATCCGCCGCCGCCCACTATCACCAGCCTGAGTCCCACTACGGCAGTCGCCGGCAGCGCAGCCTTCACGCTGACCATCAACGGAACGAACTTCACTGCGACTACAGCCTCTAAGTGGGGCACAACCGCGCTGGCTATAACTTATGTCAGCGCCACGAAGTTGACAGCAGCCGTCCCGGCCAGCCTGATTGCCACCGCCGGCACAGCCAGCATCACTGTCAGCAATGTAAGCGGAACTTCCGCTGGCGCAACGTTCACCATTAATCCGCCCCCGCCCACCATCACCAGCCTGAGTTCCACTTCGACGGTTGCCAAAAGTGCAGCCTTCACGCTGACCATCAATGGAACCAATTTTCTCCCCGGAGCCAGACTGACAGTGGTGAGGTGGAACGGCACTGCTCTGACGACAACTTACGTGAGTTCCACTCAACTCACGGCAGCGGTTCCTGCCAGCCTCATCGTTAATCCCTGCACGGCCAGCATCTCGGTCGTCACTGCCGGTGGAACTTCATCCGGCGTCACCTTCACTGTCAACCCGGCGCCGCCAATCATCACCTCCCTGGGTATGACTCAAGTTCCCGCCGGCTTTGGCGCCTTCACGCTGAACATCTACGGAACTAACTTCACCTCGTCAATGGTCGCGAATTTTGGAGCTACGCCTCTGACCGCGCCCCTCGTGGGAGGAGCGTTCCCGGTTATGATCCCTGCCAACCTGGTTGCAACCGCCGGCAAGGTGAGCGTGACGGTGACGACTGCGGGGGGGGCATCGGCTCCGTTCACCTTCACCATTTCACAGCCGCCGCCCGTGATTACCAGCCTGAGCCCGAATTCGGTTGCGGCCGGCAGCGCGACCTTCACGATGACAATCAACGGAACCAACTTCCCCTCAAACTCCCAAGTCAGGATTGCGACAACCTGGCTTCCATTAACCTGGGTCAGCGCAACGCAGTTGTCGATCCAAGTCCCGAACTACCTGATCGCCACGGCCGGCACGGCCAGTGTTCAAGTCTACGTCAGCGGTCAGGGCTGGTCGAATTCGACCAACATCACCATCAATCCGGCTACGCCAGCCATCTCCAGCCTGAGTCCCTCTTCGGTCACTGCCGGCGGCGCCGGGTTCATGCTCACCATCACGGGCAAGGTCTTTACCACAGCTTCGACCGCTATGTGGGGCACAACTCCTCTGGATACGATCTACGTCAGCCCAACGCAACTGAGGGCTTCTGTCTCAGCCTCTCTGATCCAGTTCTCCGGCACGGGCGGCATCACAGTTACCACGGCGGCAGGCACATCGGCTTCGGCCGCCTTCACCATCAATGCGGCGCTGCCGGCCATCAGCGGCCTCACTCCTAGTGTGACCACGGTGGGCGGCGCCGGTTTCACGCTCACCATCAACGGAGCGTACTTTACTTCGGCCACTGCCTCGAAATTGGGATCGACCGCCTTGACGACGACCTACGTGAGCTCGACACAACTGACGGCCGCGGTTCCCGCCAGCTTGATCGCCAGCGCCGGCACGGCCAGTGTCACGGTCACCACGGCGGCAGGCACATCGCCTCCGGCCGCCTTTGCCATCTATCCGGCGCTCAGAATCACCACCACCACGCTGCCCTCCGGAACCGCCGGCAACGCCTACTCCGGGCCGATCAGTGTCACGGGCGGCGCGCCTGGATACACCTGGACGGTCACGGGCCTCCCGAGCAGCCTGTCCTATTTCAATTCGAGCAACAGCACGCTGATCATCACCGGAACGCCTCTCTCTACGGGCGCGATCACATTCCAAGCCTCCGTACAAGATACCGTCGGCTCTACCGCCGGCCCGGTCACCCTCACCATCAACGTCGCCGCAGGCCCGAGCGGGGCCAACGACAGCAGCCTCAACGGCAGCTATGCCTGCCTGCTTCAGGGATCCATCGACGATGACGACAGCCGCTCGGCCACAGTGGCCAGCTTCCAGGCCGACGGCCAGGGGCACTTCAGCAGCGGCGTCTTCGACACCAATAGCTATGACATCGGTTCGGCCTCCGGCATCATGACTGGCAGCTACAGCATCGAATCCGACATGAACGGCCTTGCGTCCACCCACACGATTCTGACCGATGGGGCCGCGGGAATCCAGACCTTGCACTGGGCGCTTGCGCTCACCAGCGCCGCGCAACCGGCGCAGAACTTCCGCATGGTCGAAGTCGATGACCTGGGCGCATTGCCCTCCGGCCAGCAAGCCACTGCCAACTGCTACCTGGCCACAACCAGTGCCTTTGCCGCCAGCACCATCAGCGGCTCGAGCTTTGTCTATGGCCTCAACGGCGAGAACAACAGCAGCAACCTCAAGGCGACGGTGGGCCGCTTCAGCGCCTCCGGCGGAAAGATCACTGGCGGCAATCTCGACACGGCCATGGGCGGCAGTGCAACCGTCCAGACTACGCCCTTTACCGGGAGCTACACTGCTCCGGACCCCGCCACGGGCCGCTTCACCATCGCCCTCAAAGGCGCCGGCACATCCACCGGCTACACCGTTTACATCATCGATGCCAGCCGTATGTTCATTCTCGATAACACTTCGGATGACGGCGAGCAGGCCGGCATGATGCGCGCTCAGCTGCAAGCCTCAACCTCCGGCGCGACCGTCAGCGGTCCATTCGTTTTCTACGCGCGCGGAGCCGAATTCAACACGGGCGCCGGCACACCGTCGGGCTTTTATTCCAATGTCTTTCAGGGTTCAGGTGACTGCGCGGGCAACATAACGATCAACCAGAGCTACACCAACAATGGCGGCGCATACACGGCCGGGAAATCGAACGGCGGCCCGATTGCTCTCACCTTTGACTCCAGCAATCCCGGCCGCGCTACCTTCACATCGGCCAGCGGCACAACCTATCTTTACCTCTTCAACACCAACAGCGCTGTTGAAATGAGCGTGGGTGACAATGGCTCCCTGGATTCCGGCTGGCTGGAGCCGCAGACGCAGACCGCCTTCACCGACGCGGCTCTGGCCGGCAATTACCTCTTCGGCGAACTGCCGCTCTTGAATATACTTCCAACCGGCTACGTGGGCGAGTACAACCTGAGCGGCAGCGGCGCAATCACCGGCGCCTTCACCAGTGCGAGTCAGGGCGTGCTCTCCTGGGATCAATCGCTGAGCGCCAACTACGCTTGGGACACAACGGCTCCCGGCACGGGAACCTTCCTCGTCGCCAACGGCGTTGAGGGAGCGGCAAGCTGCGCGGTGATCAGTGCGACGAAGTTCGTCTGCGCCGCGCAGGCCGATCCGTCGCCGAGCGTCCAGGTCATGCAGAAATAATCGATTCTGACTCGAATCTCACTCCCTAATCGAGTGTAGAATCGAGTCAGGTGAATCCTATGACGCTCGCGGCCAAATCCAAACCGAATCCCACCCCGCAGCGTCCGCGGAAATCGAAGTTTCAAGCGGATCTCGCGCCGTCGGAAGACAGCAGTTTGCGCGCGCTCAAGGCGGAACTGCAACTGACCAGCAATTCGGAGTTCCTGGTGGACGCTCTGACCCTCTTCCGCTGGGCGGTCTTAGAGCGCAAGCGCGGCCACCGCATTGTGAGCGAAAGTGCCAGCGGGGAACGGAAGATTCTGCTCTTTCCACGCTTGGAGCGCGTAGCGCCCGATGTGGATCTGCCGCGGGTCGATCTTCACTGGAGCGAGCGGGAGATCGAAAGTCTGGCTGAACTCGCCCTTGGCCAACCGGCTCGCCCGACTGAAGCGCTGATTCGGGCAATGAGGGGTTGAGTTGGCTGTCACCATTCGCCGCCTGGAAGAATTCGACGCCACAGAAGGCTTTGATTGCGGCGATGAGCCGCTGAACAACTACCTGCGCCGCCACGCTTGGATCAATCAACAGAAGAGTTCCATCGGCGTGAGCTATGTCGCGGTGGATGAAGCCGCGCCGGGAACGGTGCTGGGCTATTTCACGCTGGCGGCGTCCAGCATTCCGCGCGACCGCCTGCCGAAGAAGCTGGTGCGCGGGCTTCCATCCTACGATCTCCCGCTAATCCTGCTGGCACGTCTGGCTGTGGACAAGCGCTTTGCGGGCCGTGGAATGGGACGGGCACTGTTGGCCGAGGCGTTCAGAATTTCCTTGCAGGTTGCGGATGAGATCGGCTGCCGCTGCATGGTTACCGACGCCTACCGTGACAAGATCAGCTGGTATGCGAAGTATGGATTTGTTCCGATTGATGGTGCGGGCGAGAATGGACCGCAGAAGATGTTTCTGGACCTGCGTACGATTCGAGCGACGCTTCAAAACAGTTGAACGCATACAACCCAGGATTCTCCTCGTCTATTCCGCCCGCGCCTCAAGCTGCCGATTAAACCGAATCAGCGCAATCCATTGCCCGTGGTCTTCCTGCTTCCAGACCAGCGTGCCGTGGAGTTCGAGCGCGATCTCTTCGGGCTTCAGGTCGTGGTGGAGGCCGAAGTAGCGCTCGTCCATCGCCTTGCTCGCCTGCCCCAGCGTGAAGATTGGCGAAGACGGATCGGCCTTGGTGCTGAAGACCAGCGCGGCGGAAAAGTTCTCCGGCTCCTGAGCGGCACGGGCAATCTGGGCGGCGGAGAAGTCCTCGATGGGAGCTACTGAAAATGGCTGCTTCAGGTAGCCCAGCTCCGGGCGGGTCAGCTCGTCGGTGACCGGCCAGGCGGAGAGCACCGTCGCGCCGGGGTAGCGCTGTTCAAGTTGAGCGATCCCGGCCTGGTGGAGGCGGATCACGCGCGCGTAGTCCAGATTGTCTTCCGGGGCAAAGCCATAGGGCGGATTGATGAAGATACCCACCACGAAGGCCGCGGCGCAGAAGGCGGCCAGCCCCTGCCACCAAGGCACGCGGCGATAAAAGGTGGAGACGGCCACCAGCAGCACCAGCGGGTACATCGGCAGCAGGTAGCGCGTCAGCAGCGCTCCGCCCAGGAAGCTGAAGAGCAGCGCGTTTACCATCAGCAGAAGAAGAATGCGGCGCAGCGCGTCAGGGGCGATGCCGGGGCGAGCCTGACCGGCGGCGTCAATTCCGTTGGCTGATCCCTGATCCCTGACCCCTGACCCCTGACTCCTGTCTCTACGCGGCTCCAGCAGCAGCGCGGCCAGGGTCATCAGCACCGGGACAAAGAGGTTCATGTGCGCGGTCAGATGCAGGATGCGGTGGCCGAAGGCGGCCAGAAAGCGCAACGGCTCCAGGTTGGCCTGTGCGTTGTAACGCAGGAACTCGGGATTGCCGAAGAGGAAGCCGGTCTTTGAGCGGTGGTAGGCGAACCAGGCGGCCAGGGGGAGAACGCAACCGGCGAGCCATGCGGCCTCGCGTCGCAGCCGGACGCGGGCCATTCCAGGCGCGCGGCAGCTTTCAAAGAGGCTGACGGCAGCCAGGGCGACCGGGATGACGATGGCCGTCTCCTTGCAGAGCGCTGCGGCGGCAAACCACAGCGCGGCGGCCCAGGGCTTGCGGTGCGGCACGCGATCCTGTGCAGGCAGCGCGCAGGCCAGCCCCCACAGCGTGCAGGCGGCGGCGAAGATATCGGCGTGGGCCAGCGAGCTTTGGGCGAACCAGACGGGGTAGAGCGCGGTGAGCGCCACGGTCCAGCAGGCGACGGTGGGCACGCCCACCAGACGCATGGCCAGCCGCCCGACCGCCGTGAGGCCGAGTGCCGCGGCTCCCAGCACGGCCAGACGCGTGACCAGCGGGCAATAGCCGAAGAGCTTCCAGCAGAGCGCCAGGTAGATGCTGGGAAACGGCGGATGGGCGTTGCTCAGCGTGGTGATGGGGATCAGTGAGCCGGTGCGGAAGAAGTCCCAGGCCGCCGGGATGTAGTAGCCGGCCTCGTCCCAGTAGTAGGGCAGCTTGAGCAGGGTCAGGTGGCTCAAGCCGAGCGCCGCGAAGATCGCCGTGAAGATCATCCAGGCAGGCAGGGGTGCGTCGAGTCGCGGTTGCTTGAGAATCTTCCAGCGCAAAGAATCACTCCTGATAATAAGGGCATAGGGGGTTCGTGGTTTTCCACCCTTTCCGCGGAAAAAAGCGGAAAGGGAGGGACACGGTGCAGCTGGAAGCTATCGGCTGTTCCCTATTCCCTATTCCCTATTCCCAATTCCCTGGTTACTGGTCCCTAGTTGATCGGCCCCATGGGAAAGCTGTGGCTCTGCGGCTCCAGGTTGAGTGCGCCGAAGGCATGTTCGTACTGGGCCAGGTTCTGCCCCAGCATATTCCACAGGGCCTTGGCCTGCTGCGGGCTGAGGAAGATGGCCTGATGGTTGCGGATCGTGATCTGGTCGGGGGCTTCGCTGGAGGCCAGGCCGAAGACCAGTTGGAAGTCCCAAACGCTGACGCGAACCTGCACGCTGTTGGCGTACGACTCGCGGTAGTCGGGGGTTTGGACGAGGGTCATTTGCGGCTGCTGCGCGG
>PLPA01000220.1 GCA_003159355.1 Acidobacteriaceae bacterium | reverse complement strand
GTCTTCGGCGCGCGCGCCGCGCAATCGATGCTCGACGACGCCCTGGCCTTGCCGACGGCGGACGCGCCCCAGAGCCTTCCCGTGCCTCTTACGGCTACCGAACAAGCCCGCCTGGAAGAGATCATCACCAGCCTGCAAGCCGCCATGTGGGCCTACGCCGGACTGCTGCGCGAGGAGTCTACGCTGCGGCTGGGCCTGGCTGCGCAGAAGGCTTGCGCGGAGGCTCTGGCCGAGTTGGCCGGACAAGGTAAGGGTAGCCGCCGGCTGGCCGAGGCGCAGGCCATGAGCCGCGTCGCCCACGCCATCCTGGCTTCAGCGCTGGCGCGCACGGAAAGCCGCGGCGCTCACTACCGCAACGACTTCCCCCGCCGCGACGACGCTAACTTCCTGAAGCACTCCATCTTCCAGAGCACAGGCAGCGCGGATCGCGAAGAGCCGGTTGCCTTTGAAGCCTGGTAGGTCTAAACAGACTGAAAGCAAGCCATAGCACGGAGAATCTCTCGGTTGTCAGTCGTCCACCGGCTTTCGCCGACCCACGGGGGCCCCACACTGTAGCGCCGGCCTCCCGGCCGGCTGTAGCGTGGACCTCCTGGTCCACGCTTGTTTCTTCCTAGGGCGCGGCTTGAGCCGCCGGGGGAATGCTTCCTCACAATGAACCGGCCAGCCGGCGCGTCAGCAGTTCTTGCATATTACGCCTGCCATCGGCGATCACGGCAATGTAAACGGTCTTGCCGCGAACGCGGTAGAGAATCCGGTACGGCTTGAAGAAGATCTGCCGGTAGGAGCGGCTTCCCATCGCCAGCAACTCCGGCGGATGCGCGCCTCGGTTGGGAAAATCCCGCAGATCCAGCGCGGCTCGAACGATCTCTCGTGCTACATAATCCGCGTTTTCCGGCGAGTCATTCTTCGCAATATAGGCGTGGAGTTCGCGCAAATCCGCCCGCGCGCCTTTGGTAAACCGGACGGCATAGGACATCAGGCTTCCACGGCCTCCATGCCGAACTCCGCCATCACCTCTTCAATGGGAACCGTCTCTCCGGCCTCAATCTCCTTGTCCGCCAGCGCCAGGAGCTTGAGCAGCGTCTGGGTCTCCTCCATCCTCTGCTCGTAGCTGACCACATCCATCAGCACCGCCCGCGCTTCGCCGTTCTGGGTTATGATGATCGGCTCCCGCTCCTGGGTAATCCGTTCCAGCAGCTCGGCGGCATGGGCCTTGACGTAGCTGATGGGCTTGATCTGTGTGGAATAGCGCATTTTTACCTCCAAAAGTCCTTTATCGATCTAAATATAATCCTTTTATCGAATTGAATAAAGACCTTATTCGGCATCTTGGGATAATTCCACCTAGTCATACTCCACCGAATGAAGAAACAATCCCCGCGCGGGAGCGGTTGGTCCTGCTGCGGCGCGGCTGCGGGCGGCCAGAATTCCGGGGATTGCGCCGGCGCTGAGCCGTCCCCGGCCCACGTCCAGCATCGTTCCCACCAGGTTGCGCACCATGTGGTGCAGAAAGCCGCTGCCCCGCACGCGATAGACCAGCGGCGCTCCGGCTTCGCACTGCCGCTCCTCCCAGCCCGAGGAAAAGATTCTGCGCACCGTTGCCGCCATCGGCGGCTCCGCCTGAAAGCCCTCCCTTGGAAGGGGCCGTTGGTCTGGCTTTGCGTCCGGATCATAGCCGCGATTGACCAGCTCCGGGTCTGTCGCCGCAAAGCTCATAAAATCGTGCTCGCCCTCAAAGAGCCGCGCCGCGCGTTGCAGCGCCTCCACGTCCATCGGCCAGGGGCAGGCGTAGACGTAGCGGGCCAGAAACGGCGGGCAGATCGCCTCCCGAAAAACCCGGTACTCATACGTCTTGGCCACCGCCGAGTGCCGCGCATGAAATGTGCTTGGCGCCGTTCTCGCTTCCAGGATTCGAATCGCCGGAGGCAGCGTCCGGTTGAGGGCGCGTTGCAGGTTTTCCGCCGGAATCGGCGCGGCCAGCGCGAAGCTGGCCACCTGGCCGAGCGCGTGGACGCCCGCGTCGGTGCGTCCCGAGCCCTGGGGCAGCGGCGATTCTCCGGTGATCCGGCCCAGAGCCGCCTGCAGCTCGCCCTGAACGGTGAGCTCGCCCGGCTGCACCTGCCAGCCGCGGAACTCCGTGCCGTCGTAGGCCAGGGTCAGCTTCCAGTTCTGGAGCTTGGGCGCGGGTTGGGTCTCTTCGGTCACGGGAATCGTTGTTGACTACAGGGTAGCCGACCAAGCCGCCAGAGAGCGAAGAATGCATCAGTTCCCTGATTTCTGATCCCTGTCCATTGACCCCGGTTGTTATACTCAGCTTTTCGTCCCCTGCGCCGATGGGTCAGCATGGAACGAACCGGAAGCCGCGCGCGTATTGACCGATAGGCGGATGATCGCGCCTGGCAATCAACGATTCTTGTCCTGAATCATCACAAATTTGCGTCCGGAGAGGCTCGCCGGTCGTCTTTGAGAAGGACGCCCTAAATGCCTCATCAATTCCCAAAGAGGAACCAACTCGTGGAGAGGAACCATGCAATTGTTCGGTAAACGTATCTTTGAGCAGCAGCAGGAGAAGGCCGCGCGCAACGTGCGCGGAGAGGCGGGCTATCGGTTGCGCGCCGTAGCGGCGGTGATGCTGACCTTGGCGGCTGGATCGCCCTCCGGATTTGCCCAGCAAGCGCCGGCAACGGTCCCGGACAAGGCGGCCTCAAACCTGCCCTCGGCGCCCACGCCTGTGCAGACCGAGCCTCTCGACCTGCGTCAGTCCGCGCGCGATTTTTCCATTCCCGCGGGCCGGCTTCTGGGCAATCCGATCAACATTTACCGGCCCACCTCCATCGACAAGGCCAGCTTTGCCAACTCCGTGCGCCTCACCGACCTGGTCAAGGACGGCAAGATTTATCTGAGCCTCTCCGATGCGCTGGCGTTGGCTCTGGAGAATAATTACGACATCGCCATCTCCCGCTACAACCTGGACATCGCCGATACCGATCTGTTGCGGGCCAGAGCGGGCTCCATTTTGCGTGGCGTGAATGCGACGGTGCTCACCAATACCATGGGGGGCAGTTCCCAGACCCTGGCATCCAGCGGCGCTCCCGGAGGCGCATCAAGCGGTGCGGCGGCCGGCAGTAACGGCGTGGTTCTATCCACCGATGGAGCTGGCCCCTTGCCGCAGAACCTCGACCCTAGTCTCGGCGGGACGGTCCAGTTCGACAAGGACAAGACGCAGCAGACCAGCCTCTTCAGTCCAGCCTCCTCGACGAATACCGAGGAATATAACTTCACCTACACCCAGGGCTTTACACCGGGAACCTCGTTATCCGTCGCTTGGAACAACAGCCGCATCGCCACAAGCAACACTCTTTCCAGCTACGTGCCTGAGGTTTCCTCATCGTTCAAAGCCACGGTAACCCAGAATCTGTTGCAAGGCGCCGGCATCTGGGTGAACAAGCGCTTCATCTACGAGGCGATCCTCGACCGCCGCATCACCGACTCCACCTTCCGCCAGCAGATTCTCTACACCGTCAATCAGGTGGAAAACATTTACTGGGCCCTGGTCAGCTCCTATGAGGATGTCCAGGCCAAGCAGCGCGCCCTGGAGCAGAGCAGCAAGCTGCTGGTAGACAACAAGAAGCAGTTGGAGATCGGCACCCTGGCTCCTCTGGATGTGGTCAACTCCGAATCCACCGTGGCTACGGACAAGCAGGCGCTGATCAGCTCGCAAAACAATTTGGCCTATCAGCAACTGATTATCAAGCAGGCCATCGCGCGCAATCTGAACGATGCGGCGCTGGTGGCCGCGGCGGTGATTCCCACCGACCGCGTGAGCCTTGAGCAGCTTCCCGAGGAGAAGCAGCCCGTCGAGGAGCTGGTGCAGCAGGCCTTCCAGAATCGCCCGGAGCTTGAGCAGGCCACGCTGGCCATCAAGAAAGATACAATCACGCTGCGCGGAGCGCGCAACGCCCTGCTGCCGACTCTGAACGCTTACGGCTACTACGGAGCCAGCGTCATTGGCGGCGCCGTCAACAAGAATTGCAGCTTCAACGGCATTTCCTGTGTCGTCCAGGGCAACTCTGCACCGAACGACTACGGCGGCGTGCTTCAGGATCTAGGCAACAGCACTGCCCCCGACAAGGGCGTGGGATTCAGTCTCAACATCCCCCTGCGCAACCGGGCCGCACAGGCCGATCAGGCGCGCTCACTGATCGAATATCGCCAAGCCGAGATGCATCTGGAGCAGCTTTACACGCAAATTCATATGCAGGTGGTCAACGCGCAGATTGCGCTCGCCAACGATCGCGAGCTGGTCAAGGCCTCCATCGCCGCCAGGGATTACAACCAGCAAAGTCTGGACGCCGAAGGGAAGAAGCTGCGGCTGGGCGCTTCCACCACGGCCAACGTGCTGCAACAGCAGCGCAATCTGGCTGCGGCGGATAATAATCTGATCTCCGCGCAGGCTATTTACGCGCAGGCGCGAGCCTCTTTGTACCAGATGCTGGCCTCAACCCTGCAGCACTACGGCATCAACATGAATGAAGCCGCCAGCGGCGATATGAAGGCCGCGCCCCTGGTGCCTGGACTCACGCCCGCCAAGGGCGGCAACGAGCCCGTGGTCACCCCGCCGGCCGCCCAGTAGTTCTCATCGCAGTTCAGCAACCAAGAGGCCCGGCCAAGCGCCGGGCCTCTTCGCGGAGAGCAAGCTCTCTGCTGATCACCAGTAACCCATCCTCTTGCAGTCTCCAACAAAACGGCGCAACACCGGCTGCAACTGTCATTCATCGAAGCGAAGCAACGCCTGCGCCACGGGGTGAAAGCTCTTGCGGTGCAACGGGGTGGGGCCGAGGCGTTGCAGGGCGTCAAGGTGCGCGGGGCAGCCGTAGCCTTTGTGCTGCGCCAGGCCGTAGCCGGGATACTCGCGGTCCAGTTCCACCAGCAGGCGGTCGCGGTAGACCTTGGCCAGCACGCTGGCTGCGGCAATGGAAAAACTGATTGCGTCGCCGTGGATGACAGCCTGCTGCCGGCATTCCGAGTCGATCACGTCGCGGCCGTCGATGAGCAGGTAGTCGGGGCTGAGCGCGAGTTGCCCGACGGCGCGGCGCATGGCCATGAGCGAGGCCTGGCGAATGTTGATGCGGTCGATGGTCTCGGCGTCCACCTCGGCGATGGCCCAGCAAACAGCATTGGCGCGAATCTCCACGTCGAGTTCGTTGCGCTTCTTCTCGGTCAGCTTCTTTGAGTCGGTCAGGCCATCGAAGCGGAAGCCGGGCGCCAGAATCACCGCGGCGGCGACCACCGGCCCGAAGAGCGGTCCGCGGCCCACCTCGTCCACTCCGGCAATGCGCAGCGCGCCGCGAGTGCGCGCGGCCTCTTCCAGCGTCCATCCGCAAGGCGGAGTATTAGCCATTCATTCAGTATAGGAAGAGGGGCTGCGAATCGATTCTGTGAACGAGGCGGGTTCGTTGATTCCCAGCTCCCCATCGTTAAACGCAGCCCGACTTGCCGCTGCAAGTTACGCCAGCAATGAACCCGCCAACTTGCTAACTCGCGATCACCGCGAAGCGGTGGCTAACCTGCTAAGTGGTAAATCAGTCCTCGCGAGTTTGACGAAAGGATGGGGAAGTCCTAGGTCTCAACCAGCTTTGTTTATGAGAAGAACAGTTTGGCGGAGATCTGAAGCTGTCGCGAGCCATAGAGAACATTCTTGGTGCCGCTGGTAGTGCCGAATGTGCTGAAGCCTTGCCCTTGCAGAACTTGGATGAGTCCCCATCCTGATTTGTCCGAAGGAATCTCCTTGAAATGCTGTACACTTCCGCCGGGAAACAGAAGAGGCAGCCCGGAGTGGGGCTGCCTCTTTTGCTACTGCCGAAGCCGCTGGTAGGCGGTTTACGGAAGGTAGTAGCGGAAGCTGGTCCAGAACATATTGTCGATGCCCTTGGCGCCGTTCAAAGGACTGGACAAAGCGCCCGCAGTGCCGGTGCCGGACCAGCCCTCGCGGACTGCATAGCCGTACTGGATGCTCTGGCGCAGGCGGCCGCGGTCGCCCTTGTAGATGTCGTACCAGTAGCCGCCGGTGATTTCCTGCACGTCGCGGGTGTTGTTTCCGCAGCCGGAGCCTGCGGGCTGGTATCCCACCGAGCCGGAGGCAAGGCCGGGGGTACCCGCCGCAGTGGCGCAGGTTGCGGAGACGCTGGCGTAGCGCGAGCCGTAACCGATGGGCGTGATAACGGGAGCAGAGGTGAAGTGCGAACCGTAGCTGCCGCCGGCGGCGAACATCGCCGCAGTGGGCTTGGCCGAGCAGAAGGTGGAGGCGTTGGCGGCCGTTACACCGGTCTGGCAGAAGGTGGCCGTAGGATCTCCAAGGGTGAGGGCCGAGGTTGCGTAGTCGGCGCGCGCCGCGTAGTCGCCGCCGTAGTTGAGGTAGAGAAGCAGGCGCGGGGTGGGCGTGGCTTCAAGGGTGAACAGGCCAGAGCCGTTGTGAATCGGCTTCAAATCACCGTTGGCGTCGTTGGTCACGTCAGAGAGAGTGGTGTCGCCGTAGCGGCCCACGCCGGGTCCATAAAGGCCCTTGGCGCCGAAGGTTAGCTTATCCTTGATGAGCGGAACGCGAAGGCTGGCGCCAAATCCGCCCACTGTGGTGTCGTCCACATAGTAGCCGGCAGTCGATGACTTGGCCACCACAGCGGTTCCCGGAGCGGCGCCGGCGAAGCCTTCGTTGTCGGCTATGCCACCGTATTTGACCGAGTTCTGCGTGACGCCGGGGTAGAC
>PLPA01000070.1 GCA_003159355.1 Acidobacteriaceae bacterium | reverse complement strand
GCGGCATCTGCCCGGTCTCGCACCTGCTGGCCTCGGCCAAGGCCTGCGAGGCGATCATGGCGGTGCGCATTCCGCATACCGCCGCGCAACTGCGGCGCATGTTGAATATGGCCCAGATGGTGCAGTCGCACGCGCTGAGCTTCTTCCATCTCTCCTCGCCTGATCTGTTGCTAGGCATGGAGTCGGATCCCGTCAAGCGCAACATCTTCGGCGTTGCGGCCGCGCGGCCCGACCTGGGCATGGCGGGCATCGGCCTGCGCCGCTTCGGCCAGCACATCATCGAACTGTTGGGCACCAAGCGCATTCATACCGGATGGGTTGTGCCGGGCGGCGTCACCGAGCCGCTTACATCCGCTCACAGGGATGAGATTCTGGCCATGCTGCCCGAGGCCTACGCCAACGTCGAGCTGGCGCTGACCGCTTACAAGCAGATCGCCGACACCTTCAGCCAGGAGATCGAGGTCTTCGCCAACTTTCCGTCAAATTATCTGGGCCTGATTAACGAGGACGAGTCGATTGAATTCACCGACGGCGCGCTGCGGCTGATCGATCCCACAGGCGCGATCATCGAGGACGGCATCACCGCCCATCACTTCACCGAAGTGATCGGCGAGGCGGTTGAGAACTACAGCTACACCAAGTTCGTCTACTACAAGCCGCTCGGCTACCCGCAGGGCAGCTATCGCGTGGGCCCGCTGCCGCGGCTGAACATCGTCAAGTCCATGGGAACGCCGCAGGCCGACAAGGAACTGGCCCTCTTCAAGCAGATGAGCGCCGGACCCATCGAGAGTTCCTTCCACTATCATCATGCGCGGCTGGTCGAGGCCCTCTACGGCGTCGAGAATATCGAACGCATCCTCACTGATCCGCTCATCCTCGACAAGCACGTGCGCGCTACCGCCGGCGTCAACCGCCTCGAAGGAGCAGGCCAGATCGAGGCTCCGCGCGGCACGCTGAATCACCACTATAAGGTGGACGAGAACGGCAAGATCACCTGGGCCAACCTGGTCGTCGCCACCGGCCATAACAACAACGCGATGAACCGCGGCGTGTTGCAATCCGCAAGAGCTTATGTCAAGGACGGAAAGTTCACCCCGGGCGCTCTCAACCGCGTCGAGGCCGTGATCCGCGCCTTCGATCCCTGCCTCAGTTGCTCCACGCACGCCTTCGGCCAGATGCCGCTGGTAATGACGATGGTGAATGCCGACGGCGAGGTTGTGGACCAGCTCATCCGCTAAACTGAAACCATGAGTTCGACCCAAGCCCGATGCCTCATTCTCGCCTGCGGCAACACTATGCGCGGAGATGACGGCGTCGGGCTTTGGCTTGCCGAGTGGGCGGAGCGGCGATTCTCAGACCAGCCCGGCGTGCGCGTCATCGCCGACCATCAATGGACTCCCGAATTGGCCGAGGACGTTGCTCGCGCTCAATCGGTTCTGTTTATCGATTGCTCTCTCGATACAGCCCCCGGATCACTCCATCTGAAGCCCCTGGAGCCAGCCGTCGCGGGGCAGGGCATCAACACCCATCATCAGAACGCGGCGGAACTGCTCGCGCTGAGCCGTGATCTTTACAATTCTGTGCCACGCAACGCGCAATTGCTGACCATCGGCGCAGGCTCAATCGAGTTTGGCGAAGCCTTCAGCGCCGCAGTGTCTGCCGCGCTCCCCGAAGCCTGCCGCCGCATCGAAGAGACGGTTCTGCAACTGCTCAGCGTTCCGCCACCAGATCCAGCAAACTGAAGAAATCGGGAAAGCTGATGGCGACCGATTCCGCGCCTTGAATGCGCGTCTCCCCCTCGGCGCGCAACGCTGCCACGCTGAAGGCCATGGCGATGCGGTGATCGCCGCCGGAGTCAATCGTTGCGCCGTGCAGCGTTTGTCCGCCGGGCACATCCAGGCCGTCCTCGAACTCCTCGACCTCGGCGCCCATTGCTCGCAGATTCCTGACCACCAGTGCGATCCGGTCCGACTCCTTCACGCGCAGTTCACGAGCGTCGCGGATGCGAATGCCGCCGCTGGTGAAAGGGCCAATCGCGGCCAGCGCGGGCAGCTCGTCGATCAGTTGTGCGGCCAGCGCGCCGCTGACAGCGGTCGAGCCAAGACCTTCCGGCGGCGCTGTGACCTGCACCGTGCCCACCAGCTCGGCGTTCTTCTCCTCTAGATTGAGCACAGAGATGCGCGCCCCCAGAGCCGTCAGCACGTCCAGCAGCGCGGCGCGCGTGGGGTTCAGGCCAAGCGAGTCGAGCACCAGGCTGGAGCCGGAAAACAACGCCGCCGCGCAGAGAAAGAACGCCGCCGAAGAAATGTCGCCGGGAACGGCAGCGTCGATGGCGCGCAGCTTCTGCGGCCCAGTAATCGAAACCGAGTCCAGAGAGCGCCCGACCGTTGCGCCGAAGGCTCTCAAAGCCAGCTCGCTGTGGTCGCGGGTGCGCACTGCCTCGCGCACCGTGGTCGTGCCCGCTGTCTGCAAGCCGGCCAGCAGGATGCAGGTCTTCACCTGCGCGCTGGGCACCGGAGTGGCGTAGTCGATGGCCCGCAACGCGCAGCCTTCGATGGTCAGCGGCGCATGGCCCTCGGTAAGCGTGAGGCGCGCGCCCATCTCTTCAAGCGGCTTGCGAATCCGCTCCATCGGGCGGCGCGAGAGCGAGTCGTCGCCGACCAGCGTGAAACGTCCCTCTTGCGGCGCTAGCAAACCGCTGATCATGCGCATCGTCGAGCCGGAGTTGCCGCAGTCCAGCGGCTGGTCGCACGGCGTCACGCGTCCGCCCACGCCGGTCACTTCCACCGAGTCATCTTCGAGGCGGCGAACCTTCGCGCCCAGCGCTTCCATGCAGGCGAGCGTCGAGGCGCAATCGGCCCCGGTGGAAAAATTCGTGAAGCGCGACGTGCCTTCGGCAAAGGCCGCCAGCATTCCGTAGCGGTGGCTGATGGATTTGTCGCCGGGCAGGCGCAGGCTGCCGTAAATGTTCTTGGCCGGACGGATGATGCGTTCTTCTGTCGGAGTGTGCAAGGCGGCTCCCGGAATGGTCTCTCTTCAAGTCTAACCAACGGGAGAGCGGGGAGGGCAACGGACACCAAAATGAAGGCGGCCGGTAGTATACTGACGCGGAGCCGGGGAAGCGGAAGACGAATCTGGCGGGAGTCTACGGGATGAACAGGAAAATTGTTGCAACCCTGGCGGCGGGCATTCTTCTCGCGGCCGGCCTGCTTGCGGGACGGGGCATCCGAGGTGTGAATGCGCAGAACGAGCCGGCTCGCATCGCTATCGACTATCCCCTCGACGGCTCGGTCTTCCCGCCCGACATGGCCCCTCCGACGTTTCAGTGGCGCGACTCTGCGCCCAGTGCCGGCTCCTGGCAGATTGAAATCTCCTTCGCGGACGGTACCGCGCCCCTCCTGGTCTTGTCGAAGGGCGAGCTGATGCGCATCGGCGCAATCGATCCGCGCGCCGTTGCCGACACCAACAAGCCGCCCGAACTGACCCCCGAGCAGGCCGCCGCGCACACCTTCAAGCCCGACGCCGCAACCTGGGCCGCCATCCGACAGCACGCGGTCGCCGCTGCCGCCACCATTACCATACGCGGCTTTGCATCCGGAAGCGGGGCAACGCCGGTCTCCAGCAGCAGCATGAAGCTGAGCATTTCGACCGACCCGGTGGGCGCGCCGATCTTCTATCGCGACGTGCCGCTGATGCCCTCGGAGACGGAAAAGGGATTCATCAAGCCGCTGGCATCGAGCGCGATCCCGCTGATCGAATGGCGCATGCGCAATGTGGCGGAGACCGGAAGCCATGTGGTGATGACCGACCTTCATTCCTGCGCCAACTGCCACTCCTTCGCTGCCAACGGCAAGACGCTGGGCCTCGATCTGGATGGTCCGCAGAACGATAAGGGGCTATACACGCTTGTCCCGGTCGCCAAGCAGATGACGATTCGCAACCAGGACGTGATCTCCTGGTCCTCATTTCCCACGGAATCGGGCAGCCCGGTCCGCGTCGGCTTCATGTCCCAGGTCTCGCCCGATGGCCGCTATGTGGTCACCACCATCCGGCCGCCGGGAAGCAAAAGCTCGTCGTTCTATTACGTAGCCAACTTCAAGGACTATCGCTTCCTGCAAGTCTTCTATCCGACGCGCGGCATCCTGGCCTGGTATGACCGCGAGACCAAAAAATTTCAGCCGCTGCCCGGCGCCGACGATCCCCGTTTTGTGCAGGCCAGCGCCGTCTGGAGCCCTGACGGCAAGTACCTTGTCTTTGCCCGCGCCGAGGCCAGGGATCCCTACCGCGCCGACGGCAAGCTGGCCGCCTACGCCAACGACCCCACGGAGGTTGCGATTCAGTACGGCCTTTACCGCATCCCCTTCAATCACGGCCTGGGAGGCAAGGCGGAACCCATCGCCGGCGCCTCAGAGAACGGCATGAGCAACAGCTTTGCCAAGATATCGCCGGACGGCAAGTGGATGGTCTTTGTGCAGGCTCACAACGGCCAGTTGATGCGTCCCGACAGCCAGCTCTACATCGTTCCGGCCACGGGCGGCGAGGCCCGGCGCATGACCTGCAACACGGCGCTGATGAACTCCTGGCACAGCTTCTCGCCCAACGGACGCTGGCTGGTCTTTTCCTCCAAGAGCCGCTCGCCCTACACGCAGATGTTCCTCACCCATATCGACGCCGAGGGCCACGACACGCCCGCCATCCTGATTGAGAACTCCACCGCCGCCAATCGCGCGGTGAACATTCCGGAGTTCGTCAACATGGACCCCAGCGGCATCGAACACATCGCCACGCCGGCGGTGGATTTTTACAAGCAATACGATGTGGCCGCGGAGCTGGCCAAGAAGGGCCAGCTCGCCGCCGCGCTGCCCGAGTGGGCCAAAGCCATCGCAATGAGCCCGGAGGACGCCCGCGCCCGCAACAACTACGGCCAGACGCTGGCCCGCGCAGGCAAAACCACGGACGCCATCGCCCAGCTCCAGAAGGCTGTCCTGATCAAGCCCCATTACCCGGAGGCGCACAATAATCTGGCCATCGCGCTGGCCGGCGCGGGCCGTTCCAATGAAGCCATCGATCATTACCGCCAGGCGCTGGACGAGAATCCGGGCTATGCCGAGGCGCGCAACAATCTGGGCCGCGCGCTGCTGGAAGAACACCGCCTGCCCGAAGCCATCGAGCAGCTCGAGGATGCTGTCGCCATCAATCCCGAGTACGCCGAGGCGCACAACAACCTGGGCTACGCGCTTGCCTCCCAGGGCCGCCTCGATGAGGCCGTGCAGCACTATCGCCAGGCCATCGAGAGCGATCCCCGGTACGCCCACGCCTACAACAACCTCGGCCAGGCGCTGGCCATGCAGGGCAATCTCGACGAAGCCATTGCGGATTTCAGCAAGGCGGCCGAACTGGACCCCGCCTACGCCTCCGCGGAGGGCAACCTGGGCCATGCGCTGCTCTCCAAGGACCATCCGGATGAGGCTATTCCGCACCTGCGGAAGGCAGTCGAACTTGCGCCGAAGAGCGCGGCGTTCCACAATTACCTGGGGCAAGCCCTGGGCGAAACAAGCCAGACAGACGAAGCCATTACGAATTTCGAGCGGGCCTTGCAGCTCTCACCCAGCCTGGTGGAGGCGCACTATTACCTGGGCGTGGCTCTGGCGATGAAGGGACGGCGCGCGGAGGGCCTCGCGCACTGGCGGCAGGCGCTGCTGAAAGAGCCGGACAATGTGCAGGTGCTGAATGAAATCGCCTGGGTGCTGGCAACCGCGCCGGAGGCGGCTCTGCGCAACGGAAGTGAGGCCGTCTCACTGGCTGAACACGCCGTCAAGCTAACCTCGGCGCGCGAGCCGGTGGTACTGGGCACGCTGGCCGCGGCCTATGCTGAAACCGGCCGCTACGGCCAGGCCACGGAAACGGAACAGCGCGCCGCCGATCTGGCCGCTCGCCAAGGCAACGCGCCGCTGGCCGAAAGCCTCAACCAACGCCTCACACTCTTCGAGCGGAAGACACCCATCCGCCAGCAATAAACCGGCGGATGAGAGCCTGGGGCGAATCAACGCCTACTTCTTTTCCGCCTCCAGCTTGGGCGGGGTCGTTATGCCGCTGAGTTTGTTGAAGAGCGTCATCATCTCCAGGGGCAGTGGGAAGACGATGGTGGTGTTCTTCTCGACGCCGATGTCGGAGAGAGTTTGCAAATAGCGCAACTGCAAGGTCATCGGCTGCGTGGCCATCAGTGTGGCGGCGTCCACCAGTTTCTGGGCGGCGCTGAATTCGCCCTCGGCGTGGATGACCTTGGCGCGCTTTTCGCGCTCCGCCTCGGCCTG
>PLPA01000155.1 GCA_003159355.1 Acidobacteriaceae bacterium | reverse complement strand
CTGGCGCAGAGCGGCAGCGTCCTCTCTGTGCTGGCCTATGCTCTGCTGGGCATTGCCGGCGCTTACGTCCTGCGCTACATCGCGGAATCCAGTTCGCTGCCCCGGCTGGCAATTGCCGCCGTCGCCATCGTCTATGCGCTTTTGTGGCTGGTGGGCGCGGCGCGCGTTGAGGCATGGTTTTCCAGCGCCGTCTATGCCGGAACCTCTGCGCTGATCCTTGCTCCCATGCTCTGGGAACTGACCCTGAGCTTCAAAGTGCTGCCGGCGCAGGCCACTGCGGCCATCCTCGGCGCATTCGTGATGGCGGCCACCGCGCTGGCCTGGAAGCGGAATCGCGCGCCGGTCTTCTGGATGGCCAACGCAACTGCGGCGGCGGCGGCTCTTGCCCTGTCCATCGCCACGCACGAGCTTCTGCCTTTCCTCGCGACGCTGCTGCTGATGGCGCTCACATGCGAGTACGCGGCCGCGCGTAACCACCCGTGGAGTGTGCGGCCGCTGGTGGCCGCCGCAGCCGACCTGGCCATCTGGGAGCTGATCTTCATCTACTCAAGCCCGCAGAGCACGCGCACGGATTACCCGGCGCTGGGCGCGGCAGGCTTGCTCTTGCCCGGCTGCCTTCTGCTGCTGATTTACGCGGTCAGTGTCGTCGTCCGGACCACGCTACAGGGGCAACGGATCACCATCTTTGAAACCGGCCAGATGATCATTGCCTTCCTACTGGCCACTTCGAGCGTGCTTTATTTTGCGCCGGGCTGGGGCGCAATCGTTTTGGGAGCGGTCTGCCTGCTGTTTTCAATTGCCTGCTACGCGGCGGCCTTTCTGTTCTTCAGCAAAGCCGCCGCAAGCCGCAACTTCCAGGTGTATTCCGCCTGGGCCGCGTGCCTGCTTCTGGCCGGATGCCTGTTAAGCCTGCCGCCCTTCTGGCTGGCGGCGTGCCTCGCCCTGGCCGCGCTGGCCGCCACTGTTTTTCACTCCCGCCTGGCACTCAAGCTGCACGGCCTGGTCTTTCTGCTGGCGGCGGCGATAGCATCGGGACTGATGGGGTATGCCTTCCATGCCCTGGCCGGAGCCTCGCCCGTGAGCCTTACGGTGAGCGTCTGCCTGGTTGCCGCGTGCGCGATGATTTGCTCCGCGGCCGGCAAGCGCGGCTCTCCCGAGAGCTGGATGCAGCAGTTGATCAACCTGGCAACGGCGGCTTTGGCGGTCTTCGCGCTGGCGGCGTTGCTGGTCGAGGGCATGTTGCGCCTCGTCGCCCTGCGCTGGCCTCCTGAAGCCCCTCACATCGCCCTTATTCGCACGCTCGTCCTCTGCGCGCTGGCTCTTGCGCTGGCCAAAACCGGCTCCCGCTGGCGCCGCGTCGAACTGACGCGCATCGCCTACGCCACGCTGGGGCTGGTTGCGGCCAAGCTGCTGCTGGAAGACCTGCCCCTCGGCCACCTGGAAGTCATCGCCGCCTCCATCTTCCTCTTTGCGATCACTCTGATCGCGGTTCCGCGCCTGGCGCGCATCGAGCAAAAATCGTAGGGCGTGGCGGCAACCAATCGATTGACAATCGTCGAGACCAGAACCTCGAAACTTCACTCGCCGTTTGCCGCTTTATGAATCGCCAGCAGCCTTTCCAGCAGCGGCTTGAGCAGCTTTAAATCCAGGGCATTGGCGCCGTCGGATTTGGCGTTGGCGGGGTCGTCGTGAACTTCGAGAAACAGGCCGTCGATGCCGGCGGCAACTGCGGCCCGCGCCAGCAGCGGAATGAACTCAGGCTGGCCACCGCTGACGCCATTGGCCGCCGAGGGCTGCTGCACCGAATGCGTGCCGTCGAAGACCACCGGCGCGAGCGCGCGCATCACTGGCAGTCCGCGGAAATCGACCACCAGCGTGTTGTAGCCAAAGCAGGCTCCGCGCTCGGTGAGAAAGACGCGCTCATTGCCCGTCGAGCGCACCTTTTCGACCGGGTGGGTCATATCCCACGGGGCGACGAACTGGCCCTTCTTGATGTTGACGGCGCGGCCGGTCTTGCCCGCGGCAACCAGCAGATCAGTCTGGCGGCATAGAAATGCGGGAATCTGCAGCACGTCCACAGCCTCGGCGGCCACCGCGCAGTGAGCCGGCTCGTGCACGTCGGTCAGCACCGGCAGGCCGGTGTCCTTGGCCAGGCGGCCCAGAATGCGCGTGCCTTCGACCAGGCCCGGCCCGCGAAAGCTCTTCACGCTGGTGCGGTTGGCCTTGTCGTAGCTGGCTTTGAAGATGTAGGGAATACCGAGGTCGGCCGCAATGCGCTGGATCGCCTCGGCCATCGTGCGCGCGTGGNNGGCTCCGGGAGTCGTAAACTTGTTTCACAGAAGTTTTCCGGCAATCCGCAACTTCCCTGACGTTCTCACCCGATTTTCAAGGCACACCACGATGAAAGACATCTACATCGCCGATCTGGCCAACTTTGACGAAGGCAAGCTCTTCGACGGCTTCTTCCTGGTTCTGCTCAAGCAGCAGCGCACCACCAAGTCCAACAAGCCCTATTTGAATTTGATTCTGGGCGACAAGACCGGCCAGCTTGAAGGGCGCGTCTGGGAGCCTGGAGACCCGCGCATCGCCAGGGACTTCGAGCGGGGCGACATCGTCAAGGCGCGCGGCTCGGCCTCGCGCTTCGACGACCGCCTGCAGATGAAGATCGACCAGCTCCGCGTGGCACTGCCCAGCGAGGTGGACAAGGCGGATCTGCTGCCTTCGACCACCTACGATGTGGCCGAACTCTGGCGTAAGCTTCTCGGCTTTGTCGAGAGCTTCACCAACCCCGACCTCAAGCTGCTGCTGACCACGCTGCTGGCCGATCCGGCGCTGGCGCAGGACTACCGCGAAGCCCCCGCCGCCAAGCAGCTTCACCACGCCTGGCTGGGCGGACTGCTGGAGCACGTCGTCAGCCTGCTCACGCTGGCCGACCGCGTCGCGCCCAACTATCCCATCCTCGACCGCGACCTGCTGCTGACCGGCGTCATCCTGCATGACATTGGCAAGGTGCGCGAACTGAGCTGGGAGATCGGCTTCGAGTACACCGTCGAAGGCAGTTTGCTGGGGCACATCCAGATCGGAACAGCGCTGGCCGAGCGCACCATGGACAGCCTGCCCAACTTTCCGCCGAAGCTCAAACTGCTGGTGCTGCACATGATTCTGAGCCATCATGGCAAGCTGGAGTTCGGCTCGCCCAAGCTGCCGATGATCCCCGAAGCGCTGGTGCTGAGCTTCGTCGACGACCTCGACGCTAAGATGCAAGCCATGGCCGGCGAGTTTGATAAGTGCATCCGCGAGGGCAAGAGCGCGGACGAACTGACGGGGAAGGTCTGGGCGCTGGATCAGCGGCAGTTGCTGAACACCAGGCGCTGGCTGGGGGAAGGCGGGGTTTAGTCCTTCAGGCCAGCATCTTCAATCCGTGCTTCTCGACGATGTCCAGCAGCTTGAGCGCCATACCGCTGGGCCTTTTTGCGCCGCTCTCCCACTTCTCGACCGTGGATTCGCTGGTGTTGAGATAACGGGCAAAGACCGGCTGACTGACATGCTGGCTCTCGCGAATCTTCTTGATGCGGCGGGGTTCGAGCGGAACGGGGACTGCAAGGCACGACTCGTCGAAACGCCGCATGGTAGCCTTGTCGATTGTTCCTGCTCGAGCCATGCCGGAAACGGCGCTATGAATCGCTTCAAAGGCATCGCTCTTGTATTTGTTATTCTTCGCCATGGCATATCTCCACAATTTCTTTGAGCTGCAATTCCTTCACGATTTCGGCGTCTGTCTTTCGAACATACAGATCGGCTAATGCACGGAAGTCCGCCAACTCATCAACGCCAATATTGGCCCGATCCTTCTTCGCGAAGAGGTAGGCGTAGACCCAAAACCGTCCGCCCTTTGCAACGAGGATGGATCGGAAAAGATTTCTACCCAGGCGCTTCTTGTAGACTCCGCCGCCCAAATCGTCGGCTTGCCCCAGCATCACCTGGCGGATGGCCGCGCAAAGCTCGGCATCCAAAATGCGCGCCTTTCGTGCAGCCTTGGAAAACCAGGCAGTTTTGAAAACCCGTTCCGATCTTGCATCCGGGTTGGGCATATTCATAATATAGCACCAGGTGCTATCAATGACCAGCTTCCGAGCGCAGCCGATACGCTTCCGGCGTCTCGATGAGAAACGCAGTCTGCCCGGCTAGCGCCAGCAGGTCATCGTCGCCCGTCACCAGCAAGTCAGCTTTGCCGCTTTGCGCCAGGTCGAGAAATGGCTGGTCTTTGGCATCCCGGCATTGGATGGGGCAGGTTTCCGTGACTTCAACAGCTTCGCAGTAGCTCACGTAATCGCCCAGCAGTTCTAATTGGTATTCGGCGCTCAATTTGAGCTTGCGGTAACCCAGAACCCATTTCAATTCCGCTGCCGTCGCAGAGGAGACAAGCGGAATCGATCCTCGCTCACGCCAATGCGCCCTCAACCAATCCAGGCGTCCACCGGTGAAAACAAGTGCGGAAATGACAGTATTTGTGTCAAAGACGACTCTCTGGCGCATTGGGCTGGTCAATGGCTTTCACGCGCCCATGCAATCGCATCGGTAACGTCCTGCTCGGTGATGCCCAGGCCAGCCAGGTACTGCCGCACTTCATCGGCCTTGCTAGGTCGCAGCGGCTTGAGCGTGATCGCGGAGTCGTCGGTACTCACATCGAAGTACTCTACGCCTTTGAAGCGTGTGACGACCGCTTTCGGCAAGGTGAGCTGATTTTTGACGGTCAGTTTGGCTAGCATGATTCGCCTCATTCAAGGATACAAGGAAATCTTACCACATTGCTTCCTTACGCTACAAACCACTCCCACTGCTCCTCGGTCAGCGGCACCACCGAAAGCCGCCCGATGAGGACCAGCGGCGACTGGACGAAGAGCGGCTCGGCTTTGATGGCGCCCAGAGTCTTGGGCTGCTTTAGGCGCTTGCCTGCCTTGACCTTGACGATGGGAATCTTGGGGTTGGTTGGGTCCACGCTGACCACGGTACCCGTCCCGACGGCGGTGCGTTCCTCGCCGGTGTGGTAGAAGATCCACTTGGTTCCCGGCTTCATCTCGCGCAGGTGCTTNNACGGCGGTGGGATTGGTCACGCCGTCCCAGACAGTCTCCCGGTCGCGCAGGAAGTCGTCGAAGGAGTAGACATCGGGTTCGGTCTTGAAGAGGAAGAAGCGCATGCAATTTATCGTACACGTGGGACCAGGGACCGGAAAATAGGGACTAAAACGCCTTGCTCGTCTGACTTGCTCAACCACTCGCGTTAATTTTTAGTGGAGCATTTCGGATTTCGTTTGACCGGCGCGGCCTTGCGGGGCTACCATCCGATACGATCATGCTCGCAGCCGCGATCAACCCAAACAAGCCCCTCCGCCGCCGGAGACAGTATGCCCTGGCGCTCCTCCTTCCCATTGTTGCCGCGCTGGCGCTGGCCCCCTGCGCCGCCTTTCAGCACAGCGGAATGCCCCGGACACAGCGCCACGAGAGCCACCACGAGATATTCCAACTGGAAGAGGCGTGGCGCATTGCCGTGCTGAAGGCCGACATCCCCGCCCTGGACGCCCTACTGGCCGACGACTACATGGCCATCACCCCCAACGGCACCCTGCAATCCAAGGAGCAGGCG
>PLPA01000192.1 GCA_003159355.1 Acidobacteriaceae bacterium | reverse complement strand
GTCGAGTAGCGGCGGATCTGGGTCAGAAAGCGCAGCTCCTCGTCGGAGAGCTTTTGCAGGTTGGCCTGCTTGCCTAGCGAGTCGTCGGCGAAGAACTGGGTGATGGGCAGATCAAGCGCCCGCGCAATCTTCGACAGCGTGTCCAGCGACGGAATCGTGTGGCCGTTCTCCACGCGCGAGAGATAGCAGCGCAGCAGGCCCGTCTTCTTTTCGATGTCTCCCTGGGAAAGCCCCATTTGCAGCCGGTGAGCGCGGATGGCAGTGCCGATCTTCAGCATGGGGAAGCTCCTGTTCGACGGCTCCCGGCGTTTACTCGCGAGGTAGCCATCAAAAAATTATTAGCATAAGAGTTAACACAGGCCGGAGCGGAATGCAAGGGCTTTCCGCCTGAAGTATTTCTGCCGCTAGTGATCACCCCTCCCAGCTCAAATTACCGGGAATTTGCCATGCGTCGCCCCTGCGTCACGGCTGCTTGATCCTGTTGAGTCCGGGAGTGAGCGGCCAGCTCTGGCCATTGAAGATGAAGTCGCCTGTGAGCCTGCCGGGCAGCGTGATGGTCGCGTCCAGGCCGGCTCCCTGGCGTTGATAGGCGACCTCGATCAACCCCTCGGGATGCGGGAAGACGGCCTTGAGCGCGGGTAGCGTGCCCAGGTGGGGAGCGATGCGGACCGTGGCGAAGCCGGGGCTGGCTGGCTCAATGCCGGCGACCAGCGTGAGCAGGTCGTAAATGGGATGCGCGCTCCATGCGTGGGAGTCGGAGCGGGTGTTGCCGGGAACCTCGGGCCAGGTGCTGAAGTGCAGCGGAAGCAACTTGCGCCAGGGATCGATGGAGCGCAGGTACTCGTCGGCCAGTCCGGCGTGGTCCAGGGCGCGAGCAAGATAAAAGCGGAAGTAGTAGGAGGCGCTCAGGATTCCGTCGGGTGTGGTTCCGGGGTCAATCGACAGCATCCGGCGCAGCACCTCCTGCTGGCATTCCTTGGGGACCACATCGTAGAGGACGGCCAGAATATTGGCCTGCTGGCTGAAGTTCTTCTGGTCGGGATTATCGGCAACCAGGCCGAGGCTGGGCGACCAGCACTTGTTAAAGAGTCCGGAGCGGACGTGCGCGGCGCGGGCCTGATAGCGGTCGGCCAGAAGCGGGTCGCCAAGGCTCTTCTCCAGGTCGACGGCCTCATTGAGCGCGCCCAGGTATTCCAGTGTGGTGACGCAGGACTCGCCTTGGGCGTCGTAGGTGGGAATCTCCTGGTGTTCAGAGACCCAATCGACAAAGCTCCACCAGGGCAATTTCTGGAGCAGGCCGTCCGGCTGCTCGTGCGCGGCGAACCAGGCGAGGACCGTGCGCGTGCCGGGCAGCGCGGCGCGCGCCGGCTCCGGGTCGGGCCGGTATTGCCAATAGTCGTGGACCATGCCGATCCAGAGCAGCGAAAACGTGGGGATGATCTGGGGCAGGGAACTGGGATAGCGGCTCATCGTGAGGCCGTCCGCGGTGCGCGACTGGTCGAAGGCCGAGATAGCCTGCCGCGCCAGCCGGTCGTCGCCGGCCACAGCGTAAGAGATGAGCGCCTGGATGCGCGTGTCGCCCACGTACTGGAACTGCTCGTAGTAGGGCGTGTCCATGTAGGTTTCGTGGGCGTCGAGCCGCGCGATGCGCCAACTGATCTCCCAGATTTTGTCCAGCTCAGCGTCGCCGGAGTTGAAGGTCGCGCGTTCCTGAAAGGGGTATGCGGTGAAGGAGGCGGTGACCGATTCCAGCGTGAGCGGCTCGGAGCCGGTCTCAATGTCGAGGTCGAGATAGCGCCAGGTGCGCCACCAGAGCGGCTCAAAGCTGCGATGCNNCCCTTGTGCTGATCCTTGTCGTAGAGGGCTTCGGAGTAGGTGAGTCGGATCTTTGCGCCCTTGCCGCCGGAGACGGTCAGTTGCGGATAGGCCGTGGTCAGGGTCTTGCGGTCAAGGAGGAGATAAGCATGGCTTGCGGCCGGAACAGTGACCAGAGCCTCCAGGAAACCTAGCAGTTTTGACTCTTCCTGGTCGGGCGAGTCGACACGGATACTTTGTCTGGTGGTTTTGCCGGAGTTGGTTGGCGTAAACTCCATCGCCGGCAGCGCATCAGGCACCAGCGCCCATGCATTGTCTCCGGTCACATCCGCAGAGTGAGCCTTGCTGGAGGTTGGGTAGATGCTCTCGCGGATGGGCGAGGCGGCAGCTACCCAGGCTGGTCCAACAGCCGAAGGCGAATTCCACTCCCAGTCGTAGCGCGCGCCGTCGATCTCTTCGCCTGTGCCGCAAGCCATGTACTCATTGAAGCCGTTGGCGACGCGGGGCAGCGGACGCTCTCCCGGCTCGACCTCGACCAGCCAGCCCTCCGGCGTGCTGATCGAGCTGACTCCGCCCGCCTCGCTCTCCAGCAGAAAAGCGGTGCGGTCGCTGATCTGCGCCAGAGGCCCATAGACGCCGAAGTTCCACACCGTTGCCGTGATGAGGTTCTNNCGATGACCGTTGACGTAGAGAATGAAGCGGTTGTCGGCGCTGACACGCACCGGATAGCTCGCGGGCACAGCGGCCAGGGTTACAGAGCGGCGGAAGTGCAGCACCAGTGGCTCCCGCAGCGGCGCAGTGGGATGGGTGATCCACGAGGCCTGCCACTCGCGATGAGGCGGGTCGGGCTGGGCCGGAGTTTGGGCGTTGTTTAGCGCGGGAAAGGCAAGGGAGACGAGAGCGAGGGCGAAGAAAGTCAGAGTGGAGCGCATGGGCGTGGGCCTTCGGATTCCCAGTTTCCCATCTTAGCGGGAAATGGAAGCGAATGTGGAGCAATTTCCGGTTGGCGGAATTTTTCGGCATACCATTGCATTGCTGGGTTATTTTTCCTGCGCTATGCGCTTCATTTTGCAGTGCTGTAACCTTCTATTCATCTTGGCCCGGTAGGCTGAGGATGGTGATAGCCCAAGTGCCCGAGATTCGTTTCAATCAATCTCAGCTTCTGACCGAGCCCGCTCTCCCCGGCGAGCAACCCTCGGAGCAGCCTGCTCAGCAGGAGGCTTCGGCGATACGCGCTTACCTGCTCTCACGCGGCAACTCGGCGCTGGCCGACCGCGGCTTCCACTGGCTCATGGTGCTGTGCGCGTTGAGCATCTTCGGCATCGTGGTGCTGATCGCCACCGAGCTGGTGGTCCGCTCGCGCATCGCCTGGGGTGCCTTCGGCCTGGATTTCTTCTACAAGGCCTTCATCGACACCTACACCGGCAAGCCGATCTACTGGGACCCGGTCAACGGCCATTTCAGCGCCCTGCCGTTCCTTTACGGCACGCTGGTCTCGTCGTTTCTCGCGCTGTTGCTGGCGGTTCCGCTGGCCATCGGCGTAGCGGTCTTCCTCACCGAGATGTGTCCCAACTGGCTTCGCGCGCCGCTGGCCTTCCTCACTGAGCTGCTGGCGGCCATTCCCAGCGTAATCTACGGCCTATGGGCGGTCTTCGTGCTGGTGCCGCTACTGAAGGAATACGTGAATCCCGTGCTCATCAAAGGATTAGGATGGACGGGCTTCTTTGCCGACGACAATCCCACCGGCCTGGGCTTTCTCACGGCGGGCGTGATTCTGGCCATCATGATTCTGCCCATCATCTCCTCGTTGACCCGCGAGGTGATGATTGCGGTGCCACACTCGCAGCGCGAGGCGGTGCTGGCCTTGGGCGCCACACGCTGGGAGATGATCCGCATGGGCGTGCTGCGGAATGCGCGCATCGGCATCGTCGGCGCGGTGATTCTGGGCCTGGGGCGCGCGCTGGGCGAGACCATGGCCGTGGCCATGGTAATCGGCAACAGCCCGCAGATTCAACGCTCGCTGCTGGCCAACGGCAGCACCATGTCGGCGGTGATTGCCAATGAGTTTGCCGAGGCTTCCAGCGATCTGCATCTGAGCGCGCTGATGGAATTGGGGCTGGCGCTGTTTATTGTCACCATCATCGTGAACGCCTTTGCCAGAATGCTGGTCTGGATGGTCACGCGCGGCACGCCGTCGTCGGTGCATTAAAAGTAGCTTCTAGCCTCTAGCTTCTAGCTAGAAGCTAGCAGCTAGAGGCTAGAAGCTAGGGAGAAAGCAAACTGAAGACTGAACACAAATTACGGGCGAAGATGCGGACGCTGACCGACGGCGCGGCCACCGGCCTGGCGGTTCTTGCGACCCTGCTGGTCGTTGCGCCGCTGGTGGCCATCTTTGTTTATCTGGTTTATAAAGGCGCGGTCTCGCTGAATTGGGCCTTCTTTACGCACAATCCGGTTCCGGTGGGAGAAACAGGCGGAGGCATGGCCAACGCCATCGTCGGCTCGGCAATTCTGCTCGGAGTCGGCAGCCTGATCGGCATTCCCATTGGCATCGCGGGCGGCATCTTTCTGGCCGAGTTCGGGCGCGGCACCAGGCTGGCCAACGCGATTCGTTTCACTGCGGATGTGCTCAACGGCGTTCCCTCCATCGTGATGGGCATCGCTGTCTATTCGCTGGTGGTGGTTCCGCAGGGTCACTTCTCCGCCTTCTCCGGCGGCGTGGCGCTGGGCATCATGATGATTCCCACGGTCTGCCGCACCACCGAAGAGATGCTCTTGATGGTGCCCCATGCGGTGCGCGAGGCGGCGCTGGCCCTGGGCGTGCCCAACTGGCGGTCGGTGCTGTCGATTACCGTGCGAACGGCCTCGGCGGGCATCATTACCGGCTGTATGCTGGCCTTTGCGCGCGTCGCCGGCGAGACGGCGCCGTTGATCTTCACGGCCTTCGGCAATGTCGGATGGAGCGAGAAGCTCAGCGAACCCATCGCCGCCTTGCCATTGCAGATTTACGTCTATGCCCTCTCACCTTACGACGAATGGCACCGGCTGGCGTGGGCGGGGGCGCTGGTGTTGATTGTGCTGATTGTGCTGGCCGTGTCGCTGGTGCGCTACGTGACCAGCCGCGGCGTTTTGAAAGGGGCAAGCTAAGTGGGCGTCGGCATTGAAGTCACCAACCTGAACGCGTGGTACGGGACCAACCACACGCTGCAGGACATTGATCTGAACATTCCCGCCAACCATGCCACTGCGCTGATTGGCCCCTCGGGCTGCGGCAAAAGCACCTTTGTCCGCTGCCTCAATCGCATGCACGAGACCAACCCCATCGCCCGCGTCACCGGCACCGTGCTGATCGGCGGGCTGGACATTTATGCCGACGCCAAGCCGGTCGAGATTCGCCGCCGCGTGGGCATGGTCTTCCAGCGGCCCAATCCCTTTCCCACCATGTCCATCTATGACAACGTGGCCGCGGGGCTGAAGTTGAACGGCTACAGCAACCATCATGTACTGGATGAGATCGTCGAGAAGTCGCTGAAAAACTCCGCGCTGTGGGAAGAGGTCAAGGACGACCTCAAGAAGAAATCCGGTGCCAGCCTGAGCGGCGGCCAGCAGCAGCGGCTGTGCATTGCGCGCGCGCTGGCCGTGGACCCCGAAGTGCTGCTGATGGACGAGCCGGCCTCGGCGCTCGATCCCGTCTCCACTTCCAAAATTGAAGACCTGATCTTCCAGTTGAAGTCGCAGTACACGATTGTGATTGTGACTCACAATATGCAACAGGCCGCCCGCGTCGCCGAGAAGACGGGATTCTTTTTGAATGGTAGGATGGTGGAGTTCGACTCGACCCACAAAATCTTTACCAACCCCAGCGACAAACGCACAGAGGATTACATCACAGGCAGGTTCGGATGACGCGCATACGTTTTCAACAGAGTTTGGAGGAACTGAAGGAACAACTGCTGGTGATGGCCGGCCTGGCCGAGCAGTCTATCCAGAGAGCCATCGAGGCCTACCGTGTGCGCGACCTTTCCATTTGCGATCTGGTCAACCGTTCGGAGCTGGCCATCAACCGCCTGGAGCGCGAGATCGACCAAGCCGCGCTCGACCTGCTGGCCATGGAGCAGCCAATGGCCATCGACCTGCGCTTCATCCTCAGCGTCATCAAGATCAACGCGGATTTGGAGCGCGTCGGCGACGCCGCCAAGGGCATCAGCGACCGGGTGCGCAGCATGGAGCAGATGCCCCAGGCCGATCTGCCGGTGGACATTCCGCGCATGGCCGATCTGGCCGCCGAGATGGTGCGCAAGTGCCTGCAAGCCTTCATCGAGGGCGACGCCGAGCTGGCGCGCTCCATCCTCACCATGGACGACGCCGTGGACGCGATGAACCGCGCCGCCTACAAGGCGCTGACCAAAGTGATGGAAGAGCAGAGCCACCTGGCTCCGCAGGCTTTGAACGCGCTGATGATCTCGCGGGCCCTGGAGCGCATAGCCGACCACGCGACCAACATCGCCGAGGACGTAATCTTCTGGGTGCAAGGTGACGACGTGCGCCACCACAAGAGCCTCAAAACCGCGCCCGACCCGCACACAATGGAGTAGGTTTCGCAGGATTTCCCGGCGGTGTGAGACCTAGTGGCAGGCAGCCTGATCCTGGAACTCGTGCGTTTCCGTCATGGAGACAAACCCGCGCGCGCAGGTCAGAATCTGTTCTTCAAGAGGACCATTGTCAAATGTGTCCGGTGAGAGGAACGCTGCCTGATTGCGCATCGCCAAGTAGGCTTCACTCAGCTTTTGCATATTGTTGAATTCCGCGGAGAGCAGCGGGTACGCGCTGCGGTCGTCGTCCGTGGATGCGGCGGCGGAAGTGAGAGCCAGACACTTCTCTGCCTGTCTGTGGTGCGCCGATACCCAGTCTAAGGCTATTGGATTATTATTCAGGACCGCGTTGACGATGGCGATACGCCACTCCCGGATCATGCTCAGCTCTTCGATGCCCGCCTGCACAAAAGCAGTTGAGAATCCTGCCTTTGCATGGGGCGTAGCGGCCGGCGCCTCCGCATCCGCGGGTGGAAGCGTCAGGGTTGTCTGATTGCCTTTGAACGAAAGGCTTCCTTGAGTCAAACGCGCAAGCGCCTCAATGTCGACATACGACTTTCCGTTGATGTGAAGGAGCTGCGCTTCGCCGGGGTGTCCCGCGATTGTGAATGTGATAGCCTTTTGCGGCGTCTGCGCGCTGCCATTGACTGTCAGTAAGCCAGGAGCTGTCAGCATGGCCGCAAGAACGGCAAGCATCATTTTCATAGGAACCTCTCCGAACGTCTCCTATGAGTTTTTCATTGTATGATTCCGTATGCTGTTCAATCTTGTGCACTACAGGTGCGTGGCCCAACTCTCTTTCTATTGTCCGAAGGCCAGCACGCTCAGCAGCAGCAGCCAAACAAGGCTCATGGCCTGCCAGTACCAGGCGGTGACGTCCACGGCAATCTGGCGGAATTCGACGCGTTTGAACCAGCCCAGCGCGCTCAGGCAGAGGACGAGAGCCGCGACGCCGACAAGCAGGTGGGCGGCGTGCAGACCGGTGAAGAGATAGAAGAAGGAACTAGCCGGAGTGGAAAACTGGTTGAAGGCAAAGCCCCGCGCCGCAAACTGCCTCCAGGCCATCCATTGTCCGGCGAGAAAGAGCGTGCCTAGCGTGAGCGTGGCCCCCAGCCAGGGCAGGGCGCGATGCAGCGCCGGTCGGCCCATGCCCAGCCACTCCTCCAGCGCGTCGATCTCATGGAAGATATTCCGCCGCGCCAGCTCCATGGTCAGGCAACTGAGCAGCAGCACCGCGGTGTTGAGATAGAGAATGGGCGGCAAAGGCGCTGGATGCCAGTCGCCGATCTGCTCGTGGGTGCGCAGGTCCATGTACGTGTGGCCGTGGAAGGCGAAGAAGATGGAGACCAGCACGGCAAA
>PLPA01000265.1 GCA_003159355.1 Acidobacteriaceae bacterium | reverse complement strand
ATTCCCCGCCAGCAGTTCGAGGTCGCCATCCAGGCCGCCATCGGCGCCAAGGTCATCTCCCGCGAAACCGTCAGCCCCCTGCGTAAAAACGTGATCGCCAAGTGCTATGGCGGCGACATCAGCCGCAAACGCAAACTATTGGAAAAACAGAAGGAAGGCAAGAAGCGCATGAAGCGCATCGGCAAGGTGGACATCCCCCAGGAAGCCTTCCTGGCGGTGCTGCGGATAGGCGAAGATTCGCAGAAGTAACCACGGGATATGTGATCCGATTCACACTCCGTTCACTCCAATTTGTGGATAACGCCAGCAATGCCGCCTGTGCGTGCCTGCGTCTGATCACCGGTCTGGTGAGCAAGGTGCTCAACTCAGAGTGATTGATAAATAAGGAGTTGCTTACTCTATCAGAAGGGAACCGATCTTGGCAAGAGGAGAAATCTGGATTTCTTCACTCAATTCGCGAAAGAAATCCACAGTTTTTTCCACATCACGAGTGAGCTGATTTCGTAGCTCATTGCGTAATCCGGTGAGCCGCCCATCTGCTGCTCTTCAACAACGTCGCTGTTCGGCAAAGGCCCCGCATCGCGAGGCCCTTGCCAGCTTGGTCTGATCAGACTTTACCCGTCTTTAGTGCGCGACGGGAGGCTTTGCGGCCGGCCTGGGCGCTGCCGGCTGGGCCGGAGGAGCGGGCACGCCCGACTTCACGTTGTAGGCGTCGATGATGGCCTTGGTGATGTCTGTAGATGGCTGCGCATAGAGAACGGGACTCTGTTGCTGGGCATAGTCCAGCACCAGCGTGTATCCCTGCTGCTGCTCGTAGCTGGTCAGAACATCACCGACCTTCGAGGCCAAGGTATTGAAAATCTCCTGCATCTCCTGCTTGAAGTCGTTCTGGGCGTCCTCGGAGTCGCGCTGCAACTGCTTCTTCTTGTCTTCGATGGCCTTGGTGCGGCTGGCGAGCACGGCCTCGCTCAGCTTGTCGCCCTGCGCCTGCAANNTTCTTCTGCAGGTCGGCGAAGTTGCGCTGGCCTTCATTGGTTTGCGCCACAGCCGCCTGGAACGCAATGACGGCAATCTTCACGGGACCGGCAGGCGCGGCGGCGGCGGGCAATGTTTGGGCGGCAGCGCTCAGAGCCAAGCCTGAGGCCAATGTTGCGATGAGTGCGAGCGATCTCTTCATGTGAATCAAAAACTCCTTTGGAATTCCTGTGGGGCTGTGCAATCTTCCCGCGCGAATCAAGGCCTGACTGCGGAGAAACCTCTCTATCCCCCAGCGGACTCTGCGCCGGAGGGCGCGGAATCATGAGAAAGAAGCGAACGCAGACGTCAGCAAGATGCAGTTAGATTATAGGAACGCCAGGTGGGAGCGTCAAATCATGCGTCCGTGAACCCTGCGCCGCCGGCCGCGGTCTTGCTCTCTCGGAGAAGGCTCCTGAAAACCAAAGGCCCCGCGTCGCGGGGCCTTTGCCAAGGTCCAATCCGATGGTCTTCACACTATTTGTGGGCGGCGGGAGGCCTGGCCGCGGGCTTGGGCGCCGCTGGAGCGGACGTTGCCGCGGGCTGGAGTGGAGGAGCGGGCACGCCCGACTTCACGTTGTAAGCCTCAATGACCAGCTTGGTGATGTCCGTAGCGGGTTGCGCATAGAGAACGGGACTCTGCTGCTGGGCATAGTCCAGCACCAGCGTGTATCCCTGCTGTTCCGCGTATGAGGCCATTACAGCTCCGACCTTCGAGGCCAAGGCGTTGTACACCTCTCCCCCTTCTTGCTGCATATCGTTTTGGGCGTCTTCGAGCTCACGCTTCGCCTGCTTGGTCTTGTCGTCGATGACCTTGGCTTGGCGGGCTTTTTCGCTATCGCTGAGCGTATCGCTCTGCTTCTGCAACTGCTTGGTCAGGGTATCGATCTCTTCGCCGAGGGCCTTGAGTTGGGCTTCCCTGGGCGCGTACTTCTTTTGCAGGTCGGCGAAGTTGCGCTGGCCTTCATTGGTCTGCGCCACAGCCACCTGGAAGGCAATTACGGCAATCTTGGCGGGACCGGCAGGAGCGGCAGCGGCGGGTGCGGGCAGCGTTTGGGCGGCAGCGCTCAGGACAATGCCCGAGGCCAGTGCGGCGGCAAGTACAAGAGTACTTTTCATGCGAGTGTAAAGCTCCTTCGGAATTCCTGCGGGTCTCACCGCGCCGGGACGCGGAAACGATCCTGTCCTTCTGAGAAACCTTGCGGCTTTGCTTCATGTTTCTGGGGCGGATGCGGCAGAAACAGCAAAAAACGCGGATGGAGACATCAGCAGGAACTAGATGGATTATAGGAGGCCCAGGTGGGAGCGTCAAACCCGGAGACATGCTCGATCTTCCGCGTTTGATCGCCATGGTCTGCACTACACAGCTTCGCGCGCCTGCCAATGGAGAGGGAAGCACATAGAAAAGGCCGCACCGGGTGAGGGTGAGGGCGCGGCCTTGGCCGGACTCCGCCTGTCTTTTAGAACGGGTTCAGTTTGGCGAGGCCCTTCTTCTTTTTCTTCTTGCTGGAGGATTCGTCGCTGAGGTCTGCCTTCTTCTTCTTGGCGCCGGCGTTGGCAGCCAGGTTCGAGCCGGGTTTGACATCGTTGACCTGATCGGGAGCCTCGGCGGGCTTTTCCGCGGCGGGCAGCGTGGTGTTAACGGGACCCACAGCCTTGACGACGGCGTTGGGGTCGGCCGCGGGCGCGTTGACCACCTGAACGCCCACGCCGGTGCCGCCCTCGGGCTTCTCTAGCTGCAAGGGCGCCTGGGAGGGCTGGTCGCTGCGGGGCGGCTCGTTGACGCCGGTGGGCGTCGCCGCCCCGGCGGCCAATGCGGCAGGCTTGCCGGCGTTGATGGCATCGTTGAAGATCGCGACATTCTGCTTGGTTACGTCCGACGCGAGGGTGCGCTTGGGGTCGTCCAGGCTTGGCTCTCCCACATGCACCGCCTCCACCACCGAGGGCCCGTGCTTGATGATGTCGAAAGTCTTAGAGGTAAAGCGCAGGGGCTGGCGGCTTTGCTCCTCGGCTTCGCTCTCGGCAATCGCGGCCTCGGTAGGCTCAGGAACGGGGCGGTTCATCGCCACCAGCCGGTCGCGGGCATCTTCCACATGGGGAGCCATCGGATAGCGGGTGACGACTTTGGTGTAGGCTTCGGCGGCCCGGTCCTGGTAGACAGCGCGCAATCGCTCCTTGATCGCGCCGGGAATATTGGGCATGATCTGGATGGCGTGGGCCTGGCCGGCATAGGCATCGCCAATGCCCAGCAAGGCCTGGTCGCTCTTGGAGTACAGAGGGTAGGTATCCACCACAGTCTTCAGGCGCGCAACGGAAGCGGTGTAATTCTCCCGGCTTCCGTAATAGAGGCCAATCTCGGTTTCGCGCTCGGCCAGAACCTCCTGCACGTCGCGCAGCTTCTGCTTGGCGCGGGGCGCCAGCGACGAGTCAGGGAACAAATTGATCATCGAGCGGTACTCCCGCTCGGCGTTCTGGGCGTTCGTATAGTCGCGGTCCGGCTTCTCCATCTGCTCGTAGTAGATGTCGCCCACCTTCATCTGCGCCTCGGCGGCTTCCGGGGCATCCGGGAAGAAGGTAATGAAGTCCTTGTACTCGGCCTCGGCCTGAGTGAGGGCCGCGGTGCCGCCCTCCTTGAACCAGGTGTCGCCCACGGCCAGCTTGGCGCGCATCCGGTACTCGGAGTCGGGATAGGTGTTGAGCATGGTCTGCAAGTCAAGCCGCGCCACGTCGTAGCGGCCCTTCTTCATGGCGATCATGGCCTTGTCGAAGAGCTCCTTGTCGGGCTGCCTCGATTTCACGCCGGCCAGCGGGTTGACGCTCAGATCCTCGTGTTTTTTATGTTTGGGCTTCTTCTCTTTGGCTTGGGCCGCAACTGTGCCCAGCAGCAGAACCGCCAGAGCTACCGCGGCAATCTTCTTGGTCAACCGGTTCATAACCCCTCATTGCGGCAGCGGCCCCGCGTGTGGCCATACGCCATAAATCTCGTATCTTATTCGCCCGCGGCCTTGCGGGCAGCGGCCAGCAGCGCGCGCGCATCCCGCTCGGGTTGCCCGGCGCCAAAAACGGCATTGCCGGCCACCAGCAGCTCCGCTCCTGCTTGGACGATGCGCTCCACCGTATCGTGAGCCACACCGCCGTCCACTTCGATTCTAAATGCCAGCCCCAGCTCCTGGCGTAATTCCGCCAGCCGCCGGATCTTGTCGAGCGAGAATTCAATGAACTCCTGCCCGCCGAAGCCCGGATTCACGCTCATCACCAACACATGGTGGACCATGGGCAGAATCTCCCGCAGCAGCTCGATGCGGGTAGCCGGATTCACCACCACCCCCGGCTTCATGCCGTGCTGGGCAATCAATTGCAGCGAGCGGTGCAGGTGACGGCAGGCCTCGTAGTGGACGCTCACCCAGTCGGCTCCGGCCTCGGCAAAGGCGGGAATGAACTCGTCCGGGTTCTCGATCATCAGGTGGCAGTCGAGCGGCAGAATGGTGGCCTTGCGCAGCCATTTCACCACCGGCGGCCCGATGGTGATGTTGGGCACAAAATGCCCGTCCATCACGTCCACGTGGATGGCCGTGCCGCCGCCCCGCTCGGCCGCGGCAACCTGGTCGGCCAGGTGGGCGAAGTCCGCCGAAAGAATCGATGGCAGCAGTTCAACCATGTTTTTGGATGCATCTCCTTGCAGGGCCAGTGTATCAGCGCGGAGGGGCGGGAGTCAGCGGGGATCGTAATTGAGTCTATGCCACCACCTGCAGCCGAACCCCTTCGTGCTCCAGAAGGCAAGCGATGATTTTGAAGAGGTTCGAAGCGGATTCTCGTCCCCAAGGTCGAGAATCCGGCTGGGATGCCCTCATCGGAATGAGGAGTTCTGGCTCACAAGAGCCTTCCGGACGCTCTCGATCACGGAAGCCCAATCGCCCGCCTCGGGCTGAGGAAAAAGCCGCATGGCCGGATACCAGGGACTATCCTGACGATCCAGAAGCCAGCGCCAGTCCGGCGCGAATGGCAACAGAACCCAGACTGGAATGCCAAGCGCGCCTGCCAGGTGCGCCGTTGAATTGTCGATGGTGATCACCAGGTCCATTGCAGCGACCTGGGCCGCAAAGAGATCGATGTCAGCAAGTTGATCCACGGTGCGATCGATGAGGATCGGCGCGCCTGCCGCAACTGCATCTTTCGCCAATGCGCCGTGATCACCGTATTGCAGGCTCACCCATCGGATACCGGGCAATTTGAAGAGCGGAGCGAACTTCGTCAGTTCGATGGCTCGGAACCGCCCGGTCTTGAGGTTATTCGTATGCCAAGCCAGCCCCATCAGCCGCCGGCCATCGGCATAACCGGCCCGCAAGCGATTCCGTTCTTGCGGATCGGCGAAGAGATAGGGGGCCGTAGTGGCAGCAAAAGCGGAATCGGTTCGTCGAAACAATCCCGGCAGGCTGCCCGTAGGCATTTGCGAGACGATTTCCGGTCCAGGTTGAAAGCCCGGACCGCCGGATATCACCTCGACCTCCGGAAAGGAGCGCGCAAACAGCGGCCTGAGCCGCGCATCGCAATCGAGCACAATGCGGTTGCCGGTTTGGAGAGCCTCTGGAATCAGTCCTGCAAATTGGATTTCGTCGCCGACTCCCTGCTCGCCCCACAGCAACAAGCTTCCGGATTGAAGCTGTTCACCCCTCCATAGCGGCTGCGAATAGGTGCGCCTGGGCGTGTCGTGGTCCGCGGTCCTCCAGCGCCACTCAAAGTTCTGCCAGCCTGCCATAAAACTCCCTTGAAGCAGTTGAAGCAGCGCGTGACCAAAGGCAGCTTGAGCGTAATCGGGCCGAATCTCCAGAGCCCGCTCGTATTCGATCAGCGCTTGGTCGACTTTGCCCTGGGCCCGGAGTACGTTTCCCAGGTTGTAGTGAGCCTCAGCGTAGCCGGGTTTGATGAAGAGCGCTTGCCTGTACGATGCGACAGACTCATCCAGATTATCCATCTCCCGGTACGCGTTGCCGAGGTTATAGAAGGCCTCTACATACTCCGGCTTGAGGCGAAGAGCCTGCTCATAGCACGCAATGGCTTCCGCAATCTGGCCCAGCGTTTGGCGTGCATTTCCCAGGTTGTTGTGGGTTTCGGCATTGTCCGGCTTAAGAGCCAAGGCTCGCTCGTAGCATTGGATACTCTCACTGAGATCTCCTTGCGCCTGGAGAACATTGCCAAGGTTCACATGCACCTCAGCCATATCCGGCTTGAGGAGCAAGGCATGTTTGTAGAGGGCCTTTGCCTCGTCCAGTTTGCCTTGCGCATAAAAGACGTTGCCGAGGTTTGAGAAGTAGCTGGTTCCTTGCTGGTTGATCGAAATTGCTTTGCGGATCAGATCGGCAGCGGTTTCAAACTCTCCTGCCTCGTAGGCGATCATCCCCAGCAGGTGCAGGCTATCCGCATGACGGGGATTCATGGTCAGAATCTGGCGATAGATCCTCTCGGCTTCTGTGAGCCGGCCTGCCCTGTGATGCTGAAGACCGTCCGCCAGCATCTTCTGAATCGACGGGGGGTGATCCTGGCTCACGCCTTCACCCCACTATGGGTCGGGGAATCTGGGTGGGGGTTGATCGATTCACCTTGTTCCTTGCTTACTTTAACTTCGCTTGAAGCGCCGGGGCCTGAAGGATTGATCGGTCCGCGGGCAACCCGCCCGATCCCGCGCAAGATTGCCTTCACCGGCCAGTAGCCCTCGGAATCGGGGAAAAAGATCTCACCGCTTCGTCTGGCCTCAGGGCGGTAGTACCAGCGTTTGAGCAGCGCCAGATGGCCTTGGCGCAGAGTGGGCGATAGGGTTTGGTTCGGGGCGGTGAGTGCGGCCAGCGCCGCCTCCATGCGGGCTTCGAGCGTGCCGCGGGCGAGCTTTATCGGCTCCTCGGCTTCGACGGAGGGAGACGGGGGGGTTAACCCCCGTGTAAAGCCAATTGAATCCAAGGGAGCTTCAGCCCCGGAGGAAATCATCTCTTCCGGCACAGCTTTTAAGCCTGGCGTTTCCAGAATCGCTTCTATCGCTATCGGATGCGCGAAGAGCGAAGTCGAACCCGACTGCTCGTTCTGAATTCTCATGCCGAGCGTCGAAAATCCGGCCGGGCCGCTGAGTCGGCCGTTTTCATAGAGGAAGACGGCCACCTCACCAGGGACGGCCGAGGCTTGCAGCACGACCGCGCGAAGCTGCGCGAGCGGGCGGACCAGTTCGGAGGCGAGGGCGCGCACGCTCTCGACGCGGACAACCTGCGCGTGGGCGGCGGCGGCGGCCTCGAATTCAAGGTTCGCCGAGGCCTCGTCGCGTTGCGTGCGGAGCTGGACCAGGCGGCTCTCACCGCGCGTGGCCAGGAACTGCTCGACCGACGCGGCCTCCTCCGCGTAGCGCTCGTCCGTGCAGCCCTGGTAGCAGGGCGCGAGGCACATCTTCATCTCGGAGTAGACGCAGCCGGGGTGGGCGGGATTAGGGTCCAGCTCCTCGGTGCAGCGGCGCAACAGGAAGAGCTTGAGCGCCTCGTCGGCAAAGCGCTCGGCTGAGGCCCGCGACTGGAACGGCCCGTAGGCCCAGCCGGCCTCGCGCTGGCTGGGGCGATTTGTAACCGTGATGCGCGGGTAGGGATTGCCGCCCAGGAAGCGGACAAAGGCAGGCGCGCCCAGATGCATTCGTTCCAGGCACTTCGTGCCGTACTCGTTGTGGAGGAGTTCAAACTGGAGGAGAAGGGATTCAAACTCCGAGCCGGTCAGCCGCCAGCGAATCTGCCGCACGCGCCCGGCCAACTGCAAGCGGCGCGGATGCTTTTCCGACGGCTGCAAGAGGCGTTCGAGGCGTCCGCGCAGGTTAGGCGTGCGGCCGATGTAAGGCTCGGCGTGCGCCTCCGCGCCATAAAGTGCGAAGACCGCGGAACTCGTGGGCAGCTGATTCAGCGCGGCCTTGGGGTCTGCCGGGTCGAAGGCGAGAGTTTCAAGTTCAACTGGCATTGCCATCGGATTCACGCTCCTCATGAATAAAATTGCTGCGTGAACGGGATTATGAACAAAATCAGCAAGTTAGCTTCNNAGCTTCCGCTTCGCGGAAATAGCGAGTTAGCGAGTTAGCGGTTTCAATGTAGGCGTAAATAGCCCAGCAAATCAGGCTGCTCCCGCAATCGTCATGCCGTCGATGCGCAGCGTGGGCGAGGCAATCGCGCCGCGAAACTCTAAATCATTGCCGATGGCGGTCACATTCAAGAGCATCTCGGCAAGATTCCCGGCGACGGTAATCTCTTCGACGGCGTGAGTCAGCGCGCCGTTTTCGATCCACAGGCCAGTAGCGCCGCGCGAGTAGTCGCCGGTGACCACGTTGACGCCGAAGCCCATCAGGCTGGTGACATAAAGCCCTGCGGGAACATCTCCGATGATTTGATCTTGCGTCTGCGTTCCCGGCTCCAGGTAAAGATTGCCGCAGCCGATGCCCGGCGTGCCGGCCAGTCCGCGCGAGGCGTTGTGAGTGGACTTCATGCCCAGCTTGCGGGCAGTGTAGGTGTTCAGCAGGTAATTGCGCAGCACGCCCTGCTCCACCACCACGGTGCGCAGCGAGGGCAGGCCTTCGCCGTCGAATGGGGAAGTCCCGAAGCCGCCCATGCCGGTGGGCAGCAGCATGGTGTTGTCGTCCACCAGGGTTAAATTGTCGGAAGCGATCTGCTCGCCCAGCCGGCCAGCGAGGAAGGACGCGCCGCGCCAGATGACGTCGCCCGAAGCGGCCTCGAAGATTGAGCCGAGAAGTGAGCCGGCCACCTCCGGCGCAAAGACAATCGGAACCCGCTGCGTGGGAACGCGCCGCGCGCCCAGCCGTCGCAGCGTCCGCCGCGCCGCTTCTTTCCCAATCGACTCGGGCGATTCGAGGTCGGNNGACTCCGGCGTAGCTGGAGCGGTAGCCGCCCACAAAGCCGCGCGAGTTGGCCAGCGCCTTGCGCCCGGTGGCTGCCTGAAAGCTGCCGCCATCGGAGTTGGTGATGCGCGGGTCGGCCGCGAGCGCCGCCGCCTCGGCCCGCCGCGCCCACTCGATCCGCTCCGCCCCAGGCAGCGAATACACATCCTCGTCGTAAAGGCGCAGATCGCCGGGAACCGAGCCGAATTCGCCGCTCTCCGCGAGGCCGCTGCAGGGGTCTTCCTCGGTGATTTTGGCCAGATCCAGCGCTCCGTCCACCAGTTGGCGGATTCCCTCCGCGGTCAGGTCGCTGGTGCTCGCCGAGGCCGAGCGCTTGCCCAGAAAGACGCGCAAACCCAGCCCGCGCGAGCCGGAGTCCTTCAGCGTCTCCACCTGGCCCAGGCGCACATTGACGGAGAACTCATCGCCCTCGCGGACAGCAGCCTCGGCGTCGCTGGCGCCGGCTTTCATGGCCAGCGCCACCACATCGGCAGCCAGGGATTCCAGGTCGAGAACAGTCATTTCGGATTGAGCGGCAACTTCGGTCATGGGTCAACAGTAACAAAAGGGGGCGCGGTTCGGCATCCGCTGGATCTGGAATCAATGCGGATATGTATAGGGCTTTGGAAGAGAGTCAAGCTTGCATTGGTTATCTCTTTCTGATAACCTAAAATGTCATGTACGGACGCGATTCCGCTCTCGATACATTGCTTGACCTGGACGGAATCACATTGATTGTGGAACCGGATGGCGGACACTGGGTCCGATTTGTGGTCACACAGATTCCGCCCACGCCAGAGAAGCCGCATGGTTTGGATTATTCGCTCACTCTGCATGGACCGAACGGTGAACGGCTGGTTGGATTCGACAATGCTCATCCGGCTGGAAAACAGAAACGCGGCAATCCGCAGGACCATCGTCATCACATTCGAACGGTAAAGCCGTATGAATATTGCGATGCCGCTACGCTGCTCGCCGATTTCTGGACAATGGTTGATATGGTGCTGAAAGAGAGAGGAATTAGCCTATGAGTACGCTCAAGGTTGGAATTGCCAGCTACGACGAGATGAAGGCTTTGACTCTGGCCATCGCCCGCGGCCAGCGCAAACTCACGCCGCAGGAGCCGCGGGTGTGGTTCCCTTCCACTGAGTCGTTTGCCCGTGTATTGTCAGCGGGTAACCGCAATCTGTTGCGCATCCTCGTGGAAAGCGCGCCCGGCTCTCTGGAAGAACTTGCTCAACTCACCGGCCGCCAGAAGCCGAACCTCTCTCGCACGCTCAAAACCATGGCCAACTACGGACTGGTGCGGCTGGAGCGCGGCCCTCGCGGGCGCATCGCCGCTAAAGTTATTTACGACCGCATCGAACTTGACCTGCCGCTGGCGCGAAAGGATCGCGCGGCATAATTTTCGAGTGCTGATTTATATGCTCATCGCAACCGGCAGAATCTCTTCCACATCGACCCACGGTGTGGGGTAGTTGCCGGTGTAGCAGGCGGTGCAGTAGCCCGTGTGCTCTTCGCCGTCGCAGCACTTTAGCAGGCCGTCGAGCGATAAGTAGGCCAGCGAGTCGGCTTCGATGAACTGGCGAATCTCTTCAATGGACTTATTGGCGGCGATCAATTCGCGCTTGCTGGGAGTATCGACACCATAGAAGCACGGCGAGACGGTGGGCGGGCAACTGATGCGCAGATGGACTTCAATGGCACCCGCGCCGCGCACCATGCGGACAATTTTCCGAGAGGTTGTCCCGCGGATGATGGAGTCGTCGATCAGGATGACTCTCTTGCCTTCGAGCAGATTGCGCACCGGGTTGAGCTTGAGGCGCACGCCGAAGTCGCGGACGCGCTGCTCCGGCTCGATGAAGGTGCGGCCCACATAGTGGTTGCGAATCAGTCCCATGCGGAAGGGCAGGCCCGCCTCTTCCGCGTAACCCATGGCAGCCGTCACGCCGGAGTCAGGGACGGGGACGACCAAATCCGCCGGCACAGCGGATTCGCGGGCCAGTTGGCGGCCCATCTGGTCGCGGCTCTGCTGTACCCAGCGGCCGAAGATGCGCGAGTCGGGCCGCGCGAAGTAGACGTGCTCGAAGATGCAACTCGATTGCGGCATGCCCGTCGCGTACTGGCGGCTGGTGACTCCGTCCTCGGTGACCATGATCAGTTCGCCGGGCAGCACATCGCGCTCGAAGGTAGCGCGAAGCAGGTCGAAGGCGCAACTCTCGCTGGCGAAGACGATGGTGTCTGGACCGTCGGGGTTCTTGATGCGGCCCATCGAGAGCGGGCGGAAGCCGCGCGGATCGCGAGCGGCGAAGATGCGGTCGCGGGTCATCATCACGATGGAGAAGGCGCCATCAATCTGACCAAGGGAATCGGCAATGGCGTCCACCAGCGTGGAGGCGGGCGAGTGGGCGATCAACTGCACGATAATTTCAGAATCAGAGGTGGTCTGGAAATACGCGCCGTCCCTCTCCAGGCGGGCCCGCACATTGCCTAGATTGACCAGATTGCCGTTGTGGGCAATGGCGATCAGNNAGCACATCGTCGGAAAAAATCTCCGAGACCAGGCCCATGCCCTTGATGTTGGCCAGGTGCTGGCCGTCGGCTGTGGCGATGCCGGCCGACTCCTGGCCACGATGCTGCAGCGCGTAGAGGCCAAGGTAGGCTTGGCGGGCAGCCTCGGGATGGCCGTGAATGGCGATGACTCCGCACTCTTCGCGGAGCTTGTCAAAAGCAGGGAGCAGGGAACAGGGATCAGGGATCAGGGACGGCGCGACTGAGTCGTCGCGAAGCTGATTGGTAGTGTCGGCGACCCCCTTGACTCCCTGAAAGAGCAGCCCGCTCATGCGGTTACCTCGTCATGGAGGATGGCTTCCAGAGCCGTGGCCCAGGGCTTGCGCAGGCTGGCGAGCGGCGCGGAGATAAACGGCTCGCCGTCGACCGTGACCTCCAGCCGCGTTCCGCCAGTCGAGCCAATGCGGGCGGCGAAGAACTTGTATTCGTCGGCCAGCTTCTCGATGGCGGAGAGATTCGAGGGGTGAGTCGTTACCAGTACCGTGGAGGCAGGTTCGGCGAAGACGCCGAAAAGCGGATGGACCATCAGCGACTGATCCTGCTCGACGGTAGCGCCGATCCCCTNNCTGGCCTCGGCCTCCAGATCAAGCGGCGGCGGCGTGCCCCAGAGGCTGCCGAGAACCACTTTAGCGAATTCGGAGGAGCCGAAGACCGAGAGTGCCGCAGTTGCCACAGCCTCAGTTGCCTCTGCCACTTCGGAAACCACGGGCTGATAAACGGAGAGAGGTAGCTGGCTCATGGGCAGAGGATCAAGCGGAACATCCAGTTTGGGGTTCGGCTCTTCGCCCCTGGGAACCGGCCACAAGAGCAGAATCGCGTCTCCAGCCTTCTGGAAATCCGCCGGAACCGCCTTGTTCACATCGTCCAGAATGCCCACGATCCCCAGAACCGGGGTCGGATAGATGCCTTCGCCGCGCGTCTCGTTGTAAAGCGAAACGTTGCCGCCGGTCACTGGCGTGCCAAGGGCGATACAGGCCTCCGTAATGCCGTCGATGGCCGCCGAGAGCTGGGCCATGATCTCCGGCTTTTCTGGATTGCCGAAGTTAAGGCAATTGGTCGCGGCTACCGGCTTTGCGCCGGTCATCGCCACCTTGCGGGCAGCCTCGGCCACCGCGTGCATCGCGCCCAGCTTGGGGTCAAGGTAAGCCCAGCGGCCGTTGCCGTCCAGAGCCATCGCCAGCCCGATCTCCCCGATTGGTCCGTCTGCTGCATCCGGCCTTCCCGTGCCCTTGATGCGCATCACGCCGCCTTCGCCGCCGGGGCCTATCACGGTGTTCGTTTGCACCATGGTGTCGTACTGCTCATGCACCCAGCGCTTGCTGCAGACGTTGGCGCTCCCGAGCAGCTTCTTCAAGTCCGCCGTGTAGTCGCGGTCCTTGGCGAGCTGCTTCAATACATCTTCCGAAGGCTCCAGCGCCACCGGCGCCTTCCAGACGCCAACCGACCGATGGTAGAGCGGCGCATCGTCGGTCAGCGATGTATTGGGAATATCTGCCACCAGCACGCCGTGATGGCGGATGCGCAGCCGCGGCTCGGACTGCACCGTGCCCACAATGACTCCATCCAGGCCCCACTTCTCAAAGACGCGCAGCACTTCGCCCTCGCGCCCCTTGGCGGCCACCAGCAGCATCCGCTCCTGGCTCTCTGACAGCATGATCTCGTAGGCCGTCATGCCGGTCTCGCGCTGCGGGACCAGGTCCAGCTCCACATCCAGGCCCACGCCGCCGCGCGCGCCCATCTCGCAGGTCGAACAAGTTAATCCGGCTGCCCCCATATCCTGAATGCCGACGATCGCCCCGGTCAGCATCGCCTCCAGGCAGGCTTCCATCAGCAGCTTCTCCATGAAAGGATCGCCCACCTGCACGTTAGGCCGCTTGGCCTCGGTCCCTTCGTGGAATTCCTCGCTGGCCATGGTCGCGCCGTGAATGCCGTCGCGGCCGGTCTTCGCGCCCACGTAGATCACCGGGTTGCCCGTGCCGCTGGCCTTGCCGTAAAAAATCTCGTCCTTGCGAACCATGCCCAGCGCGAAGGCGTTCACCAGCGGGTTGCCGCTGTAGCAGGCCTCGAACTTGGTCTCGCCGCCCAGGCAGGGCACCCCAAAGCAGTTGCCGTAGCCGGCGATGCCGCTGACCACGCCCTCGACAATCGAGTGGTTCTTGCGCGCCGTCTCCGGCTCCGCGCCGGCCACGCCCTCTTCCGGCTCAATCAGCCCAAAGCGCAGCGAATCCATCACCGC
>PLPA01000131.1:7011-14914 GCA_003159355.1 Acidobacteriaceae bacterium | reverse complement strand
ACGATGGTCTTGCCCGAGCCCACGTCGCCTTGCAGCAGCCGCCGCATCGGGCTCGTCTCGCGCATATCGCCCACAATCTCGCCCAGCGCCCGCTTCTGCGCCTGGGTGGGATGAAACGGCAGCACCTCGCGAATCGCCTCGCGCACCTTGTCCGTGGTCGCGAAGCTGATGCCCGCGCGCTCCCGTAGCCGCCGCCGCTTGAGTTCCAGGCCAAGTTCCAGAAAGAAGAGCTCCTCGAAGATCAACCGCCGGTGAGCCGGCGTTGCCGAGCTTTGCAACTGCGCAAAATTCGTCCCTTCGGGCGGATAATGCGCCTCTCGCAGCGCCTGCTCACGGTCGGGCAGCATCAACCGCTCCAGCATCGCCTTCGGCAGGCACTCCGGCACCATACCGCGCAGAGATTCGAGCAGATGGAAGATCGTCTTGCGCTGCCAGCGCGAGGCCAGCCGCGCCCCGCCCAGCGATTCGTAGACCGGCGTAATGCGCCCCACTTCGAGCAGCCGCGTTTCGGCGTCGTCCGAGGCGTCGGGCAGCAGCTCCCACTGCGGCTGAATCATTTTGAGGTTGCTCGAACTCCGCGACGGCTCGACCCGCCCGTAGACGGCCACCGTCTGCCCGGCGTGGAATTTGCCTTCCAGGTAGCTGCCGTTGAACCAGATGCACTTCAGCGCCAGCCGTCCCTGGCCCACGGTCAGCTCGAAGATCGGGGCTTTGCGCGTCTTCATCAGCAAGGAGCCGCGCACCTCGGCGATCACCGAGGCTGTCTCGCCGGCCTGCAACTCATCCAGGGAGCGCGGATTCTGCCGGTCCTCGTAGCGAAAGGGCAGGTGGTAGAGCAGATCCTCGGCGGTGAGGATGCCTTTGGGCGCGAGCAACTCCGCCACGCGCGGACCCACGCCCTTCACATACATCACCGGACTATCGAGGTCAGCCACACTCCGGATGCTAAATGGCGCGCATACGCCGGGACAAACGCGCCTTAAAATTCCAGAATGATGGGTGCCCCATCCTTTCCGCAGTCTCATCGCGGAAAGGGTGGGATACCACGAACCCAAACCAGCAACCGAGCAAAGTGAATCAAGCGGAAAAAGACTCGGTCTTGCCCTGGAGATCGTTAAGCACTTTTCTTAGGCAAGCTGGAATATGCCAGCGTCAGGCCAGTACACCGGAACTTTTTCTCCGCAGATTTTGCGGAGAATACGCACCCAATCTCCGCAAAAGCTGCGGAGATTAGCTCATTTCCCCAAAGTGCGCCGAGTTCACGACCTGGCCAGGAAGTAAGCCTCGACCGCCTGCGCCATCGATGCGTGGTCCAGATGCGGCATTTTGCCTTCGTAGCGCGCCGCCCACAGAACCTGGTTCACAATGTCCCTGGGATAGCACTGGCGCAACTCCAGCTTCAGAACGTCGCGGATGAAATCAATGAGATCTGTGCACACGCCGGGATCATATGTGACGCTGTGCTCGCTGGCCACGCGGCTGAAAATCTCGCAGAACTGCTCGTCGGTCACCCCGCCGATCTTGATCTTGGTTTGTATCCTGCGCAGGAAGCAGGCGTCCACCAAGGTGGCCGGATCCATATTGGATGCGAAGACCACCAGCATCTCGAAGGGAATCTCCAGTTTCTTTCCGCCCGCCAGAGTCAGAAAATCTATTCTGCGATCCAGGGGAACCACCCAGCGGTTCAGCAAATCCTCCGGGCGAAGCCGCTGCCGTCCAAAATCGTCGATGATCAGAACCCCNNTTGGCTTTCATCTGCACCGGGCCGACATAGAACTTGGTCGTGGGGTTATATTGCAGGTCCAGCATCTCGGCCGTCAGCTCACCGCCCACCAGAACCGCGGGGCGCTGGCACAGCACCCAGCGCTCGTCCCGGTCCGCAGGCTCCGACTCCGCCATCCGCTTGTGAATCGCCGCATCGTAGACGGTGATGATCTCGCCTTCCACCTCGACCGCGTACGGAATCCACACCGCATCCTGCGAAATCACCTCCGACAAGGTCTCGGCTACGGTGGTCTTCCCGGTTCCCGGAGGGCCATAGAGGAAGATCGAGCTGCCGGAGTTGAGCGCCGTTCCTAATTGCCGCAACTTATCGCTGTCGATCACCAGGTGCGCAAAGGCGCGCTTGACGTCGTTTTCATGCACCTCTATTTTGCGGACGCTCTGCAGTCGCACCTGATCCACATAACTCGCCAGAGCGACCGGCGCCGGACCCGTATAGAGATTCTGTGTGAGCAGGTCCGCCGCCCGCGAACGCCCCTCCGAGGTGATGGCAATCTGAGGAACATGGCCATGCATTCCCGTCACTTGACAGAGCAATTCCGTGCGCAGTTGAAAGGCCAGCTCCTTGGCCACTTCGAAGCTGAGCCGGGTCTTCTCGGAAAGCTGAAGAACGGAAAGAGAACCGGACATATAGAGAATCTTTAATGCAAGATCCTCGAGGATGGCTTGACGCACGTCAACTTCATCGATGGACTGCGGCCTGTGCGTGGGCCCGTGAACGGGTTCAGTCTGGAAAAAATCGTAGTTAGACATCGTTTATTAGGCTACCATCTTTTCTGTTCCCGGTCACAAGTCGCCTGCGCCGCTGGATGTACTCTTTGGTCCTCTTCGTCTGCCTCCCATTGGAATAAATATAGTTGTATTTCGGTGCACTCTGGTTTCGATTTTCTCCGCAAAAAGTAATCGGGAAAATTGAATCAGACCGGCGTCGCGGCGGAAAAGACGCTTGAGCCGGTGGCCAGGGCGCATTTCAGCGCGCCGGAACCTTTTTGCGGCTTCCTTCGTATTCGGCAGTAGGCGCCGTCCGCGCAGTGTGTTTTGCTACACTCCTTGCAGGGTGGCCCACGGTTTTTGCGGGAACCAGTCTGCACCAGACTGAGAATTGCACGGCGGGAGAATCCATGCCAGTTGTCGAACTCGCGGGAGTGACCAAGGCCTACGAGAACAAGGTTGCCGTCAGCAACCTCAGCCTTTCCATCGACCCCGGCCAGATCTTCGGCCTGCTGGGGCCGAACGGAGCGGGCAAGACCAGCTCCATTCGCATGATGATGGGCATCACCATGCCCGACTCGGGCCAGGTCAATCTTTTTGATAAGCCCTTCGAGCGCCAGAGCCTGGAGCGGGTGGGCTACCTGCCCGAGGAGCGCGGCCTCTACAAAAAAATGAAGGTCGTCGACCAGCTGGTCTTCTTCGGCTGCCTGCATGGGCTGAGCGCGGAAGAGGCGCGCAGGCGGGCCGACGCCTGGGCCAAGCGCATGGAGATCGCCGACGCGCTTCCGAAGAAGACCGAAGAGCTCTCCAAGGGGATGCAGCAGAAAATTCAGTTCATCGCCACGCTGCTGCACTCGCCTGGCCTCATCGTGATGGACGAGCCCTTCGCGGGTCTTGATCCGGTCAATGCGGTCCTGGTCGAGCGCACGCTGCTGGAACTGAAGGATCAAGGCAAGGCTATCCTGTTTTCCACGCATCGCATGGACCAGGTGGAGAAGCTCTGCGACTCCATCTGCCTGATCAACAATGGCAAAGCCGTGCTGGCCGGCAATCTGCGCGAAATCAAGAGCCGCTATGAGCGCAACCACGTCATCGTCGAGTTCGAGGGAAGCTCCGCGTTCCTGACCAGCGAGGAGATCGCCGAGGCGAAAAACTTCTCCGGCCACGCGGAGATCAAGCTCAAGCCGCACGGCGACGCGCAAAAGCTGCTGCATGAAGCCGCCGCCATGGCGACGATCTACCGCTTCGAGCTGGTCGAGCCGTCACTGGAAGAGATTTTTATCGAGACCGTGGGAGGCAAGGCCAATGCGTAACATTCTCCTCATCGCCAAGCGCGAATACCTGGAGCAGATTCGCGGCCGCGCCTTCCTGTTTTCCACGGTTCTGGTGCCCTTGCTGATTGCCGGGATGGTTGGCTGGAGCGCCATGAATAGCGGCAAAGCCGGAACGGGAAAGCATCTCGCGATCGCCGCGGACAACGTCGCGCTGGCCGGCCAGGTTCGCCGCGAGATGCTTTACGACACCTCCGCCAAGTTGACCGTGGACGTGGTGGCGCCGGCCACGCCGGAAGATCGCGCGGCCCTGCGGATGCAGCTCAAGAGCAAGGCCATCGACGGAATTCTCGCCATCGATTCCTCCTCTGCCGGAGCCATCACAGCGTCCTACACTTCGCTCTCCTTAGGAGACTTTGCAGGGATTGGCGGGCTGCAGAATTACTTGAACCGCGCGGTGGTACATCAGCGCCTGATCTCGAGCGAGGTCAAGCCGGCTGAAATCGACGCGATTCTCAAGTGGGTTCCGATCGAAACCATACAATTGGGCGAGACTGCCACGACCGGGAAGAGCAAAGGTATGGAGCCGTTCTTCAAGGCCTTCCTGATGGCGATGCTGCTCTCGATGCCCATTCTGCTTTACGGAATGAACATGGCTCGTGCGATCATCGAGGAGAAGACTTCGCGCATCTTCGAGGTCATGCTGGCCATCGCCAGGCCGGACGATCTGCTTGCCGGCAAGCTCCTCGGCGTGGGCGCCGTGGGCTTGACGCAGATTTCCATCTGGGTGGCTGCAGCGACATTGATTACCGGTTCCGCGCTTGCCGCGCCCTTGCTCACCGGCAATTTTGCTATTCATTTTTCCTGGTTCGAGGGTCTGCTCTTTCCGGTGTACTTCGTTCTGGGCTTCGCTCTCTTCAGCGCGATGTTCTCCGGCCTTGCCGCTACCTGCGAAACCTCGCAGGATCTGCAGATGTATACCCCGCTGGCGGCCGTGCCCGTCTGGATCGCCTTCGGAATTCTCCCGGTGCTGATGAAGGATCCCAGCTCGGTATGGGTCGTTGCCGCATCGCTCTTTCCGCTCACCGCTCCCTACGTGATGGTTCCGCGCATGGGCATGGAGACAGTGCCCCTCTGGCAGTTTGCCGCTTCGATCGGCATCATGGTTCTCAGCATCTGGGCCACGCTCTGGTTCTCCTCGCGCCTCTATCGAGTCGGCATTCTGATGTACGGCAAGCGAGCCACCCTGCCGGAGATCGCGCGCTGGCTGCGCTATAGCTGACTCCGCTAAAATCAGAAGAATGGCCGCCGAAGACAAGCCTCGATTCACTCTCACCCAGCGCCTGGTGCTGGCCGTCGTCCCGCGTGTGGTGTGGGCGCTCTTCAGCCTCGTCGGCCGCACTTGGCGCTTTGAAGTCATCGCCGAAGAAGGCGTCACCCCCATCCCTTCCGGAGTGAAATCCCCGCCGGAGATCTACTGCTTTTGGCACCAGTGCGTGCTGCCCTGCACCGTCTACTTCAGCCACTCCCGCGCCGTCATCCTCATCAGCCAGAGCTTCGACGGCGAACTGATTACCCGTATTTTGAAGTTGTTTGGCTTCGATGCCGTGCGCGGCTCCAGCTCGCGCGGCTCGCGCGAGGGGCTGCTGGGGCTCAAGCACGTCATCGAGACCGGCCGCACCGCCATCTTCACCGCCGACGGCCCCCGCGGTCCCATTTATCAAACCAAGATGGGCCCCATCAAGCTGGCGCAGATGACCGGCGCGCCCATCGGCGCCTTTTATCTTCTGCCTGAGCACGCCTGGGTCATGCCTTCCTGGGACCGCTTCCTGATCCCCAGGCCTTTCACGCGCATCTGCGTCAGTTGGGCGCGGCAGACGTTCGTCCCCGCCGATCTTGTCTCAGACCAGTTCGAGCTTAAGCGCCAGGAGCTCAACGCCGCCCTGGAGCGCGCCCGCCTGCGAGCCCTGGATTACTTCAAGAAGGCCAACGAATGAGCGGCCTGCGCGTCGCCGATTTCGANNGCCGAGCGCGGCCAGAGCCGTATGCTGGTGATGAGCCGCGCAACCGGCGCTCTGCGCGACGCGAGCTTTGCCGAGCTTCCCGCGCTGCTCCACCCCGGCGACCTGCTGGTCCTCAACGACACCCGCGTGATTCCCGCACGCCTTTACGCCCGCCGCAAAAGAATGTTGGGTGCCCCAGATCTCGATTTTGGGACCTGGGAATCCACACAACAAACAGGCAAGATCGAAGTCCTTCTGACCGAGCCGGCCGGCGAAAACCTCTGGCGCGCCCTCGTCCGTCCGGGAAGGAAAGTCGCCATCGGCGAGATTCTCGTCTTTCCCGCGCCCGACGGCGCCATCGCGCTCGAAGCCGAGGTGCTGGAGCGAGGCCAATTCGGCGAGCGCCTGCTGCGTTTCAAGCCTGTCGATGATTTTTTCGCCACGCTCGACCGCATCGGCCACATTCCGCTGCCGCCCTACATCCGCCGTGACGATGCCGCCGCCGACCGCGAGCGCTACCAGACCGTCTTCTCCCGCGAACGTGGCTCCGTCGCCGCGCCCACCGCCGGTCTGCACTTCACTCCGCAAATCCTCGACGCGCTCACCGCGCGCGGAGTCGAAATTGCCCGTCTCACGCTGCACGTCGGCCTGGGCACCTTTGCTCCGCTACGTGTGGAACGAGTTGACGAAGTCCGCCTGCACCGCGAGCACTATACGCTCACTCCATCGGCAGCAAATTCCATCAACTCCGCCGCTCGCAGTGCCCGACGCATCGTCGCGGTAGGAACAACCGTCGTCCGCACGCTGGAACACTGTGCGCTTCAAGCCAAGGGCAAACCGTTGCAACCCCACTCCGGCGAAACGGAAATCTTCATCTCCCCCGGNNGTTCTCGCCGCCTATCGCCACGCCGTCCAGCAACACTACCGCTTCTTCAGCTACGGCGATTGTATGTTTCTGGAGTGACGGACGGACGAGGTTCGTGCTTGCCCACCCTTGTTTGTGCGAATTTCTGGTTTGGCCATCCGCGGTGAGGAATAATATAAACGCAAGAAGGTAGAGGAGACACGTTCAATGGATGAGTCGAACTTTCTCGTCGATGGAACCCCGGAAGCGCTCGAAGAACAACTATTACCCGCCGTGGATATTTCTAGTGTTATGAATGAGGGAGACATTGAGAAAGTGAATGAATTGGCCTTTGAACTCTATAAAGAAGCTGTAAGCTTTGTGAACCTCGCATCTCATCTCCTCGATCAAGACGCAGCTGCAAATGGCGGTTTGCACCGAAATCAGGCCATATGTGCCGGGTTGCTTGTCAGAATATGTAAATTTATGATTGTTGTCACACAATTAAGTTCTGGTGGCAATCGCGCTGAGATCGTGGCTGCTCTAAATCGGTCGATTCTTGAGACTGCTATAAATCTCGAATTTCTCGTAACGACTGTAGATGATACCTACTTCGATAAGTTCGTCATACTCGGGTTAGGGCCTGAACGTGAACTCTATGATAGCATTCAAGAAAATATCGCTGCTCGTGGTGGAGATATATTACCAATTGAAGTCAGGATGCTGAGTTCGATCGACGATGTATGCCGCATATCGGGCGTGAAAATCGAGAATGTGGAACGGAAGCATAAGGACTGGGCTGGTAATGTTAGAGCACGCCTTCAGGCGGTCGGTAAAGAGAAACAGTATACGGCAATGATGCGGTTACCTTCTCACGCAGTACATGGAAGCTGGGTAGACCTATATAAAAACCATCTCGAAACGAACAAGAAAACGGGACTCTTCAGTCCTAAATCCACATTCTCTGAAGTTGATGAGCGACTCCTTGGCCCGATCGCATTTTTAGTGTTGGACGCAACTGCACCTTATCTTCTGCGTTATTTTTCGGATATGCACGAGACGAAACTACTATTGACAAGAATGGCAGATCTTGTCAATCGCATTATCGTCGTTGGGGAGGCACACGAGCGATTGTTCAGCGCAAATTGACAAGATTTATTCCCCATCGATACGCAGTTTCCAAGCCTCAATTCTGGGACCTGGAAACCGCAAAAAATGTCATAGAGAACTGCCCCCTGTTAAACTCGACTCGTGCCCGAATCATCCAAACCGCCCGTCTTTCTGCTCGACAC
>PLPA01000131.1:0-6989 GCA_003159355.1 Acidobacteriaceae bacterium | reverse complement strand
GCCGTCTTCGACGTGAGCGGCGAGGTCTTCCGCGACGAGCGCGCCCGCGCCATGAAGCCGCTGCGCAAGTGGAACGGCAAGACGCAGAGCTTCGACGAGGTGAGCTACGAGGGCTACAAGGCCAATCGCGCCGCGATGCCCGAAGACCTGCGCCGCCAGATTCCCTACATCCGCCGCGCCCTCGTTGCCCTGCGCATTCCCATCCTGGAGGCCGAGGGCTTCGAGGCCGACGACGTGATCGGAACCCTCGCTCGCCAGGCCGCCGGCGAGCAGCACGAGGTCTTCATAGTCAGCGGCGACAAGGACATGATGCAGTTGGTCACGCCCACGGTGAAGATTCTCAACCCGCAAAAAGACAACCTGATTCTCGACCCCGCCAAAGTCGTAGAAGTTCTGGGCGTTCCGCCGGAGAAGGTCGTCGATGTGATGGCTCTGCGCGGCGACTCCGTGGATAACGTACCCGGCGTACCCGGCGTTGGCGAACTCACCAGCTTGAAGCTCATTGTCGAATTCGGCAGCGTCGAAGCTGTGCTCGATCATGCTGCCGAAGTCAAGGGTAAGATCGGGGAATCCCTCCGGCAGAACCGCGATGCCGCACTGCTCTCCAAAGAACTCGTCACGATAGACTGCCACGTCCCGCTCACGCTGGACCTCGCGGTGATGCGGACGCAGCCGCCCGACCTGGAAGCCTGCCGCGAGCTCTTCACCGAGTTGGAGTTCACCTCCATGCTCCGCGACTTAGCACCCTCGGAGTCCGCGCCGGTCGTCGAACTCATCGAAGCCCCCACAGAAGCCCAGTCCGCGGTCTTCTACGCGGCCGCAAAGGCGCAGGGTTTTGCCTTCGCGCTCGATGCGAAACCGCCCGCGCCGGAGGTGGAAGACGATGCGCCACAAAACCTCTCGCTGCTCGATGTAGCCGAAGCCGCCGAAAAGCAGGCCAGCTTTACCGTGGGCGTCTGCGCGGAGCCGGCGACCGCTCTCGATCTCTCGCTGACCGCGCAACTCCGCGCTCTGCTCGAAGACGCCGCCGTTTCTAAGCAAACTCACGATTGGAAGTCTGCGCTTCATCTGTTTGCCGCACAAAGAATTGAATTGCGCGGGGCAGTAGACGACACCATGCTCCTCTCGTACGCGCTCAATCCCACCCACTCGACGCAAGCGTTGGCTGATGTGGCCGCGCGCCACTTGCAGCCCGCGCCCTCCACGCTCGCCGCCGGCGCAGCCACGATTCGCGCGCTGATTCCGTTATTGAAAGCCGAAGTCGAAAAGGCCGGTCTCCAGCGCGTCTACGCGATGGATTTACAGCTTGCCCCGGTACTCTTCCGGATGGAGCAGGCCGGCGTGCGCATCGATCTCGGCGTCCTCGACGGGCTTTCCAAGCGCTTCGCCATCGAGCTGGAGCGCGTCGGCGAACACATTTTTGAGTTAGCCGGCCGCCGCTTCAACATCAACTCTCCCAAGCAGCTCGGCGAGGTGCTCTTCACGCATCTGGGCCTGCCCGCGCCAGCCAGTCGAGGCAAGGGAAAGGCCGTCTCCACCGCGCAGGATGTGCTGGAATACTTGGCGGAAAAGCACGAAGTTCCACGCCTGGTTCTGGAATTCCGCCACTTATCAAAATTGAAATCGACTTATATCGACGCGCTGCCACTGCTTGCTGACTCCGATTCCCGCGTTCATACCACCTTTCAGGCAGCGGCCACGGCGACTGGCCGCCTTTCCTCCGTCAATCCAAATTTGCAGAACATTCCCACGCGCACCGAGCTGGGCCGCGAGATTCGCGCCGCCTTCACGGCCGCGCCGGGAACGCAACTGCTCTCGGCGGATTACTCGCAGATCGAACTGCGCCTGCTTGCCCACTTCAGCGGCGACCCGCTGCTCGTCCACGCCTACCAGAACAACGAGGACATTCACACGCTCACCGCCAGCGAAGTCTTCGGCGTGCCCGCCGCCGAGATGGACAAGCAGACGCGCAACCGCGCCAAGGCCGTCAACTTCGGCATCGTCTACGGCATCTCGCCCTTCGGCCTGGCCGCGCAGTTGGGCATTCCGCAAGCCGAGGCGCGCGCTTACATCGAGCGCTATTTTGCGCGCTACTCCGGCGTGCAATCTTTCATCGAAAAAACATTGGAGGAAACACGCAAGACCGGCAGCGTGCGCACGCTCTTTGGCCGCGTTCGCCCCATCCCCGACATCGAGAGCCGCAACCCTAACCAGCGCGGCTTCGCCGAGCGCACTGCCATCAACACGCCGCTGCAAGGCACCGCCGCCGACCTCATCAAGCTGGCCATGATCTCCATCGACCGCCAGCTCACCGAGCGCGCGCTCAAGACGCGCATGGTCCTGCAAGTCCACGACGAACTGCTCTTCGAGGTTTCCGCCAGCGAGACCGCCGAAGTCGAAGAGTTAGTGCGCACGGAGATGGAAGGCGTGGTCAAGCTCAACGTGCCGCTGATTGCCGATCTGAAGTCTGGGGGCAACTGGCGGGACATGAAATAAGTTGCGACCCGCGGCTATAGCGGTTCTCCAATTGCTGTACACCGAAACCACGCCGCAGAGTGGATTTTTCCTCAAGAAAAAGCCACCTTCGATAAAACCGGTAAGGACATATGTATTGGAGAACCGCTCTACACGCCCAGCTCCGCCCGAATCGCATCAGCAATCGCATCCGCGTGCCGCCGCATCGCCTCTTCGCTCTCGGCTTCAATCATCACGCGTGCCAGCGGCTCGGTGCCGCTGTAGCGAATCACCACGCGGCCTGAATCCTTCAACGCCACTTCAGCGGCGCGAATAGCGGCGGCTACGCTGGGGATCGACTCCAGCGGCTTGCGCTCGCGCACTTTTACATTCACAATCACCTGCGGGAAGACCTTCAAGTCCGCAGTCAGCGCGTCGATGCTTTTGCCCGAGCGGGCAATCAGATCCAGCACCACCAGCGCTGTCAGCAAGCCGTCGCCGGTGGTGGCCAGGTGCGGCAGCAGAATGTGCCCTGATTGCTCTCCGCCCAGCGCGGCTTTGTGCGCCAGCATCGCTGCGAGCACATAGCGGTCGCCGACCTGCGCGCGCAGCATACGAATGCCGCTACGCTTGAGCGCCGCTTCCAACCCCATATTCGACATTGTCGTCGCAACGACCAGATCGCCGGTCAGCAGGCCCCGCGCCTTCAGGTCGCGCGCGGCCATCAGCAGAATCGCATCGCCGTTGATGACGTTGTTGTGCGAGCCGGCCAGCATACAGCGGTCGGCGTCACCGTCAAAGGTGAGGCCCAGATCCGCTCCGCGCGCTGCCACTTCGGCCGCCACCCACTTAGGATGCAGCGCCCCGCAGTTCAGGTTGATGTTGCGGCCGTCGGGCGCGACGTTGAGCAGCGCGACCTCACCACCTAACTTCCGAAACAGCTTCGGCGCAACCGCCGCCGCCGCTCCATTGGCGCAATCGGCCACAATCCGCAACCCATCGAGCGAAAGCCCCGGCACACAGTCGAGCAGGAACTGAATGTAGTCGGCCTGGAAGGCGGTGTTGTCCTCGACCACGGGCAGCGTTGCCGGATCGGGTGCGGCGGAGTTAGCCGCGTGATGGAGAATCTCCTCCTCCATCGCCAGTTCCACTGCGTCGGCCAGCTTGAAGCCATCGGCGCCGAAGAGCTTGATGCCATTGTCCTGCCAGGGATTGTGCGAGGCGGAGATGACCACGCCCGCCTGAAATCCATGCGTTCGCGCGAGGAAAGCGACGGCCGGGGTGGGTACAACGCCCGCGCTCTCAACGCGGACACCTGTTTCGATGAGGCCGGCGGCAAGCGTAGCGGCGATCCACGGCCCGGACTCGCGTGTATCCCTTCCCAGCAACACCTTCGGAAGACTCCCCCGAACGGAGTTCCGCAGTGAGTGGCCCAGGGCCATGCCGGCGGCGTAAATGGTGGCGGCGTCCAGCGGGTATTCGCCCGCCACGGCGCGAATGCCGTCGGTGCCGAAGAGTTTGCGTGCGGTGGCTGCGGTCATGGTCTCATTTCTTGGTTGATTGGTTGAAAGCCGCGGATTCCACGCGGCTGATGAAGGCGCCGTCGGAGAGGCGCGTGACGAGCTTGTCTCCGGGCGCAACCTGTAGCGTGGAGCGAACCACCCCGCCCGTTGCGGTGAGCACCAGCGCATAGCCGCGTTCCAGCACGGCCAGCGGCGAAAGCGAGTGCAGCCGCGCACCAAGTGAACTAAGCTGGGCTGCGGATTCATGCACCCTCCGCTCCATCGAATGAACCAGGTGAGTCCGCCCGGCGGTAAGCCGCGCGCGCGCCTGGGCAAGCCCCTGGCGCGGATCGTGGCGCAGGACGGCGGCGGCCAGATCGGCGACATTGCGCTGATGCTGCCGAAGTTGCTCGCTGACGACTGCTTCCATCCGCAGCGAAGAATCGTCCAGGCGCTGAGCCAGCCGATGCAGCAGCGAATTCAAGCGCCCTTCGGCGCGGCTGACGGGCAGGCGGGTGAGCCGCTGGCGGGCTTGCAACAATTGAAAGCGGGCGGCGCGCTCCAGACGATGCGATTGCTCGGCCACGCGCTCGGCAATCTTGTGCTGCGCCTCGGTAATCAATTCGGCGGCGGCCGATGGCGTGGGGGCGCGCAGATCGGCGACAAAATCCGCAATCGTGAAGTCGGTTTCATGACCTACCGCAGAAACGACGGGGAGGCTGCTCGATGCAATCGCGCGGGCCACGCGCTCGCTGTTGAAGGCGGACAAATCCTCCAGCGAGCCTCCGCCGCGGGCCACGACAATCACGTCCACCAGGCTCGACGAGTTCAGTTCGTTGATCGCAGCTTCAACCTCAGCGGGCGCGGAATCGCCCTGCACGCTGACCGGGCAGACGAGCACGCTCAGGCCGGAGTGGCGGCGGGCGACAATGTTGAGGAAGTCGCGAATCACCGCGCCGGTGGGCGAGGTGACAATGCCCACGGCGCGCGGAAAGCCAGGCAGCGGCCGCTTGCGCTCCACGTCGAAGAGGCCTTCTGCCTTGAGCCGCGCCTTCAGTTGTTCGAAGGCCAGTTGCAGCGAGCCCGCGCCGACCGGCTCCATCGTCTCGGCCACTAATTGCATCTGCCCGCGCTGCTCGTAGACGCTCACCCGGCCGCGCACCAGCACGTGCAGGCCGTTTTCTGGACGGAAGCGAAGCAGCATCGCCTTACGACCAAAAAAGACGACAGGCAGTTGCGCGTCGGCATCCTTCAGCGTGAAGTAAATGTGGCCGCTGGGGGCGGGGCGGAAGTTGGAGATTTCGCCCTCCACCCACACGTCGCCGTACTCCTGCTCGACCAATTCGCGCACCTGGCCCACTAGCTCGCGCACCGGCCAGATGCGGCGCGTCTGGCGTGGCTCGTCGAAACTGAAGTCAAGCTGTGGCGCGATGGTGGCTACCCTGGTCACTCATAAAGTGTAATTGCGCGGGCTTATTCCAGACTCGCGGGAAAGAGAGGACGTCCAGTTTCGATTAAGCATATGTCCCGGTGGCCAGCCCGGCCAGCCGCTCGGCCACGGCTTCGACGATCTGTTCGTGGACCTCGTCGATGCTCAGGTCGCCTTCAATCAAAACGACTCGATCCGGTTCGCGGACGGCGATCTCCCGGTACTTCCGCCAGACTCGGCCATAAAAAGCCTCTTGCTCCGCCTCGAAGCGGCCTTCGTCCGGGCCGCTCAGCTCGGCGGTGCGCTGGTTGCGGCGGCGCGCGCGGTGCAGCGAAGCCTCCAGACCGGGCAGCAGCAACAGCGTCAGATCAGGTTGAAGATTCGAGCAAATCAGGCGATGGAGTTCAAGAACGGTCGCGGAGCCCAGCTCTCGGCCGCCGCCCTGGTAGGCCTCGGTCGAGTCGGTAAAGCGGTCGCAGAGGACGATCTTTCCCGCCTCCAGGGCGGGCTGAATCACCTCGGCGATGGCCTGGGCGCGGTCGGCGAACATCAGCGCCATCTCCGCCATCGGCGCCAGATTCGTCGAGCGCGAGTCGAGAACCAAGCCGCGGATGCGGTCGCCGGTCTCCGTGCCGCCCGGCTGGCGGGTCACCAGGGCGCTATGGCCGCGTTTCTTGAGCCAGGCGGCCAAGCGGTTGATTTGTGTGGTTTTACCGGAACCATCCAGGCCTTCGAGAGTGAGAAACAGTCCGCGCCGCATGGGCTGAGTCTACCACTTGAAGAAAGTGGAAGACGAGGCTGGTTTGCATGTGTTACAAGGGATTAAGTGACGCATATCACCGGAGGCGGGAGACTGCACTCCACAGGAGTTAAAAAGAAGTGAATCTTCACATTGTTCACAAACTCTACGTCTGCGGCATTCTCGCGGCCGGTCTGCTTGCCACCCGGCAACTCAATGCCCAACATCTCACGCTCGAAGGCCAGACCGGCGGCTTTCTGACGCCCACCGCCTACGTCGTCGATACGGCCAAGGGGAAAATATTTTCCCACCCGGCCATCGGCTTTCACTTCATCAGTGCTAAAGCGGTGATCGGCAACATTGAGACCTTCAGCATTACCGAAGGCTTTGCCAACCGGGCCGAGGTGGGCTACACCCGCAGCGTGCATCAACTCGGCAACGCTCCGGCGGCCACCGCCACCAATGCCGCGACCAGCAACCTCTGGGATGCCAACGGCATGAACATCTTTCACGGCAAAGTCGTGGGGATCAAAGATGGGCAATTCGGTCCCTGGACGCCGGGAATTGCTGTCGGCGGCGTGGTGCGCACCGGCGACAAGTTTGTCACCGGCGAGGCAGGCCCGCTTGCCGTGGAACTTTACGATCAGTACTGCCTTCAGACCACAGCGTGTCCACTGATGGCCGTCCCCGCAGCCAAGGCCTACACCAACGGAGACGTTTACATCTCCGTTACCAAGACCTGGGCGCATCCGCCTGTGCCGTTTCTGGTGAACCTCGGCTGGAAGGCCACCAATGCCGCCATCTTCGGCATTGGCGGCGAGTCCACCCGCTTTGGCGGACGATTCTACGGCGGCCTCGGCATTCC
>PLPA01000257.1 GCA_003159355.1 Acidobacteriaceae bacterium | reverse complement strand
CGGACAGCCGAGGCCGCTATTGACGGTGTGTTGCGCGGCTATGTCCAAGGCCGCCGGAAGAAGAACGTCGGTTGGCTGAAGCCGGGGCATCTCAAAGTCTTTGGGCAGCACGCCAACGATGCGCACCCGATGCCCATCGATTTCGATGCTCTTGTCCAGCACGCCCGCATCGCGATTGAAGCGGCTAAGCCACAGCCCGTCGGAAATCAACGCAACCTTCGGCCCATTCGGCAGGTCTTCTTCCGGCAGGAAATTGCGCCCCAAAACCGGCGAGATGCCCAGCGTGGGCAGAAAGTTCTGCGCCACGTCCGCGCAACTGAGATGCACGGGATTGGTTTCCGTCAGGTTGCAAGTGCTCACGCCGCGCTCGAAGGTGACCGCCGCAAATGGCCTCTGGCTGTCGCGCCACTCGTAAAAGAACGCGCCCAGTGTAAACTCTTGCCGTTCCAGCGATTGCACCAGCCCAAACGAAACGATGCGGTCATCGTGCGCATAGGGCAGGCTGCGGAAGAGAATCCGGTCCACCACGCTGAAGACCGCCGTGGTCGCGCCGATGCCCAGCGCCAGCGTGGCAATCACCGTGAGGGTGAAAGCGGGATTGCGCCGGAAGCCGCGCAGCGCATAGCGCGCGTCCTGCGCCACCGTGCCCCACCACCAGCCCGGCCGCTGCTCGTGGCATTGCTCCCGCGCCCGCTCCACGCCGCCAAATTCGATCAGCGCCTGCCGCCGCGCCTCCTCTGCCGTCATGCCCGCGGCCCGATTCGCCGCGATAGACTGCTCCAGATGAAACCGAAGTTCCTCGTCCACTTCAGCGTGGGGCCGGCGCAGCACCAGAAAGCGCAATCGGGTCCACCATTGTTTCATCATGCCGTCGCCTCCTCGCTTCGCCCCAGTACCAATGCGATCGCCGCCGACAGCCGCTCCCAGCTCTCCAGCTCCGTCTCCAATTGCTTCCTGCCGGCTGCCGTCAGCGCGTAGAACTTGGCCCGCCGATTGTTTTCAGAACTCCCCCAGTCGGCCTGAATCCATCCCTTGTATTCCAGCCGGTGCAGCGCCGGGTAGAGCGATCCCTGCCCGATCTGCAACACCTCTTTTGAAATCTGTTGAATGCGCTGGGCCACACCCCAGCCGTGCATAGGTTCCAGAGCAAGCGTTTGCAAAATCAGTAAATCCAGTGTTCCCTGCAAAAGATCAGTGGATGGCGGCATCTTCTTCCCCTCGACATTCGACAATAGATTGCCATGCTCTCCTGTCGAATGTCAAGGGAAAACGAAATGCATTCGCTCACCGCGCCGATCCGATTTTGGCCGGTGAATTCATCCCAACCCACCCCAGGAGAATGGTCACGTTGACCTTCTCCCCCCAAAACCGGTACACTACTCTAGTTTGGCGATTCCTGCCTGTCGTCGTGGAGCCAGACGTTCGCCCCGGAACTTGAAGGGCTTGAGCGTACCGGTTGCGAGTGATTTGCGGCGCAGAAGTATCCGCCCGAGCTAATTTTTTGAGGCGCGCACCGGCTGGGCCGGACTTGTGCTGGAGGATTTATGTACGCGGTTATTCGCACCGGTGGTAAGCAGTATCGCGTCGCGCCAGGCGACGTGGTGAAGATCGAGAGCGTTGTTTCCGACGAGAATCAGACCATCGAGTTCAGCGATGTGCTGGCCGTCAGCGGCGAGCCGGGAACCGTGGCCAAGCCGTCCACCGCCAAGGTGATTGCCGAAGTGCTGGGTGAGGGCCGAGGCGAAAAGATTCTCGTCTTTCACCTCAAGCGGAAGAAACAGTACAAGAAGCTGCAAGGTCACCGGCAGAACTTTACCGAGGTGCGCATCAAGGCCATCGAGGCCGACGGCGTCACCTACTCCGCCGCATAGTAAGACGGAGCTGTCAGCCTTTAGCTTTCAGCTTATCCATCGCGGCAACGAAGAGTATTGGCCCAAGCGGGCAGAACTGAAGGCTGAAAGCTGATAGCTGAAGGCTGGAAAAGGAGATTCGGCAATGGCACATAAGAAGGGTGGAGGCAGCTCCACAAACGGACGCGACTCCAATGCACAGCGGCTGGGCGTAAAGGCCTTTGGCGGCGAACTCATCACCGGCGGCTCGATCATCATGCGCCAGCGCGGCACTCGCATCAAGCCGGGCCTCAACGTGGGCATCGGCTCCGATGACACGCTCTTTGCCAAGGTCACCGGCCGGGTGAAGTTCGCCGACCGCGGCAACCGCGGGCGATTCGCCTCCATCGAACCTGTAGCGGTCGAGTAACTTCGGCTCATTCTCAAACAAAGAGGCCACGGCATCGCCGTGGCCTCTTTGCGTCCTGATCTCTGTTACGCCTCCGATTCGCGGCTCTTGAGGTTCCGGATGAGAACTCCTTCAACGGCCCTCTCTACATCGGTGAGAACGAAGCCGCCCGCCGGCTGTACGGCCACCTGGGTTCCGGTGTGGCCCAAAGCGGAGGCAATCTCGTTCCAGCGAAGGATGGTCGAGTTGAGCGGCATCATCACGGGCTGGCGAGCCAGCTCAGGCACGGCGCAGTAAGCTACCCACATTCCCAGCGAGACCAGAATCAGCGCCTCGCAAACGAATTGAAATGTGTCCGTCATCGTTGCCTTGCGGGAGATAAACGAAGCAAGGATAAAATCGCTTGACGACATCAGACCTAAGCCCAGAGCAATCCCGAAGGTCATGCTGCGCGCTGGAAGGCGCAGTGCATTCATGCTCAGACAGAGGAAGCCCAGCAGGCAGAGCTCAAGGATGCTGACCGATCGCATCAACCCATAGGCGATATGGGTAATCATGCGGGTGTAAGGTTGATCCAAGGAGAGTGTCGACAAGCTCACGATCACCGAGACCAGAGCGGCCCAGCGAAAGACCACGGTTCCAAGCCTCTGGAGCCCGGAGAAAGCCGAAAGCGCGGAACGGAAGACCTCAAGGCAGACGAAGAAGAGGAGTACCGCACTGGTGATGTACACAGCAAAATATGCGTAAAAATACATACTGAATGCATGGTCGTTGAACCAATGCCTCGCCTGAGCATAGAAAAGAAAGAGCAGAATGGGCATGGCGGCTATATGCAGCGCCAGGTAGACTCCCATGGCCGGGAAGCGATGATGCAGTTTCCTAGTCCAGAACAGAAAGCCGAAGACTCCCCAGAGTGCGAATTCCACCACGGCCATCAGGGACATCGCGGTCTGTGAAGACATAAACGAGTCAAGTCCTAAATCTTCTG
>PLPA01000202.1 GCA_003159355.1 Acidobacteriaceae bacterium | reverse complement strand
CCCCGAGGTTTTGGGCGCGCGCGGCGATCGCAGATCCGAACGCCAGGCAAAGAGTCAGACCAATGAGAAGTCGCTTCACGTTAGTAACCCTCCAGATTGATGGCACCGGTTTGTCCGGTGCCAGTGATGGTCACGGCCGTGTCTGATAGCGCTGTGACGGACGCGCCGGACGCCCCAACCATAGGGAGANNATGATCACCTTTTTGTAATAGGCACCGCCCTCCGGTTGTGAAAAGACGGCCGTCCCCGAAGTTGAGCCGCTCACCGTCGTCTGCCCGCTGCCGCTTCCTGAGCCGTTAGCCGCCGCGGTCACCCGTCCCTTTGTATCAACAGTGATATTTGCGGAGGTGTAGCTTCCCGGCGTAACCGCTGTGGCTGCCAGCGTGGCCGCTGCCGATCCAGGCCCCGAGGCCGTTACGTCGCCAGTCAGCGCGGTGATGGCGATATCGGCCGGCGCGCCTTGCATCTNNCTTGATCGCGATCGCGCCGCCGCCATTGACCGCCAGCGTCGAAGCTCCGGTGTTTGCGTGGACGATCTTGACGAAGACCACGCTGCCGGCTTCAAGCGTGGGAGCGGGCGAAAGCGCCACAGCGTAAGCGTTCGCCGCGCCGGTGTCAGCCGCGTAGGTGTAAGCTTGCTGCTGCAAAGCCAAGATCGCGGCCGCTGAAAGACCCGCCGTGAAATTATCCCAGGCGCTGCCGTTGTCGTACCAAATCTCGCCGGTGTCATAGGCAAAGTATTGGCGGCCGGGCATGCCGAAGGCAGGGAGATCCGCGTATAGGCCATAGGCGATCACGGTTGCAAGAGTGGTCATCAGCTCTCCTTAAAGGACATAGATCACGTCGCCGTTCACATAAATGATGTTGCCCAGGGCGTCGGTCAGGACGGATGAGCCAGTGGGGAGAATCAGCGATCCGGTGACCGTCACCGCGGCCGATCCCGATGCCGAGCCGTCTGCCACGCTGGTGGCCGTGATCGCGTGGCCGCCGCCCATCGTCGGCGCGGAGTAGTTGCCGCTCGCGTCGATAGTGCCGACCGTCACGTTGCCGCCGTTGATGCCATCCACGGCCCAGGTTACGTTGGGGTTCGCATTGTTCAGCACCACCGCCGAGAATTGCTGCGTTGCGCCGGCCGCCACGGTTGCGCTCAACGGGGTCACATTCACGACGACAGGCACCGCCCCAGCGCCGGAGCAATAGAGCGCGAACACATCCGCCAAGCCGGGCCAGACATCGTCGGAGCTGAGGCCGTCGCCGAAGGTGATATGCACCACGTTGTCTGCATCCAGATAACAGGTGTTGACACCGTGAGCCGGATGGCCGTTGTCGGGATAGTCCCATCCGCTGGTGCCCACCATGGCCTGCAGCGTTTGGCCGTTGGTGGCGGCGGCCGGCAGCTCAAGAGTGGATCCGTCCGCAACGCCCAGCGCGCAGCCCACGCCGAATATCTGGCCGGTTCCAAGCGTGCACTGCATCCAGGTACCGCCGCCAAGAGTCTCGGTGGTGACGGACCCCATATTGTTTTTCCAGGCGAAGACCAGCAGGCTCGCGTTGCCGTGCCAGACGTTGCCCGCGCCGTCTTTGTAATTCAGGTGCACCACCTGGGCGTCATCGACGTACGCGCCAACCCAGTGCGCATGGTTGCCGTTGCCGCCCACACCATCGTGTGGGTAGGCCACGGCGAACATCTTACTCGTCGAAAATCCAGCGGGCAGCTCGATGGTGAAGCTGCCGTCCCCGGCCACGGTTCCCTGGCCAAAGCAAATCTCCTCGCCGCCGTCGAGCGTGAGGTTGAGCCAATTCAATCCGCCCGATGCCGCGGGCACGTCGGCGCTCAGCCAGGTGAGCAGCGCAAAGTTCGTTTGCCCATTCCACACGTCGCCCGAGTTATCGAAGTAATTGAGAGTCAGGCCGAGCGTGGCGCCCACCGCGCAAAGGCCGACGACGTTCATGTCGTTCTGCGTATAGAGAAATCCCGCTGGGCCTGCCCATCCAAAGACGTTGGCGGGAGGAAAGCCTGTCGAAGGCAGTTGCGCCACGCTGCCGCTGGGCTGCTGCCCCGTGACAAAGGCGAACTGGCCCGCGGCCAGCGGAATATTGGTGAACTCCTCGCTGTTGCCTGGATCGCTGCCGGGAACGCTGGGCCAGCCGGCTTGCGTTGGATCGCTGGTGTCGTAGAAAACGTCTTCGTTGTAAGGCCCGAGTGAAAATTCGATTTCGCCGCTGTTCTCACTCGGCGTCAGTGCGATCGCGCCGGCGCCGCCGCCGGCCGCGCAGGTTGGCGGAAAGATGGAGAGCGGGTCCAATACTTCGTAGTCTCCGGCGTATGGATAATTGGCGGTGGTGTCGATGGTGACGCGATCGCCCGGCCGCACGGCGCAGGCAAGATTGCCATACGCGTCTCTGGCAAACATCGAAGTGCGCAAGGCGACGCGCGGAGGCGTCTGATATGGCGACGCAAGCTGACCGTTGGCGCCTGTTGTGTCCAGCCCCAGCAGCCTATCGCGCTCGTAGGTGGTCAGGCGGCTGGCTTGATCCCAGGTGCAGGTTGCGAAATCGAGGCTCTGCTTGGTCTTCTCGCGCTGCCGTGGAATGCCCAGGCCGATGACGCCTCGCGCCAGCATGTTGGCCTTGTGCCAAAACTCCGGCGAGCGCTCTTTGAAACGCGAATAGAGCAGCCCGCAGCCACCCACCGCGCCAATGCTGGCCGGAGGGTTTTCTCCCGAGGCCACAAGCACCAGCGTCGTCGGATCGATCTCGTCTGCCAAACCTGGGTTGATCACGTCAGGCACGCTCAGCACTTGCCACTGCCCGTCATACGGCGAGCTGGTGCCGCCGATGGCCATCCAGTCGCCGGTCTCGAATGGATGCGGCTCGACGGTGGTGAGCGTCCAACCAACGATGGAAGCGATTTGCGAGCACTCCGGGATGAGTAGATCGCGGAAGTTGGCGACGTAACGGTTGGCGCTCTTGGTCAGCACCTGGTCGCTTGCATTCCATGAGCCGGGGAGGATGTGATTGCGGCTAAAAGTGAAGACGCTGGAACGCGGCATGTCGCAATTGAGGCCGATCTTGCCCGCATACTCCGAGGCGAAGCTGCGGCAGTTGAGCAGGATCTGCTCAAGCACGGCCTGCAGGCTGGTCTGCGCGCTGAACGCGTAGTTGCCTTCAAAACGCCGTCTGCCATTGGCCAGGAACTCGTCGAAGTACGCGGCGGCAGCGGAGATCGGTCCCCAGTCGAAGCGGTTCTGTACGGCGCTGGGCAGCGGGTCAGGCCCGAGGGCAAGATCGAGGCCGAAATCGGGAAAGATTTTGCGCCGCAGCAGCACGTCGACGAAGTGCCACGCGGGGTTGGTGGTGAACGCGTAGCCGGTCTGGTTTCCCTGATCGTCGAACAGACGGCAGCGCAGCGCGCGCCATAGGCCGATGGGCGCAATGTCAGTCCATTGGCTGGGATCGTTCTGATGGGTGTTGGTCTGGTTTTCGATGGCTTGTTTGCGATAGAGCGAGTAATACGCGATGCGCGAGTAATCGAGCATCTGAATGGCCGGAGGAAACAGCGGCCAGAGAAGATCGAGGCCCTGATCCGGACCGCTCGACGAGGGAGTGGTGAGGCCCGAGCCGATGATCGAATCCGCGCCGCGATGGAAGTTGAAGGCGAACGCGGCGCCGCCATCGAGCGCCTTGGTCCACTGGATCGGAGAGCCTATCTGCTTGAAGTTTGGAGGCGGCGCCGGCACGTTCCCTCGCCATGCCAGAAGATCGTTGATCCACAGTTCGATGGGTCCGTCCCACTCGCCATGTCCCAGCAGCCACATGCCCGCGCGCCAGTAATCGCCCACCTGGTCGCCGGTGTTGAGCAGCTCGTAGTACGCCGAGCGTTTGCCCGTGGCCCAGGCATAGCCGTACGTCAACGGGATCGGCGTGCCGGTGGTCTCGCTGGCGGAGCTGGTCTGAGTTGTGGAGGCATTCGGCATTAGATTACGCGCCTCCGGTTGACAACGTTCTGCGCGGTGGCGGCGGCGGCCTCGCCGTAGTTTTTCTCGTAATCGTTCATCACCACCATGATGCGTTCAAGCACCTGGCACGATGGAAAGCTGTAGCTGCATTCCGTGGATTCAGTCGACCCGCAGCGGGGCCCGCCCCATTGCAGTTGGCAAGTCTCGCAGTAGATCTCCAGCGGCGTGTCTTCCTGCGAAGGGTTCAGAAGCTGCATTCCCTTGAGCTGCAGCGTGTCCACCCCCACGTCCTCAACGGTCAGCGTGCCGTGCACCTCAAGCCACGCGGCCTGAGCATCCATCTGGTAGCAGCGGTAGACGAAGAACGCGCCTTCCAGTGCACTGGCGCGCAGCAACTTTTCGACATCGCGGCTCAGCGTGTCTCCGCTCAGGTTCTGCACCACGAAGTTGCCGATGTCTGTCAGCAGCGAACGATGAAAGGTGAGCTTGGGCACGCTCAGCAGCCACGGCTGCCATTCGACGACCGAACCTTCGCCCGCGTCGAGTCCNNCCGCCGCCACCGCCGCCGCCACCTTCACTTGCCGGGGTGTAATAGACCGCGAGCGCCGGCGTGCAGCTCAGCGTGGCGGTGCAGGTCGGATAGGGGCCTGGGTAAACGCCGGTGCCTGCGCTGTCACTGACCTCGGCGCCCATCTCAAATCCAACCAGTGCGGCCGCTGAATCGCCGACGGATGAGCCGGAATACTGGGCGGAAGGCAATCCGCTCAGGCCCCCTCCCGCAAAGGCGCTGAGACTTCCCGGATAGCCGGCCAGGCACTGCAGTACCGGCGCGAAGGGAGAGGCCCCGACGACCGCGCCTGCCGCAATCATCGTGGGTATGATTGCGTTAATGACGGCCCCGGCCGGCAGAGTCGGGAGAGACCAGTCGCCTACGAGTTGCGTGTCAGACCAAGGCGACACGGGGTGGCCATCTACTATATCGGCATACATTCCCGCGACGGTGATGGATGCGGTGACTGGACTTTTTATGACCCACGCCACAAGCTGGCCTGCGGGGATTGAGATAGGCGGCGCGAATGTGGCGTCTGCCTCCGCCTCCGCCGCTGCCAGCGCCGCGGCTGCCGCCGCCGCTTGTGTCGCCAGAAGCACCGATGGCGCATAAAGCTTCCGATCGGCCCAAAAGTAGAGGTTGCCATTCACATCCAGCACTTCGAGCAGATTGGCCGGAGCTACGCCCGTGCGCGCTCCGCCCACGGCCTTGAGCGTTGGCGGATACGCGATCATCGCATGACCTCCAATGCGTACCAGCTCACGTTGGTTCCACTCGACGCTTCGTTCTTGGTCCCGTCGCAGACGACTTGAACACGATGGATATCGAGCGGCATGGACTGATTGGTGAGCACGATCTGCGGACCCATCGCCTCGGCGGCATAGAGATCGAGCGTCACCAGGAAGACGCCGTCGACGTACACGTCCGCCTGCCCCATTGCCGGGCCTTTCAGCATGTAAAGCCTGAAGCCGTAGCCGCGATATTCATACTGCGCCCAGTCGCCCAGCGTGCCCGCATCGTCCATCGTTGTGTAGGCCGTCGTCGTGGGCAGCGGAACATGCTCGGTGCCCACGCTGCCGGCGACGGCCGTGCGCGCCGTCTCGGTCCAGGTTCCGCTGGTGGCCAGCTTCTGGTCGCCGAAATCGTTGGCAAGAAAAAACGCGATCGCATCGTCCGCCCAGTCGCTCGGATATTCGAGCATGGCCTGCTGCGGGATCTCCTCGAAAGTGGCGCCCTGCACGGTCCACATGCCGTTGCCGGTCTCGACGGGAATGATTTCAGAAGTGAAGCGGCCGACATATTGGCGCCCTCCACCGTCCCAATCGACGATGGTGAAGAAGCCATCTTCATATTGCTCGAAGTACCGCTTCAGACGCTGCACGCAGGCCCAAGTGCGCGTGGTCCAGGTCAGCGAGAAGACGTGGCCGGTGTTTTGCGTCTCGCGCGTCCAGGGCGTTCCACCCACAGCCTTTTTCTGCAGCTTGGTGCTGGTGCGTTTGCGTGTGAAGCCGTAATCCGGCGTCATCGAATCTTCGATGTCTTCAGACCAGGTCGTCGTCGGATTGAGGATGTCGGATGCGGGCATTACATGCCACCTCCGGAGTTTTCGGCGTAGCTGTCGTTCACCGCGGAGCGAATGTTGTGCTTGTACTTGCCCAGGAATTGCGAGACGCCCTGGGCGTCGATCGCGTGGACGTGGAGATGCACGTCGCCCATTGGCGCTTGCGTGGGCATCTTGCTGCCCGATTCCATGGCCTGTGTGATGCGCTCATTCTGGTCTCTGGGAATGATGCGCTCGCCCGCGTGCTTCAGGTTCCAGCCCGTCGCAGGAACCGAGTCCGACCCAATATCGTAAGAAGCGCCCTGGGCGCTATACATGCTGCGCCCGGCGCGCTGTTCGGCGGTCAGCTTGCCCTGGGCCTGCTCGATCTCTGTTTTGATGGTGTCGTTCCAGTAGGACATCGCGCTGGGCCCCATGGAGCGGATCGCCGCCCAGGACGTGGTCTTGAGCCCCTGAAAATCCTGATAGATGTCTGTGTACGCCATGCCGCCCTGGTTATAGGAATCCTGGTCGGAGACGATCTTTGGACGCACATTCTTGAGATCGTAAACCCGCGCTTTCTCGCGGCCGCCAATCCCGATCGCTCCCACGATAGCTCCGCCCGCCGCGCCGATCGCCGCGCCCATGGGGCCGCCCAGAGCCATGCCCAATTGCATTCCGGCCATAGCGCCCTGCAACGCACCGCCCACGCCGCCGTTGCCCTCGACGGCCGCGTACATCCCCAAGCCGCCTGAAATCGCGCCGCCGGCGTTTGCGCCGATACCGCCGCCGCCCATCATGCCGCCGTTACTGGCCGCGCCGCTGCCGGCCTTGGCGCTGGTAAAGCTACCGTCCGCGTTGAGCGTGCCTTCCGGAGCGGTGCTTTGCGTCTCCGCCAGGCCGCTGCCGCCGCTGGAAGCCGAGCCGCCGGCGAACATGCTTGCTCCTTGCTTGAAGAGCCCCATGCCCTGCTGCACGTCGCCGATGACGCCGCCAACGCCACGCTTCTGCGGATTGAAGCCGCCCATCCCTCCGGCGAAGTTCGGCGTTGCCCCAGCTCCGCCACCGCTGCCCGCGCCCCCCGTGGGAAGCGAGCCGCTGCCCGTGCCTGAATAGCCACCTGAATAACCGCCCGAATAGCCGCCTGAATCGCCGCTGCCGTAGCTTCCGCCGCCGCCGCCAAAGCCGCCGCTATAACTGCCCGCTTGAGAAGCGAAGCCGCCGCTCGCTCCTGAAGTTCCCGGCGTGAGGAGAGATGTGCTACCGCCTGCGCCGCTCCATCCCCCTCCCGTCCCGGAACTCGTGGCTGCGGCGACGCCGGTTCCCCCGCCGGTGAACGTCGCGCTGGCAACAGAGATTGTGGCCTGCTGCACGCTGAACGCGCCTTGCGCCGTCGCATGCGTGCCGTGGCCCGCGGGAGTTCCCGCAAAGGTCCCGCCTGCGCCAGGCATTTTCTTTCCGCCGAAACCGAAGCCGCCCAAAACATCGGAGAGAATGCCTTGCGGCAAGCCTGTATCCGGACCGCCCGCGCCGCCTTTGCCGCGCTGCTGCATTCGCTGCACCAGAGACGCCGCGGCCTGGCTTGCAACCTTTTCGCCCATACCCTCCAGCATCTTCAGCGGGTGGTCCATGCCCTTGAACAGAGTGTCGAACTCGCCGGCCATCTTCTGCCGCGCTTCGGTCGCAGCCTGCACCATCTCCGCGTTGGCCATCTCGGCGGCCGCGGCCGCGCGCCGGTTGTAATCGTCCTGCGAAATCTCCTGCGCGTCCAGCTCCTGTTTATATTTCAGCAGCCGCTCGTCGTACTCGGATTGGATCGCGGCCGTCTTCTGTTTCTCGGCGCTGAGGAATTTCACGCGCGCCTGTTCTTCAAGCTGGGCCGTCTCTTGCGCGTTCTTCTGTGCCAGTTCTGCAGCCTGCCCAGCCGCTCCGGCGTTGATTCCAGCGGTGCCACGAGCGAGATCCTCGGGGCGTCCGCCTTCTTTCTGGTATTGCTGATTCAGCTCGCGAATCTGGTCTTGCGCGTCGGCGCGGATGCGCGCAAAGCCTTGCAGCTCGCGGTTGGCGCTGCGGCTCACGATCTCATCCACGCGGGCCTTGAACGATTGATTCAGCTCGCCGATCTGCTGCGCGGTCTGCTTGTTGATCTCGTTGACTTCGGCCAGGCGTTGGCCCGGATCGAGCTGCGAGTTCGGATCGTTGACGACTTCGGCGACCTTGTTCTTGCCCTCTTGCTGTATGCGCGCCGCTCCGGAGAGCCCGGCAAGCTGCGTCTGCTCGCGCATCTGCTGGATTTTGTGGTTCTCTTCGTCCAGCCGCTTCATCTGCTCGTTGTGGAACCTGGTCTGGACATCGTTGACAGCCTGCGGCGTGGCGATGCCCCTGCGCTTCAGATCATCAATCGCGGCGGCTTCCTGCGCGTGGTAGAGAGCTGACCCGCGCAGCCCGGACTCCAACGCCTCTTCGTGGATCCGCGCCAGCTCCTGTGCTTGGGACTTGGCGTCGCCGCCGTTTTTCTTATTTTGGCTGGCCAGCTCGGTATTCGCCTTGATGGTGGCCGTGGTAATGGCGAGCCGTTCATCGTCTTGGCCCGCATCCTGCGCGGGATGATTCCCGTAAGCCGACTCTTGCTCGTTCGCGAACCGACGCTTTTCATCAGCCTCTGCGATGGCCTCCATAATTGCAGCATTGCGCTTTGCCAGAGGGCGATCCTTCTCCGGCGCGGCCTGCACGCCCGCTTCGCTCTGCGCCTGAGCCGCCTTTAACAAGTCCTCTCTATGCTCGTGCTGCTGCTCGGCGAGTCTGACCTCTCTGAGCCTGTCTGAGATTGCTTGCTGGTCGAAGCCCTGCTTGGCCAGGTCGTTAGCCTTACGTTGCTGAGACCACGCCGTCATCAATCCACCGGCCCCTGGCGCGACCAAACTGAGCGCTTGCCACCAGTTTGAAGTCTCGTATTGAGCCTTTTTCGCTTGCTCGGCGAAGTCCTTCGCCGAGGCGGCGGCCTCGTTAATTCGCAACCGCGTCGTCTCAATCGAATGCGTGTTTCCAAACTCCTCGTTTTTTGTTTTTTCGTACGCCGCATTATAGTCGTCGGCGGCTCTTTGGAGACCGTGAAAGTGTTCCCAAACTTTCTCTATGCCGCTGAGCAACGCGCCGAAAATCATTCCGCCGATCTGGATCGTTCCAAGCGCAATCATCGCGGTAGTGAGCGAGCCCAGCGCGGCCTTGGCAATCGAACTCTGCGCGATCATCGACTGCATGGCGCGCGGGATCCTGATGCCGAACTCTTCAGACAGGAGACGCGTTTTCTCACGCGCGCTCAGAGCCGCCCCCCCGGCTTGCTCCATGCCCTGTTTCATCTGCTGTCCAGACGTGGCGCCGGCAGCCCCGAGCTTCTTCAGGTTCTGTTCGACGCCCGCGACCGCCGCGCCGGAGTTGGCGTCGACCACGTTGATCGATATCTGGACCGCGCTGGTTTCTACCGCCATGACTGATCCCTGACCCCTGACCTCTGATCCCTGTCATTACGCTTTCTTGCGCTGGAACTTCACCCCACAGCCTGGGCACTCGACTCCAAAACGGTTGAGCTGGCGCTGGCCGCACGCGCTGCACGCCGGATGACGGCCTTCAAACGCCGTTCGTGCGCGATCAAGCGCCAACAGGCCTTCAGCCTCAAACGCCGCAAGATCGCGCGTGTGGCAGGCGAGCCCGGCCCGGCGCTGGGCGTCGAGGTGGAAGAGGTGGTCCGCAAAGCGGTAATATCCCCACGCCATGGTGCGGGCTGGCAGACGCGCCTCCATGCGAGCCCTGGTCTCCTCGTTTGCCCCAGCGGCCTCACGGCGCGTCTGGGCGCGCGCATAGTCCTGCTCGAACATCTCTTCGAGGGCCATGCGCACGCCTTCAGGGTCTCTCCAAACATCAATCGCCATCCTCTTCGACCTTCGGCGCTGCGGGAGCGAACAGTACATCGACCGCCGCCACCTTGTGGTAGGTGTCCATCCACTCGGCAATTTTCTCGGGAGAATCAGCGAGGGACTCGCCGGCGCAGTCATAGCCTTCCACGCTCACGATCAGCTCGTCGTACAGTTCGGCCAGCGTGGGCTGCGCGCCCAGCCACAGCGTCTTGCCGTTGCGGCTGCCGCCGACGACTCTTGACCGGCTGCTATCCCGCGAGATGCGGCGCTGCTGCTCGGCCGTGGGCACCTTGAAGTTGTGGCGTAGGCCGTGAAATTTGCGCATCACGCCGTCCGCGTCCGCGCTCCACACCGCATCGAGAAACACGCTCTCGACGCCCAGCGCGATCGCGTCTTCATCCTTGGGGTCGCTCTGCGATACGGCGATGACCGCGTTGGCAGCGCCCAGGCGGTGAGACAGCGGCAGCAAGGCTCTCCATCCCTCGACATTGAGAATCCCGCCGTCATTCGCGCCTACCGCAGCACCTTGGGGCAGCGTGTAGCCGCTTGCGCCGATCAGGCAATCGTCGATCAGCGCCAGGCGCGCGGCGCTGGAATCGAAGCTGTCGACGCGCTTGCCGGATTGATTTTCGGAAGTGGAGAGAATGCCCTCGAAGTAGCGCAGCCAATCTTTTTTGGCGATGCGGCGGAGGGTGAGCGAGTACGGCTTGCCGCGGTCTTCAATAGAGATAAGGCGCGGCGCGTTGAGTTCGATATTGGGCATGGGTCCTTCTTTCGCTTGGGATTTTGGATTGTGTAGTCGCCCAGGTGAAGGACCCGGTCCTGCTGAAGTTCCGCGCAGCCCATGCGGAGCTTCTTGTCCGCGCCGGAGTAATGGCGCGGATGATGCAGATGGTGCGGAAGAAAAAGAGGGGAGACGGCAGGTATTCCATCCCCCCGGTTGGAAACCGGTTAAACGTCCAGGTACGCCACAACGGCGTTTGTCACGCTGACAGTGATGGGCGGCGTGGTGCCGTTTTCGTCGTAGCAGGTAGATTCGTCGCCCTCAAGCTGCCACACGGTCATGTCGCCGTCGAAGCCCAGCTTGGTGGTCTTGAAGTGAGCGTGAGGGATGGAGATGGTGAGCTGCGCAGCCGCTCCGCTGTTGACGGTCAACTCGTAATCCGTCTCGGTGTCGGCGTCAAAGAGGGTGAAGACATCGTCCGTGTCCTTGGCCGCGATGGTCGTCGAGATGGAGAACTTGGGGTTGCCTTTGCGGACGAAGATGCCATACAGACCGCCGCCGGGCGCCTTGTGGACGGTGAGCTGATTTTCAAATTTGAGGGTCGTGTTCATGTGCCGGCCGATGAAGCTGGCCAGCGAGCCCACCGGGCCAAACTGAAGAGAAGCATCCGAGCCCAGGATGTAGCTCTCCGCGCCCAGCGCCGGCAGCGTGGCGATGGCCGCGATGGTCTGCCGTCCGGTGCCCACCATGCTCATCTCCGCCATGATGGCGCCGATCTCGCTGATGGTCAGCGTCACATCGTTGACGCACATGTCCGGGCACTTGTACTTAACCGCTTCGGTGTCTTCGAGATAAACCGTCGTCGGCACCGCGGTGCGCGTGGTCTCGTCGAAGTCGAAGGTATGCACATATGGCGAGTCTGCGCCGACCACCGTGTCGGTGCCCATCAGAAACGCAAACAGCCACCCGGCCAGCCAGGGCGAAAGCTCGCCCTTGAATCCGCCGAACGCGGTATCGAAGCTGGTGATCTGGCCGTTGGTGGCGAACGCGGTGCCCTTGCCGGCGTAGGCCAGGTCGCTGCGACGCGTGGTTTTGAGTTCCAGCACGGCCGCGCCGTCGAAGCGCTGGCGCTGGGTCAGCGATGCGTCAACGAGCGCCGTGTTCCACGCAGCCTGGGTCTTTGCGCTGAGCACCAGGTTGCGGGCGGATTTCCATTGCGAAACGAAATTGTACGGACCGGCCATGTTACTTCACCTCGATAGGATCTGGAACTGGAACTGGAACTGTGGGCGGCGGGTCGGTGTGACTGACCGCGGGAGAGATGGTGTGAGACGCGGCGGCGACGGGCTTGGCCGGCGCGGCAGCAGCCGTGGGAGCGACTTCCAGAATGGGTTGGCCCGCATAGGCTTTGAGCGAAAGCGTCTTGCGCCACTCGCTGGTGAGTACCCGCACCGGCGAGCCGGGCATGAACGTGTAATCGAAGTGGCCGTTGCCGACGCGCAACGTCGCGCCTTTGCCGGCGAAGGCGATGCCCGTCGCCGAGAGCTGCACCTGAACGAAATCGGAAACTGCCGTCATGATCCAAGCCTCGCGTTCGGGCCGTTGTATTGCTGAATGCCTTCGGCCACGACTTCAACGCAGAAGAGCTGATCCACCGAGCCTGTGGACTCGGCGACCAGGTAGGTGCTGCCCAGGCTGCAGGGCATGGAGTTGGTGCCGTCTGCGAGAGCCACGCGCGCGCCGGCGAGCTGATTCTCGATGGTCTGCGCCAGTTTGAGCGTTTGCAGCCGCTCGTCTGCCTTCGACCGCAGGCTCGACTCGAAGCAAAGAATGTCGAAGCCGACCGTTGCCTGGTAGGTGAGCCGCTGATTGTCATGCAAAAGATTGCGCCTGGTGCGGTCGAAGCGGACGCGGATCGCCGGCGGCTTGAGCACCAGTTGGCCTTCGGCGTCGAAGTCCTTGTCGCCGAGCGAGTCAATGTCGATCCAGATAGGAACCTCAACGGTTCCGTAGGCATCGGGCATCACGCTCTTGAGCAGCGCGATCAGCGCGGCCTCGACCTGGGAGATCTGGAATTGGCTGGGAGATCCGCTCACTTCGATGCCTCCAGTCCGGCCGCCTCAGCCGCGCGAACGCAGAATGCGTCGGCGGCGGATTGGAGGCGCTCAGGATCTTCCGGACGGAAGACAAGATACGGCCGCGCGGGAATGTTCTGGTGGCGCGAGTGGCCGGCGACGTGGACGCGAAGCTGATTGCGCGGCCCGGCGATGCGGCGATTGACGATCTGGCTGCGGCCCAGCTTATTGGTGATCCGGGATCTGCCCACGCCCAGGCCCGCGGAGAGACGGTCATAGCTGTGTTCCTTGACGCTGGCCACAGCCTTGTCCATCTTTTCCGTGCGCGGACCGATGCCAACCGAGCCGCGATCGCGCGAGCCGAACTGGTGCACGGCGGCATAGCGCACGTCGGCGCTGGGTCCGATCAGGACCTGACCAGGGGAGGCCGTGAATTTAATGGACCGGAAGAGCCTACCGCTCATCATCAGCAGCTTGTGCCCCGCGGCTTTCTTGCCGTAGCTGCGGATCGTGGACGGCGCGAGCGGCATCCAGGAGCCCGCCGGCGAACCTTCCTCGCGAAAGGTTTTGGCGATCGACAGCAGCATCACGCCGCCCATGGTGCGCATCAGCTCTTCGTCCTGGGCGAGGTTCAGGCGGAACTTGCCCAGCGCCACCGTGGCGCGGGAGTCGTCGACCTGGATCACTTCTGTCATACGAAGCCTTCGATGTTGCGATCGCTGAATGCGAGATGCCGGTCCTTTGCGGAGATCTGCGGGCCACCCATGGAGGTCTGCGGCTGATCGCTGATGGGTTGGTCGAGCGAAGCCTTGGACGAGGCGATGTCTTTGAGAAAAGCAATCGCCTGGTCGAAGCGCGTTTTCACCGTCTCGCCCACGTTGGTCTCGCGGCGCCGGCTGAAGAGCAAGTAAACCGCGATATCGAGGGTCAACGATTGCACGTCGTCGGACGCTTGCAGCGGCGTGGCGTAGCGATTCCGGCAATAGCTTTCCACGCGGCCCGAAGCCTCTTCGAGCACGGCCGACACCAGCGACGTGTTGATCGTTCCGGTATTGTCGTCGTCGGTCAGCTCGGTCAGATCCTTCGCCGTCATGCGCAAAGGAACCAAATCGGCTTGGGTCGCGTAGGCCACTGAATCTCCAGAATCGGTTGATTACTTGATCGTGGCGACGACAGATTGCGTGCCTGACGCGTCTTCGACAAGCAGCACGGTCGAGCCGGGAGCCGCGACGGCGCCAAGGACGAGCAAGCGCGCCGCGTCCTTCTCGCCCAGCGGGATGGTCGAGCCTTTTCTGTAAAGCTTGTGGGGAGTGATCCGCTTTGTCGACGCGTCGGCGTCTTCGCTAATCGGACCTCCTAAGATGTTCCCGAGAGCGCGATAGTTCTTCTTCGCTGGCGATGCAACGGACTTTGACGTGGACTTCGAGTCTGCCATTTTTCTCCTCTTCCAGATTACTTAGATTCACAAAAGGCGCGCACTCGGCGCGCCTCGTGTGAGCACTCAAGGGCCCCGCGCCCTACTTTTCGCGGGTCTCGGTTGTCTTGCTGTCCTTGGCTGGCTCGCCGCCCTTGGCGTCGTCATGGGTTTCGGTGGTCTTCGTGTCCTTCGCGGGCTTCGCGTCGGCGTGGGTTTCCGTGGTCTTCTCGGTGCGGTTGGAATCCATTGTGGTTCTCCTTCTTCCCCGTTTCAAAAGGGCGCGCCATTATGAAAGCGCGCCTCTTTCTTTCATCCAGCTATGTCCCGCTTAGCCCTCGATGTCGCTGGCGACAACTTCCATTGCAACCGGCGGGTAAGTGCCCAGGCAGTTCAGGATCGGAATGCCGGTCTCCTGGGCCGTAACCCGGAGATCGTAATACCAATCGAGAGAGACCCAGGTCTTCTTTTCGCTGAGGTGGGTCTCCGGCCACACCATGACGCCCATGCCGTCCGTGCCAGACGAGAGTGGCTGGCCTGGGGCGACCGCAGGCACACTTGCCGGTCCAGGATAAACATTGCCATCCGCGCCGGTACCGCCCGTCCAGCAGAAGGTTTTCGCGCAGGACATGTCTTGCAGGTTTTCCACCTGCTGCGCGAAGCCAAGGAAGCAACAGTTGCCCCAGACCCAGGACTGGATATTCTGCTGATTGAGCCCAACCGCGCTGCCCCGTATCACCTTCACGCCGAAGACCTGGCCGAGCATCTCGTCGGTGATGATGCCGCCGGCATTGGTGAACTTGAAGCGGTCGATGATATCGGGATGGCTGCGCAGCACGAGCGCCACTGGGTCGCTGATGGCGAGGACCATGACGGCATCCTGGATGCCGGCCTGGCGCAGAAGCGACTTGTACTGCTCGAAGAAAACGATGGGATGCGATCCGGTGCCCGTCTCAGGGGTCGCTGGATAATTGTCGAACTGATTGGTGCTGGTGAGCGTCACTCCATTTGGAAAGTTCGACGTGTTCATCAGCAGGGCGACGACCTCAGCTTCATACTTCAAATGAAGCTGATCGATAAGCTGCTTGGTGAGCATCTTTTGCTCGCTGAATCCGAAGCCGAGGCCGTACGACTCCGACTCGAAGGGGATAAAATCTTCCATCGCGTGCGACTGTGCCGCGTAGGGCGCCACAGAGAAACTGCGGCGAGTTCCGCTCGGGCGGCCGCCAGGAGCGCGGAGCGTGGAGAGCGGGATTCTCAAGTCGTCGGCGTTCCACACGACATACTGGCTGGACTGTTTTGCCACCGGAACGCGCGGGGCGAAGTAAGAGCCAATGAGCGCGTTGTTTTTGCGCTCCTTGGCAAAATTTGCAAGGGCAATCTGAAGCGGCCCTGCCGGCATCGACGGTGCGTATCCACCCATGGAACCATCCTCCTGTCCGCCTTCGCGGAGTGAAATCTAAACTCGGTGCCGCTGCCTGTGGCGCTGCCTGAAAATCTCCGGCCGGGGTTGGCCACCCTGGCCGGGAATGCTGTGAGACAGCCGGACTCTTACTTGATCCGGTCAACCGTCGCCGGCTTCCGCCGGCTAACTTAAACCTCGCTCAGAGCCGCCGGCGTCGGACCACCGATGCTGCGGACCATCCACTTGGTGTTCACGGCCTCAAGAGTGATGATGTCGCCGACTGCGGCATACGTCACGGTGTCCTTGGTGCCGTAGATCGCGTCTGCCGGGGCCGTCACGGTATGTGCGTGCCCGGTGGTCGCCACGATCGTGAGGATCGTGCCGTCCTGCGCTGCGGTGGGAGCCGCCAAGGTCATCGCCAGAGCCGCCGCGCCGTTCAATGCGTAAGTGCCGGGGATAAGCGGGATCGCGCCCGAGGCCGCGACATAGCTGACTTCGTCGCCCGGCGCCATGATTCCAAGAGGCGCCACGACCAGGACGGTAGCGAAAGAGCCGGGCGAGACGTAAGTCTGCGCTTCCAACGCAATCGCGACGACCGGCTGGCCGGCCTGCGCCGGTATCAGTTGGCCCGATGCGTTGGTTGTCAGCGGCTGCAACGCGGTGATATTCGCGCCGATCTGCGCCACCGCCATGCCGAGTTCAATCACGGCAACGGGGTTCGTAGGCGCGGTCGCGTTGGCGCCGACGACCTGATCCTCTTCGATGATGCCGAGCGCGGCCGCGGCGGTCGCGGTGATCAGCAGGCAATGGAACGCGTCGGAGCCGTAGGTAACTGCCAAGCCGCGCGCGTAGCCGGTTACGGAAGCAGCCAGCAAAGATTCCTTCACCGGCGCGCCAATCGGGGTTTTGCCTTCAACGTAGATGTTTGCCATCGCGCCCTCCTGGGGCTAAAGAAATTCTTTTGAACCTTGCGCAGCGGAGGCCTTAATCCCGGCCTCCGCAGCAGGCAGAAACTAGACAGCGCCGCCGGTCGACCTGCCGGCCTGCATCAGTTCCGGCTGTTCGGCCTCGATTTGGGTCATTGCCTCTTCGAATGTGATCTTCTTCTCGCGCTGCCGATCCTTCACCGCGTCGGTGAATACGTCTCCGGTCGTAGCCTTCCCCTTACGAGGTGCGCCGCCTTCAACCATGCGGCCGCCGGGAACGATCTTGGGCAGGCCTTCAAGGAAGAGCACCAGCGTTTCCAGCGTGGAGACCTTCTTCTTCGCGTCGCCCTCGCCGAACTCGACTGTGACGGTGGACTTGGCCAGCTCCTCGAAGACCGGGCCGAGGCCCATCTTCTCGAA
>PLPA01000063.1 GCA_003159355.1 Acidobacteriaceae bacterium | reverse complement strand
GCTAGCATGATATTGCTCTAATGGCTTTACATGGGGGTTAAAACCCCCGTCTCCCTCCGAATTGAGTTTTTCCGCAGCCTGTGAAGTCGTGCCCTGACGCTTCTGGGCTTGGTGTTCAGTTTTTCCGCAACCTGTAAAACCCGCGATAGCCCTTGAATTCTTATTGACAAGCAATTTGCTGTTAAGGTATGCTTTACACGTGATCGAATCATTCAAGCACGCTGGATTGAAACGGTTCTTTCAAACCGGAGATTTACGCGGCATTCAACCCGCGCACGCCAACAAACTGTTCGCCCAGTTGAGCGTGCTGGATGTGGCGAAAGATGTAGCGTCCCTACCTCGTCCAACGGGCTGGAAGCTGCACAAGTTGAAAGGCGACCGCGAGGAAATCTTCTCAATGTGGGTTAGCGGAAATTGGCGACTGACCTTTTCTTTCAACGGTGACGCATTTACCCTGTTGAATTATGAGGATTACCATGGGAAATGAAAAGAAGCGCATTGCGCCGTATCGTGTTCCCCACCCCGGCGAAGTGTTGCGGGAAGTGATTGGAGAACTCACTGTCACTGAATTATCGGCGCGGCTCCATGTGTCTCGTGTCACCATGTCGAAGATTCTCAATTGCCGGTCGGCGATCACCGCTGAAATGTCCTTGCGCCTGGCTGCCGCCTTTGGCGGAAGCAATACGTTTTGGCTGGAAATGCAGAACCGATATGATGTGCAAAAGGCCATGGAAAAGAAATTGCCGAAGATTGTACCGTTCAGCAAAGCGGCGTAGTTCGATCCGACCGACTGAACGGCAGTCCGATACATAGCTGCCTGTGGTAAAAATCCGAATTGCCGAAATACTTCCCTCCGGGGCTAAAGCCCGCGTTCCTTTTGTTGACTATATGCGGGGGTTGAAACCTCCGCCTCCCTCCGTATTCTTCATCCGGTGGCGGCAAAATATGGGACGCTGGGCGGTGGACGGGCACAGTGTGCTGCGAGGATAGAAAATTTTCGATATACTAGAGACTCCAGCTAAGCCCCAGACGCGGCCGGGCCTGCTCCACCGGGCCTATCAATGAAGGACGAGGCGATTTCCGTTGAACGGAATCGCGGGGCATATGTGTCTTTCAGGCGGAAACTGCACTTCGCAGGGAAAATTTTCATCAAGAAGGTTGCCATGCAGAGATCGGATCATTGTACCCGCACACCACAACCGCAAGGGCTCTATCACCCGGGTAACGAGCACGACGCCTGCGGAATGGGGCTGGTCGCCAACATTCGCGGCGTTGCCAGCCACGAGATTATCCGCAAGGGCCTGGAGGTGCTGATCAACCTNNACGCATCGCGGCGCGGCGGGCTGCGATCCGGAGACGGGCGACGGCGCGGGCATTCTGATTCAGATTCCGCATGATTTTTTTGCGCATGAATGCGGCGTAATGGGGATGCCGCCGCTGCCCAAGGCGGGCGCTTATGGCGTGGCGATGTGCTTTTTGCCGGTGGACAAGCACAACCGCCTGCAATGCGAGGGCGTGCTGGAGCGCATTGCGCAGGAAGAGGGGCTGACGGTTCTGGGCTGGCGCGACACGCCGGTCAACGGCATTGTGATTGGCCGCGAGGCGCGCGCTTCGCAGCCTTACATCGAGCAGTTGTTCCTGGGCAAGCCGGAGGAGATGGACCTCGACGAAGACGGCTTCGAGCGCCTGCTCTACAAGGTTCGCCGCCGGACGGAAAACGAGATGGCGGATTCGGAGATCGAGGGCAAGGAGGATTTTTATATTCCCTCGCTCTCCTGCCGGACGATCGTCTACAAGGGGCTGATGCTGGCGCCGCAGATTGAGAAGTTCTATTACGAACTGGCCAATCCGCTGGTGAAGAGCGCTCTCTGCTTGATTCACCAGCGCTTTTCCACGAATACCTTTCCCAGTTGGAAGCTGGCTCATCCTTACCGCTACCTGGCGCACAACGGCGAGATCAACACGATTCGCGGCAATATTAGCTGGATGAATGCGCGCCAGTCGGTGCTGGAAAGCCCGCTGCACGGCAGCAAGATCGATGAGCTTTTTCCGGTCATCATGCCCGGCGGCAGCGACTCGGCTTCGCTGGACAACGCGGTGGAGTTCCTTTTTCAATCGGGCCGCTCGCTGCCTCACGTGATGGCGATGATGGTTCCCGAAGCCTGGTCGGGCAATCCTGACATGGACGAAGACAAGCGCGCCTTCTACGAGTACCACGCATCGCTGATGGAGCCCTGGGACGGCCCCGCGGCGCTTTGCTTTACGGATGGCCGAGTGATTGGCGCGACGCTGGACCGCAATGGACTGCGCCCCGGCCGCTACATTGTGACCAAGGACGATCTGGTGGTGCTGGCCTCCGAGGCAGGCGTGCTGGATGTGCCGGCCAAGGACGTTCGCAAGAAGGGCCGTTTGCAGCCCGGCCGGATGTTTCTGGTCGATACCGTGCAGCAGCGCATCATCTCCGATGATGAGATCAAGAAGCAGTTGTCCGGCCGGCAGCCGTATGCGGAATGGCTCAAGGAGCAGCAGGTCACGCTTGATCAGTTGCCGGAGCCGCCGGTGCGCAACGTTGTTGCGAAGACCGAGCCGCTGCTGCGCCGCCAGCGCGCCTTCGGCTACAGCGAAGAGGATTTGAAAATTCTGATGGGGCCGATGGGCGCAAACGGCATGGAGCCGCTTGGTTCGATGGGCACCGATGTGCCGCTGGCCTGTCTCAGCGACCGTCCGCAGCCTTTATTCAACTACTTCAAGCAGCTCTTTGCGCAGGTGACCAATCCGCCCATCGATCCGATCCGCGAGGAGCTGGTGATGTCGCTGATCAGCTACATCGGCACGGAGCGCAACATTCTGGACGAGGCGCCGGACAACTGCCATACGCTGAAGCTGCCGCATCCGATCCTGACCAATCGCGACCTGGAAAAGCTGCGCCGCGTTTCTTCGGGAGATTTGCTGGCCACGACAATTCCGACGCTCTTCCGCGCGGCCGATGGCGAGAAGTCTCTGAAGCACGCGCTCGATGATCTGAGCGACCGCGCCGCGCACGCCGTGGACTCCGGCTACACGCTGCTGATTCTCTCCGACCGCGGCGTCGATGCGACTTATGCGCCGATTCCCAGCCTGCTGGCGATGGCGGCTGTGCATAACCGGCTGGTCAACGACAAGACGCGCACGCAGGTGGCGCTGATCATTGAGAGCGGCGAGCCGAGAGAGGTGATGCACTTTGCGCTGCTGATCGGCTACGGCGCCAGCGCCATCAATCCCTACCTGGCCATCGAGACCGTCCACGACCTGAAGCGGCTTGGACTGCTGCCGCACAGCGTCAGCGGACCCCATGCGGAGAAGAACTTCATCAAGGCCATTAACAAGGGCCTGCTGAAGACCTTCTCGAAGATGGGCATCAGCACGCTGCAAAGCTATCGCGGCGCGCAGGTCTTCGAGGCCGTGGGGCTGAATCAATCGGTGATTGACGACTACTTCTCCGGCACCGCGTCGCGCATTGAGGGCGTGGGGCTGGAGGTGCTGGCGCGCGAGGCGCTGCTCAAGCACAAATTCGCCTTCGAGCCGCTCACGGAGTCAGAGACCGAGCTGGTGGTCGGCGGTCAATATCAGTTCCGCATCGGCGGCGAGTACCACTTGCAGAACCCGGAGACGATCAGCAAGCTGCAGCAGGCGGTGCGGCAGAACAATCCGGCGACCTTCCAGGAGTACACCGATCTGCTGGACGATCAGAGCCGCCATCTGTGCACGCTGCGCGGGCTGATGCAACTGAAGTACTCCGACCATCCCATTCCGCTGGAGAAAGTCGAGCCGGCGAAGGAGATCGTCAAGCGCTTTACGACCGGCGCAATGAGTTACGGGTCCATTTCAAAAGAGGCGCACGAGACGCTGGCGATTGCGATGAACCGGCTGGGCGGAATGTCCAACACCGGCGAGGGCGGCGAAGACGAAGAGCGCTTCAAGCCCGACGCGAACGGCGACTCGCGGCGCTCGGCCGTGAAGCAGGTGGCCAGCGGCCGCTTCGGCGTGACGACGAATTACCTGGTCAACGCGGACGAGTTGCAGATCAAGATGGCGCAGGGAGCGAAGCCCGGCGAGGGCGGACAATTGCCCGGTTACAAGGTGGATGCGATTATCGCCAAGACGCGCCACTCGATTGCCGGCGTGGGATTGATCTCGCCGCCGCCGCACCATGACATTTATTCGATTGAAGATTTGGCGCAACTGATTTACGACCTGAAGAACGTCAATCCCCAGGCGCGCATCGCCGTCAAGCTGGTCTCCGAGGCCGGCGTGGGCACGGTGGCCGCGGGCGTCAGCAAGGCGCATGCCGATGTGGTGCTGATCTCCGGCGACAATGGCGGCACCGGCGCTTCGCCGCTCAGCTCGATCAAGCACGCGGGGCTGCCGTGGGAGCTGGGCCTGGCCGAGACGCAGCAGGTGCTGCTGCTGAACGACCTGCGCGGGCGGATCAAGGTGCAGACCGACGGCAAGCTCGCAACCGGTCGCGACGTAGTCATTGCGGCGCTGCTGGGAGCGGAGGAGTTCGGCTTCGCCACCGCGCCGCTGATCACCATGGGCTGCATTATGATGCGCAAGTGCCACCTGAACACCTGTTCGGTGGGCATTGCGACACAGGACCCGGTGCTGCGCGCGCGCTTCACGGGCCAGCCCGAGCACGTGGTCAACTTCTTCTTCTTCATCGCCGAGCAGGTGCGCCAGTTGATGGCCAAGCTGGGCTTCCGCACGGTGGATGAGATGGTGGGCCGCGTGGACAAGATTGACGCCGCCATCGCCCACGAGCATTGGAAGGCCAAGGGCATTGATCTCTCCTCAATTTTGTATGCGCCCACAATGCCATCGCGCGTGGCTAGGCGCAAGGTTCAGGCTCAGGATCACGGCCTGGACGCGGCGCTCGATCACCAACTGATCGCGGCCGCCGCGCCGGCGCTGGAATCGCAGACGCCGGTCAGCGCCAGCTTCGCGATTCGCAACGTGCATCGCACGGTGGGGGCGATGCTGGGCGGCCGGATTGCCATGCGCTACGGTTCGGCGGGATTACCGGACGAGACCATTCACTTCAAGTTCAACGGTTCGGCCGGGCAGAGCTTCGGCGCGTTCGTTCCCAACGGCGTGACGCTCGAACTGGAAGGCGATTCCAATGATTATTTAGGCAAGGGGCTCTCCGGCGGGCGCATCATCGTCTACCCGCCCAAGGAGTCCAGCTTCCTGCCCGAAGAGAGCATCCTGGTGGGCAACGTGGTGCTCTACGGCGCTACCAGCGGCGAAATCTTCATCAATGGCATTGCCGGCGAGCGCTTCGCTGTGCGCAACTCCGGCGCGATTGCGGTGGTCGAGGGCGTGGGCGACCACGGCTGCGAGTACATGACCAACGGCACGGTTGTGGTGATCGGAAAGACCGGGCGCAACTTTGCCGCCGGCATGAGCGGCGGCTACGCTTACCTCTTTGACGAGCTGGGCGACTTCTCTACGCGCCGATGCAATCTGACCAGCGTCGATCTGGAGCCGCTGGTTGCTTCCGAGGACGTGGTCCGGGTGCGCGGCCTGCTCGAACGCCATCGCGACCTGACCGGCAGCCCGCGAGCCGCATGGATTCTGGAGCACTGGGCCGAGTCGCAGCCGCGCTTCATCAAGATCTTTCCACACGAGTACAAGCGCGTGCTGGGTGTGGCGCGCGACGAAGGATCGCCGGGTGCAGAATCCGCCGCAATCCACCCCATTTCCCCAAAAACTCCGTCGCCTCTGATGGCGGCAGCAGAGGTGCAGCATGGGTAAGTTGACAGGATTTTTGGAAATCGAACGCGAGCAACCCGCCCGCCGCATCGTCGAGGAGCGGCTTCACGACTGGCTGGAGATCTACCAGCCTTTCCCCGAAGAGAAGCAGCGCGAGCAGGCCGCGCGCTGCATGGATTGCGGCGTTCCATTCTGCCATACCGGCTGTCCGGTGAACAACCTGATTCCCGACTGGAATGATCTGGCCTATAACAACCGCTGGGAGCCAGCGATTCGCCGCCTGCACGCCACCAATAACTTTCCCGAGTTCACCGGCCGCATCTGTCCCGCTCCCTGCGAGGCGGCCTGCGTACTGGGCATCAGCCAGCCGGCGGTCTCCATCAAGCTGATGGAGAAGAGCATCGTCGAGCGCGGCTGGGAGGAGGGCTGGATTCATCCCGAGCCGCCCGAGCAGAACACCGGCAAGAGGGTCGCCGTCGTCGGCAGCGGACCTGCTGGATTAGCGGCGGCACAGCAGTTGCGCCGCGCCGGCCACTCGGTCACCGTCTATGAGAAGGCTGACCGCATCGGCGGCCTGCTGCGCTACGGCATTCCCAACTTCAAGCTGGAAAAGCACGTGATCGACCGCCGCATCGAGCAGATGCGCGCCGAGGGCGTGACCTTTGTGACCAACGCCCACGTGGGCGTCAACGTGCCGGTCGAAGCGCTGACCGAGCACTACGACGCGATTTTATTGGCGGGCGGCGCCGAGCAGCCGCGCGACTTGAAGATTCCCGGCCGCGAGCTCAAGGGCATTCACTTTGCGATGGAGTTCCTGCCGCAGCAGAATCGCCGCTGCGAGGGCGACGCGGTCGATCCGTCCCTGGCGATTCTTGCCGAGGGCAAGCGCGTGGTCATCATCGGCGGCGGCGACACCGGCGCCGACTGCCTGGGCACCAGCCTTCGCCAGCGCCCTTTGAGCGTTCACCAGTTCGAGATCATGCCCAAGCCGCCGGAGACACGCGCCACCTCGACGCCGTGGCCGATGTGGCCCCTGCAACTGCGCACGGAAAGCGCGCACGAGGAGGGCGGCATCCGCGAGTGGAGCGTCAACAGCGTGCGATTCACCGGCGACGCCGAAGGCAACGTCAAGCAGTTGCACGGGGTGCGCATTGGCCCGCCGCCGTCTTTTACGCCGGTGGAAGGCTCGGAGTTTACGCTCGATGTGGATTTAGTTCTGCTGGCGATGGGATTTCTGGGGCCGGTTCGTTCGGGGATGCTTGAGCAGTTTGGCGTTGCTCTGGATGGCCGCGGCAACGTGGCCGCCAATGGCGACTACCAGACCTCGGTGGAGAACATCTTCGCCGCCGGCGATATGCGTCGCGGACAGTCGCTGGTGGTTTGGGCGATCAGTGAAGGCCGCAAGGCCGCCGCCGCCGTGGACCGCTATCTGGCCACCGTCGATGAGCCCGCGCCGCAGCGGCATCGGGCGCTGGCGTAACGAGTCTTTTCTGTAACACAAACGACAAAGGCGAAGCCGCAGTGAGCTTCGCCTTTGTCGTTTGTGTTGTGTTCAGACCTTACTTCGCCAGCGGCACGCGCAGATCGCCGCCGGTCATCTCGATGAATTCTGCCCGTTCTACCCGCGCACGGATACGCCGGAGAAGGAGAGTACCGCCAAGCCGGGGATTGGCTGGCCGAAGCGGCGGGCCGGTTCGAAGCGGCTCCATAAGAGCAGGTTCTCCACCTGCGCGCGGGTGGCCTCGTCGGTGGGGCCGGAGATGATGCGGTAGTCGTAGACTTGGCCCGCGCCGTTGACATAAGCCTCGATGACAACCGGGCCGGAGACGACGCCGATCTGGCTGTCGCCCACAACGCTGGAGAGATACAGGAATCGTGGAGCGGTGAGATTCCCCAGCGGCTCGTCGGCCGTAGCCTGCACAGTCTCTGGCTGGGCAAACATGCTGACCAGCACGATCACGGTTCCCAGCAGAAATACGGCGGAGGCAAAACCGGCCGAGGCCTGCAGCAGGAAGGGCCCAACGGTGTTTCTCCAGGCCAGATTCAAGGCGTGGAAGGGACTCTGTCGGCGGCGGGCACGCTCATGACTGATGGCCACGTTTATCCTCAAGAGCAGGTCTTTCGGCGACGGCGCCGGACCCAGCGCGGCCAGCGAAGACTGCGCCTGCTCCAGCGACTTCCACTCGCCAGCGCAGTCACGGCAACCCTCCAGGTGGGCGGCGACGCTCTGCATCTCGCGTCCGCTCAGACGACCGTCCAGATACTCGGTAAACTTTGTTCGCGTTGCATAACAGCCGTTCATTGCGCCTCCTCTCCCAGGGGCAAATCCAGCCCCGCGCGCTCCGGAGAACCGGCATACCGCGCCGGAGCCGTCAAAATCGCCTTCAAGGCAGCGCGACCGCGCACCAGCCGCGACTTGAC
>PLPA01000198.1 GCA_003159355.1 Acidobacteriaceae bacterium | reverse complement strand
TCGGCCTGCGGATCATGGCCGTTTGGCCCGGCCACCTTGGCGGTTACCTTGAACTCCGCCGCGGCCGTGTTGAATCCCGCCGCAGCCGTCTGCCAGTAGGGCAGAGCCATGTCCGACGCAATCAGGTAAAAGACCTCGCTGGTCGAGTGCCTGGCGCAGCCCGACGTGGAAACAATGGCCAGCGCCAGCACTGCCAACGCAACGTTCTTGATCGCTTTCATTCTTGCCTCCGGGTTGAATGGTGAAGTGCCCACGGGGCGCGCGGGATTTTGCACCCGAGACATTCCCATCCTATAAATCCGGTTGGATAGTACGCCTGAAAAGCAGGCAATATCCATCACCTTTTGAGCACTTTATCACTCGGTTGGGGTAGTTTTTCGCCGGTACACCCACTTTCTCCGGCGAGAGATTCCCGATTGCAGTATAACCGGAGAGGGAGTGCAATATGCGGAACGAATCCCAGGAGGTGAACCGATGACGGACACGGAGACTAAGTCACCCTTCGCACTGCCGCCGGGGATTGCCGTCCGCGCCGACGGCGAGCTGAGCCGCCGCGCGCACGCCGAGCCGACGCACCCCTACCGCTCGGCTTTTGCCCGCGACGGCGCACGCGTTTTGCACGCGCGCGCCTTTCGCCGCCTGGCCGGCAAGACGCAAGTCTTCGCTCGGCTAGCCGGCGATTCTCCGTCGGACCACTTTCGCAGCCGGCTCACCCACACGTTGGAAGTAACGCAGATCGCCCGCACGGCTGCGCGCGCGCTGGGGCTGAATGAGGAGCTGGCCGAGGCGCTGGCGCTGGCGCACGACATTGGCCATCCGCCCTTTGGCCACGCCGGAGAAAAAGCGCTGGATGAGTGCCTGCGCGGCTTTGGCCTGGGTTTCGACCACAACCTGCACGCGCTGCGCATCGTGAGCTGGTTTGAGGAGCGCTACGCCGGCTTTCGCGGGCTGAACCTGACGCTGGGCGTGCGCGAGGGGATCGTCAAGCACTCCCACGACTACTCCGCCGAGAGCCACCCGGAGCTGGCCGAGTACATGCTCGACCAGTTTCCGCCGCTGGAAGCGCAACTGATCGATCTGGCCGACGAGATCGCCTACACCACCGCCGACCTGGACGACGGCCTGGACTCGGGCATTCTCACGCTCAGCCAAGTGCGCGAGGGCGTGGCGCTCTTCCGTGGCTTCCATGACGCCGTGCGGTCGGAGTATCCCGCCGCGCCGGAGAGGCTGGGGGCGTACGAGACCCTCAAGCGCCTTCTGAATGCGATGGTCACGGATCTGCTGGAAGAAACGCACAGGCAGACGGCCGCGCTGGGAGCGGAAACGCTGGAAGAGATTCGCCACGCGCCCCGTCGCGTAGCCGCGCTCAGCCCGGAGATGGAAGCTGCGCGCGCCGCCGCCAAGGAGTTTTTGCACGCCAACCTTTATAACTCGCCGATGATGGAGGAGGCGCACGCCCACGCATTCGAGGTGGTGCAAGAATTGTTCGCCGCGCTGATGAGCGACCCCGGCCTGCTGCCCGCTGACGACCAGGCGCAGATTCCCACCGAGGGTCTGGCACGCACGGTGGCCGACTACATCGCCGGCATGACCGACAGTTACATCGAACAGGCGTGGCGAAAAGCAGGGAATAGGGAGTAGGGAGTAGGGAATAAGGAATAGGACGAGCGACGCCGCTCGGGTTTGGCGCCGGCGGAACGTGATCCGCTAGAGTGAAGTTAGCGCGATGAGCGAGTCACGATCCATTGATCTTCACAACTTCACGATTGCGGAGGCGATCCGGGAGTTTGTGCGCTTCTACAACGCCTGCGTGCGGAGCGGCTACCGCGGACGCCTGGAGGTGATCCACGGCTATGGAAAGTCGGGAAGCGGCGGGGTGATCCGGGAGGAGCTGCGCAAGTTTCTGAAGGCGCACGAGGAGACTTTCGGGGAGTTTCTTTCGGGAGAGAGCCTGCGCAACCCCGGCGTCACGATTCTCTATCCCAGGGAAACCCTGGCGGCAATGCCGCTGGGACTGGGAGGCGGCCTCTCTTCCTCGCGGCGCAGGAAGTGATGATTTATTTCACCGGCAGAAATTCGATTCGCGCCAGATCGGCCACTTCCTTGAAGTCGTAGTCGGCGGTCACCAGCAGGTGATCGGGTGAGTCCATCGCCAGTTCAATTGCGAAGGCATCCGCATAGGCAAGCTTTCTATCCTCTTTGATTTCGGCGGCGCGCACTGCGCGTTCCGCTGTGGCGGGAATGACGCGGAGGTCGAACTGCAGCAGGCTTTGCAGAACTCTCATCTGTTCCTGCACACCGAAGCGCCTGCGCTGAATTCCCGCTATCTCCCCCCATTGCAGCGCTGAAAGTTGAACTTCCGCCTCACCAAGCAGAGCCAGCCGGATGATTTCTTCAACGCGATCAGCGCCCGCTTCGCCGTCGATATGGCGAAGCACTGCCGAGGAATCGAGGACAAAAACGGTCATTCTGCCTTCCTACCAGCTGTCTTTGGCAAAATCTCTCTCTCGATCCCGCCGCCGCTCCTCCAGCAACATATCGCATCCCGACGGCCCACCTGCGGTCGATCCGCGCAACTCTTTGAGTAAGCGTAGCTTGGCCGCAAGAGTCTGGGGAGCCAAAACCAGCTTCTCGCCTTCGATTTGAATGGCAATGCGCGTGCCGGGTTCGATGCCGAGAGCTTCGCGGATGGGCGCGGGAATCACCATCTGGCCCTTGCTGCTGACGGTTGTGAAGAGTTGTTCCATGGCTTACATCCTAGCACAAGTAAGACAAGAACAAGAAGTAAGATTCTAAACTAATGTAAGATCATGATGAATAAATCTTACTTTAGTAGCTTTTCCCGGAGATTCCCTTTGTGCCTTCGGGAAATCCAGGTAACCGGCGGCGACAATGACTGGCGTGCCAAAGCCAACCAGCCGGTTGTACTCTTGTAGATGTGGAAACTTCCCTGATAAAAACCTGCCTTCGGCGGGCTGCGCTAATTGTTTGCGCAGCTCTGGCCGTATTCCTCTTTCCTGCCCTCGTCTCTGCGCAAGCCGCGCCGGAGAAGGCCGCTCCGGCTGCCGGACCGCCTGTGGGCGGCGGATTCTTCCCGCTCAAGGAGGTACATCGCGGACTGATTGGGACCGCGTGGACGGTCTTCACCGGCAGCCAGCCGGAGGCGATGCAGGTGGAGATTCTGGGAGTTCTGAGGGGGGCGCGCGGGCCCGGCCACGACATGATCCTGGCGCAGTTGCACGGGGCCAAGCCGGAGTACACGGGGGTGGTGGCCGGCATGAGCGGCAGCCCGGTGTACATCGGCAACCGGCTGCTGGGCTCTCTCTCTTACCGCATCGGACAGTTCAGCAAGGACCCTATCGCCGGCATCACGCCGATTGAGCAGATGCTGGAAGTGCGGGATCTGCCGATCCAGGGGTCAGGGATCAGGGGTCAGGGGTCGGGGACTTTGGATCAGGCTCCGCAAGCACCGGCGGAGAATACCATGCGGGCGATGGAGACGCCGCTGGTGATGGGCGGCTTCCACTCCGAGGCGATCCGGCTGTGGCAGCAGAAGATGGCCGGAACCGGGCTGGAGACGGTGGCCGCCGGAGGGATGGGCGGAAGCTCCGCATCGGCCGGGGAAGCCGGCGGGGTGGCCGATACGACGCCCTCGGCCAAGGCGATTGCCAGCATTGTTCCCGGCTCGGCTGTGAGCGCGCAACTGGTGCGCGGCGATCTGGAGATTGCCGCAACCTGTACTGTCACTTATGTTGATCGCAAACAGTTGCTGGCCTGCGGGCACGCCCTTTTGCAGGCCGGGCCGGTTTCGCTGCCGATGACTACGACCGAGGTTGTGGCCACGCTGGCGTCGCCGCTGAACGCCTTCAAGATTGTTAATACCGGAGCGACGATCGGCGCCTTCAACGAGGACCGCGACGCGGCGATTCGCGGCGTCTTCGGAGCCAAGGCACAGATGATCCCGGTGCAGATCCGCGTGCATGGAGCGGATCAGGAACGCAAGATCAATGTGGAGGTGCTGGATCTGCCCGCGCTGACGCCGCAGGCGGTGCTGGTGGTCTTGTATGAATCGCTGCTGCGGACCAACGAGAGCACGTCGGAGACGAGCTACCATCTGACCGGGAGCATCGACCTGGAGGGTTACCCGCCGTCGCCGCTGAATCTGTGGGCCTCAGCCGGAGACGCGGGAGCCGCGCCGATGGAGTTGGCGCTGGGGGCGGCCATGCAGTTTGCGCGGCTCTATGCGAACGGAACTCGCCGGGGATCGGTGCGTTCGATCCATCTGGATGTGGAGGCGATTCCGCGGCGCGTGGATGTGGCGCTGGAGGCGGCGCGGCTGGTCTCCGGCAACCTGGTTCACGCCGGCGGCACGGTAGTGGTGGAGGCGACGCTGCGGCCATGGCGCGAGGCGGCGCGTAATGTGCGGATTACGGTGAAGCTGCCGGCGCGGCTGGGAGCGGGCAATCTGCGGCTGCTCGTTTCGGATGCCGGTACGCTGGACAGGGCGCTGGACCAGCCGCGCCAGCCTAGCCACGCGCCAGACCTGGAGACGGCGCTGGCCCAGGCGCGCCGCCAGCACCCGGCGGACCGCATCTACGTGAGCCTGCTGGTTCCGGAGACGCAGGCCGGCATGGAGGGCCAAACGCTTTCCAGCCTTCCGCTCTCCGTGGCCAACGCGCTGGAGCCGCAGCGCGCCGCGCAGGACGCCAGCCTGAACGGCGAGTCGGCGGAGATGGAAGCCGATGCGCCCGCCGGCGGAGTTCTCAGCGGTTTTCAACTGCTTAACCTGCGCATAGAGCCGGGAGGCGGTTTAGACTAGAAAAGGCGAAGAGAGTTTTCGATGCCAGCAGTCAGAGCGGCGCCTCCGCATTCCAGCCGTTCTGCTTGCTACCCCCCCATCAAGGATTCAGGACTGACGATGAGCCTCATTCAAGGACTTGCAGCGCACGCGGCGGGAGCAGAAGTGTTGCCGTTCAAGTATGACCCAGGCAATCTGGGCCTACAGGAAGTGGAGATCGCGATTACCCATTGCGGTGTCTGCCACAGCGACCTTCACCTGATCGCGAACGACTGGGGAATTAGCCAGTACCCGTTCATTCCCGGCCACGAGATTGTGGGCAAAGTAACGGCGGTGGGCACCGAGGTGCGGCTGCTCGAAGTGGGCCAGCGCGTGGGCCTGGGCTGGCAGTCCAACTCCTGCGGGGTGTGCGAGTGGTGCAGCCGGGGCATGGAGAATCTTTGCCCGGCGTCGGAAGGAACCTGCGTCCACCGGCACGGNNTTTGTGATTCCGATTCCCGAGGCGCTGGAGAGCGCGCAAACGGCTCCGCTGCTGTGCGGCGGTATTACGGTGTATAACCCGATGCGCACCTTTGGCGTGAATCCGTCGTCGCGGGTGGGAATTGTGGGCATCGGCGGGCTGGGGCATATGGCCATCCAGTTTGCGCGGGTCTTCGGTGCGGAGATCACCGCGTTTTCGACTTCGGCCGCCAAGGAAGAAGAGGCACGGGCGCTGGGAGCGCACCACTTTGTGAACAGCCGCGAGTCGAAGGCCTTGAAGGAAGTGGCCGGCACGCTGGATTTTGTGTTGAGCACCATCAACGCTGATCAGGACTGGGGGGTGTACGTGGCGGCGCTTCGGCCCACCGGAACGCTGTGCTTTGTGGGGGTTCCGCCGTCGCCGGTGAGCGTTCATGCCTTTCCGCTGATCAGCGGGCTGCGCTCNNCGCATCAAAGAGATGCTGGACGTGGCGGCGCGGCACGGGGTCAAGGCCATCACCGAATCCTTCCCCATGGCTCAGGCCAACGCGGCCATCGAGAAGGTGAAGAAAAACAAGGTGCGCTACCGGGCGGTGCTGGCGAATTAGGGCTTGCTTTGCTGTCTTGAGATTGATCGGCTTTGAAAGGCTGTTTTGCCGGCGGGATTGGCGGTGGAACGGCCTTTCGAGCAGGCAAACAAATATTTATTGGGTAAGACCGCAACTATTGCCTGGGAATGCTGTCTGAGAGAACAGAAGCCGGTTGGGAGGCAAGCCCCAGGAGCCGGCAGTGCAGAGGACGGCGATCGCCCCCGGTCCGGAAGAAGAGTGGGACAGGGCAGTGCAAGTCAGCACGAGGAGGATTTTATGCGGAATACACGCATGGTTCTATTGGCAACGCTGCTGGCTCTGCCGTTCGCGGCAACAGCCATCGCCCAGGACGCGGTGGATCAGAACGGGGTGGATCAAGGCGCGGTGGATCAGAACACGGTGCAGGATGTAGGAGTCGGCCCTGCGGTCGTGGCCGCTCCCATGGATTACGGTCCCCCGGTCTGCGATTGGGGCTATTACTCGTACTACCCCTATGCCTGCGCTCCTTACGGCTTTTACGGGCCAAATTGGTTCTACGGCGGCGTCTTCCTCGGCGTGGGGCCGTGGCGCGGCTGGGGCTGGGGTCATGGCTGGGGTGGCCGTGGCGGCTATGGCGGTCGTGGCGGTTACGGCGGTCGTGGCGCCTATGCGAGCCGTGGAGCGTATGGCGGCGCGGGACGCGGAGCTTATGGCGGCGGCGCACGCGGCGGAGTTGCCGGCCGTTCGGGTTACGGCGGAGCGGCGCGGGGCGGATATGGCGCTACTCGCGGCGGATATAGTGGCGGCGGACGCGGTGGTGGTTTTAGCGGCGGCGGCCATGCTGGCGGCGGCTTTAGCGGCGGCGGTCACATGGGTGGAGGCGGCGGCCACAGCGGTGGCGGCGGCGGTCACCGGTAAGTTTTTCTTTGGCTCCTCCCCAAAGAGCCCGTCTGCTTCGGCAGACGGGCTCTTTTTTGTTGGTTTGAAGTGGAACGGCGCTGGTTGAGGTCGTGGTTTCCCACCCTTTCCGCAGAAAGCGCGGAAAGGATGGGGCACGGAGAGTTGTTGCGATCCAAAGCGGGGAATCTACGGCTGGGCGAGAGCCGCGAGGCGGTTACTGATGCGCTCAGCGGCGTCGGGATGGGCCTGGGTGCGGGCGGCGGCGGCCATCGCAGCCAGGCGCTCCGGGTTGGAGAGTAGGCTGACGAGCGCGGCGAGCAGCTTGCCGGGCACGTCCAGGTCGGTCTCAGTGAGCAGCAAGGCCGCGCCAGCCTTCACCATCTCCTCGGCATTGCGGCGCTGGTGGTTGTCGGCGGCGGCGGCAAAGGGAATCAGCAGGGCGGGCTTGGCGGCGGCGGCCAGCTCGGCCACCGTGGATGCGCCGCTGCGGGCCATCACCAGCGTCGCCTGGGCAAAATGCCGCGGCATATCGTCAATAAACGCTTGCACATCCCAACGCTCCGGGTCCGCGCCGCTGGCGGTGTATGCTGCCTGGGTCGGCTCGAAGTGGCGCGCGCCGCTCTGATGAAGAACAGTGAGGCCGGGGACGGCGTTGAGCAGCTCGGGGAGAATTTTGGGCAGGTGGAGATTGAATATGCGCGCGCCCTGCGAGCCGCCGAAGATGAGCATGTGAGGATCAGGCGCGGTGGGGGCTTCGAGGGTGAAGAACTCCGGGCGGACGGGAATGCCGGTGACCTCGGCGTTGCGGAACCACCTGGCCGCCGATTTGAAGTTGACGGCGGCGGCCTGGACGCGCTTGCCGACCAGGCGGTTGGCTAGGCCGGGCATCGCGTTTGGCTCGAAGGCCATCGCGGGAATTCTGAGGCGCAGTGCCGCGGCCATCGCCGGGCCGGAGGCGTATCCGCCCACGCCGAAGACGACGTTGGGTTTGAACTCGCGGATCAGCTTGTTGCAGGTCCTCACGCTGAAGGGCAGGCGGAGCAGGGTGCGCAGGCGGGTGAGCCAGGAGACGTTCTTGAGCTGGCCGACATCGACCAGTTTCAGTTTGAAGCCGGCTTCGGGGACCAGGCGCGACTCCATGCCGCGCGCCGTGCCGACAAAGAGGATCTCGGCTTCGTGGCGGGCGACCAGTTCGCGCGCCACGGCCAGCGCCGGAATGATGTGCCCTCCGGTGCCGCCGCCGGCGATGAGTACGCGCAGTTGGGACAAGCGAAATCCTTTCAGGAAGGGTCACAATCGTGATCGGTGTCACCCGCATCAGACCCAACAAAGAGCCATCGACGCTCGATATAACCTAGACATATCATTGCAAGAATAAATATGTAATCGAAAAATGTTCCGGATCTTCCCATCTTCTCTGACATCCAATTCGGCATGGAAGGCTCAGTTCTGATCTCGAACCACATTAGTGCCAGAAGAACCATCAGGAAAGCAAAATGTATATAGATAATCTCTGAAAGCGCTCTAGCATTCCGCTTGGAAAAAATGAGCGGGCCATCTTTTGACATCTCACCACTAAAAACATACGCGGAATATATAACAACACAGGCAGCAAACCATAGCCAAGAAAAATAGTCCATCATAATCAGTCCGCCTTACGGGAAATGTTGAGTAGAACGCCGATGCTGGCCAGCGTGAAGAAGAGCGACGTGCCGCCGGAGGAGATCAGAGGGAGCGGAATGCCTTTGGTGGGAAGCAGCGAGAGGACCACGCTGATGTTGAAGAAGGCTTGCAGCAACAGTGTCATGGTGATGCCGAAGGCGGCGAGGCGGGCGAAGGGGTCGAGCGAGCGGAAGGATGTGCGCAGGCCGCGCATGCCGAAGACAACGAAGAGCGCGAGGAGAGCGATGGCGCCGATCAGGCCCATCTCCTCGGCGATGTTGGCGAAGATGAAGTCGGTATGGGCTTCAGGGAGGAAGAAGAGCTTCTGCTGGCCGTCCATGTAGCCGCGGCCGGTGATGCCGCCGGTGGCGACGGCGATCAGCGACTGGTTGATGTGGAAGCCCGCGCCCTGCGGGTCGGCGTCGGGATTGAGGAAGGCGAGGACGCGGCGCAGCCGCCAGGGAACCATGATGATCAGCCAGGCCAGCGGAGGCAGCATGGCGCCGATGCCGATGATCAGGTACTTCCAGGGCATTCCGGCCAAAAAGAGCATCAACAAGGTGACACCGGCCAGCACCATAGCGGTGCCCAGATCGGGCTGGCGCACAATGAGGGCGCAAAAGACCAGCGGAATCAGCGCGGCGCGCAGCAGGGTGCTCCTGCCCTCGGTCATCTTGTCGAGGCGCGTGGAAAGAAACCAGGCCAGGAAGAGAACCAGCACGGGCTTGGCGATCTCCGAGGGCTGGAGGGTGAAGAAGTTGCCAAAGCGAATCCAGCGGTGGGTGTTGTGCGAGCCGGGCATGAAGAAGACCAGCACCAGCAGGAAGGTGGTGACGGAGAGAGCGGTGTAGATGAAGAGCGGGGATTTGTAGAAGGTGTAGTCGATGTGCGAGAGCAGGAGCATGGCCAGCACGCCGAGCGCCGCCCAGATGGCCTGCTTGCCGACAAAGGTGAATCCCGATTGGTAGCGCGCCTGGGCGACCACAGCCGAGGCGGAGTAGACCATCGCCAGTCCGGCCACGATTAGCAGCACGGTGGTGAAGAAGAGCCATTTATCGACGCCGGCGCGTTTTGCCATAACCTTTCATCTCCGGGTGCGATGCAATCGTTGCTTTGCTTTCCATTCCCAAGATTCGGCTTGTGATGCACAGAAAGGCTAAAATACGGGGTTTGAAAAAATGCAGCGAGTTAGCCCCGCTGCGCGGGGTTAGCGAGTTAGCAAGTTAGCGGATTGCGGCTATCAGCAAGTTCCATTCTTCCACGGCAAAAGCCGAACCTTTTCATAGCTCAATCCCGCAAATCTTTGACGAGCTGCTTGAAGACTTTTCCGCGCTGCTCGTAGTTTTCAAATTGGTCGAAGCTGGAGCAGGCGGGGGCGAGCAGCACCACCTCGCCGGGACGCGCGGCGGCAGCGGCGGAGGCGACGGCCTTGTCCAGGGTTTCGCAAGAGTAGATGGAGACCACGCCGCGTAGATGCGACTCGATCTTGGCCGCCGCCGAGCCGATGGTGTAGACAGCGCTGACCCGCTCGCGCAGCAAGTCGGAGAGCAGGGTGTAGTCGGAGTTCTTGTCCTTGCCGCCAAGGATAAGGTGAATGCCGCCACTGAAGGCGGCGATGGCCTTGGCGGTGGCGTCCACGTTGGTGGCCTTGGAGTCGTTGTAGAACTGGACGCCGTTGTGAGTGACCACGTATTCGAGGCGATGCTCGACGGCCTGGAAGCTTTCGACAGCGTGGCGAATGATTTCAGCGGGAACGCCGGCTAGACGAGCGGCAACCACCGCGGCCAGCACATTCTCGATGTTGTGTGAACCCTTGAGGGGAATTCCGCGCAACGGCATTACGTGTTCCGTAGGCGCATCCTCGGCGGCGCGATAGACGACCGAGCCTTGCTCCAGCCAGGCTCCCTGCGGAACCGGGTGCTCGACGGAGAACCAATAGACCTTGGCGGCCGAGCGCGCGGCCGCGGCGGCGCAGGGAGTGTTGTCGGCATTCAGCACCAGGAAGTCCCCGGCGGTCTGCGCGGCAAAGATGCGCTCTTTGGCCGCGCAATAGTTTTCAAAGCTGCCGTGGCGGTCGAGGTGGTCGGGGGTGATGTTGAGAATGACGGCGATCTCGGGATGAAATTGCACCGTGGTTTCGAGCTGGAAGCTGGAGACTTCCAGAACCGACCAGGTGTCCTCGGTGCTTTCGTCGATGAGGGCGACGACCGGAAGGCCGATGTTGCCGCCGACCAGCGTGGGTAGGCCGCCAGCCTTGAGGATTTCGCCCAGCAGCGTGGTGGTGGTGGTTTTACCGTTGGAGCCGGTGACGGCCAGCGCATGGCCCTTGAGAAAGCGCGCGGCCAGCTCCAGTTCGCCGATGACGGGTAGGCCGAAGTGCTTCACCTGGGCCAGCTCGGGGGTGTCCAGCGGCACACCGGGGCTGACGACGATCAGATCCTGGCGGCGGAAGGTGAGCAGGCCGTGGCCGCCGGATTCGACCATGATGCCGGCTTCGATCAGCGCGGGAATCTCCTTGGCCAGCGCCTCAGCCGAGCGCACGTCGGAGACGGTGACCTGAGCGCCACGCCGGCGTAGAAACAACGCCGCCGCCAGACCGGATTTGCCCAGTCCGACAACGAGAACTTTTTTGCCTTTGATTTCCATCATCGAGTCTTGTCCTTTTTCTATTTTGCGCCGCGCGGAGCTTGCTTAACGCAATTTAAGCGTGGTGAGTGCAAACAATGCAAACACCAGCGCGCCGATCCAGAAGCGGGCGATGACCTTGGACTCCTGCCAGCCCAACTGCTCAAAGTGATGATGCAGCGGCGCCATCTTGAAGATGCGCTTCTTGTTGCGCAGCTTGTAGCTGCCCACTTGCAGGATCACGGAGAGGGTTTCCAGCACGAATACGCCGCCGATAAAGGGCAGCAGCAGCTCCTGGCGGATGATGATGGCGACCGTGCCGATGGCTCCGCCCAGCGCCAGCGAGCCGACATCGCCCATGAAGATCTCCGCCGGATGGGCGTTGTACCAAAGAAATCCAATCGACGCGCCCACCATGGCTCCGCAAAAGACGGTCAGCTCGCTGACCAAGGGCATGCGCTGGAGTTCGAGGTAGTCGGCAAAGACCACGTGGCCGCTGACGTAGGTGAGCACGGTGAGCGCGCCGGCGGCGATGATGGTGCAGCCGATGGCCAGCCCATCTAGGCCGTCGGTGAGGTTGACGGCGTTGCATGAACCGATCAGAACGAAGACAACCCAGAGAACGAAGGGGAGAAAAACAAGGAATCCCAGGTAATGAATCGTGCCCGGCCAATGCCAGAGCATAGTGGGGCGCAGGCTCTTGATGAACGGCACCGTCAACTGGGTGGAGAACTTTCCAAACTGCTGCATCACCACCAGCGCCACGGCCACGGCGGCCGCGGCCAGGCCTTGCCAGAGCAGCTTGGCGCGCGTCGTCAGGCCCAGGCTGCGCTTTTGGACCACTTTAATGTAGTCGTCGGCAAAGCCGATGGCTCCGAAGGCTAGCGTGGAAAAGACCACGATCCAGACAAAGGGATTCGAGGGCACCGACCAGAGCACCGTGGGCAGCAAAATGGCGATGGCAATGAGCACGCCGCCCATGGTTGGAGTGCCGGACTTCTTCAGGTGAGTCTGCGGGCCGTCGTCGCGGACATACTGGCCGATCTGGAACTCGCGCAGCTTCTGAATCACCCAGGGGCCGATGAAGAGCGCGATCAGCAGCGCAGTGCCCGTGGCAAAGGCGGTGCGGAAGGTCAGGTAGCGGAAGACGCGGAAGGGGTGAAAGAACGGAAAGAGCTTTTCGTAGAGCAGCCAGTAAAGCAAGTGGCCTCCAGAGCCGGTGTAGGGCGGATTCAGCTTGATTTTACTAGGCCGGAGAGAAAGATGCTGTGGAAGCGGACGTATTCAGTTGGGTTCCGGCAGTGCAATCCGGACCCTCGGCCTGGCCTCAGCGGAACATACGCCCGTCGAAGCGGAAGGGCTTCAGAGCGGCGACCTGAATCTTGCTGAAATCAGCGTGGCGAGGATTCAAGAGCACATTCCAGTCCCCGTCGACGACCGCCGAAGGCATACGGAGCGCCGCCGAACGCCCGCTTGCCGCCCAGCCGGAGCCGAGATCGCGGCAGACGAGGCTGTTCAGTTCACGCCAGTCGGAAGGCAGCAGTTCCAACTCCAGCTGCTCGATTTGATCATCGGGAATCTCCACCGCCGCCATGAGAAGATCAACTGGCACTTCAATTGGATCCAGGTTAACGAAGAGTTCCAGAGCCGCCAGTGCCGGCGAAGTTGCGCAATAAACCATCTCCGTTCCCAGATGATTCCAGCGGCTGGCAACATACAGGCCGCCAACGCCTGAGAAGGCCGTCTCGCGGAATCGCTCAGGGTAGAGCCTCCAAAGCTGCATCAGCTGAACATCCCATAGGCAATGCGCTGGAGAACTTCCTCCACCGAGCGAACACCGAGTTCAGTGTCGAGCTGGTCGAAGGGCTTCTTCCCGCCCAAAGCGCGGTTCGGCGCGGCCATCCAGCGCGAGGCTTTGTCTTCCGCGCCCAGGACTTCATTGGCCAGCGCGACCACTCTCGCCATGCGCATGGTTCTGTCCGACTCATCCTGCGTCAAGCGCGATTTCGTCGCCAGCCTGCGGCTCAGCGTGCGGGAGGGAATGTTGAGGCGCTTGGCCACCTCTCCCCGCTGCATCGACAGCGTCTCCGCCAGCAGGTTCACGGTGGACGCGGGCAGCCCAACGCGCACCTGCGCCACCAGGTCGTCCGCCTTCCGTATGGGCGTCTTGAAGGTCCGCTTGCCGCCTAATACTTCCACAATCTCCGCAATGCTCATCTCGGCCACCTGGCATGATTATCGCGCCATTTGGCGCAAAGCGCAAGAGGACCGTCAGCGCTTTTCAGACTCTTGCCGCTTCAGCTTCGCATCGAAGGCCCGCTCCTCATGAACAAAAACTGGCTGAGATTTTGGTCTTCTCAAACCGTTCGCCAATACCCGTGAGGACTGGTTCACCATTTAGCAAGTTAGCCACCGCTTTGCGGTGATAGCGAGTTAGCGAGTTAGCGGATTCATGTCCGGCGTAACTGGCAGACGCGAGTCGGGCTATTCCTACGCTTTAGCTTTACTCTTGAGCGCCTCAATCGCCTTTTCCAGATGCACGCCGCGCGAGCCTTTGATGAGCGCCACGTCGCCCTTGCGCAGATTCTGCCGGAGCCAGCGACCGGCGGCATCGGCGTCGGGCAGAAAAAGCGCGGCGACTCCGCCCTTGCAGGCGGCGGCGGCCAGATGCTCGGCGTTACCGCCGACGCCGACCACGACATCAAGCCCGGCTTCGGCGGCGGCGCGTCCGCAGGCGGCGTGCAGCGCGGGGCCTTGCTCGCCCATCTCGAGCATCTCGCCGGCAATGAGAATTCGACGCTTGGCGGGGCGCGCGGCCAGCGTGCGGATCATCGAGCGCAGCGCCTCGGGGTTGGAGTTATAGCTGTCGTTGAGGATTGTCGCGCCTTTGACTTCCAGGACCTCGCCGCGCTTGTCGCCGGCAGTGAGGGTTTCCAGAGCAACGACCGCGGCATCCAGATCCACGCCCGCTTCCAGCGCCACGGCCAAGCCGGCCAGCGCGTTCAAGGCGTTGTGCGCGCCCAGCAGATGGAGCGTGAAGGCGCCTTCGCGCTCCCCGGCGCGATAGCGGACGCGCAGCCCGGCAAGGTCTTCGGCTGCTGCAAGCAGTCGCGGATCAGCGCAGGGGCCGCCGCCGAAGTACACCGCGCGGCCGTGAAAATCGCGGCCAAACTGCGAGGCGTAAGAGTCGTCGCAATTGAGAAAGACAACTCCGTTGGTGGGCAGCGCATCCACTAACTCGAATTTAGCGCGGGCGATGCCGGCCTGTCCGCCGGCAAAGTTCTCCACGTGCGCGGTGCCGACGTTGGTGACCACGCCCCAATCGGGCGCGGCAATCAAGGCCAGGGCGGCGATCTCGCCGGGGTGGTTCATGCCCATCTCGACGACCGCGACCTCGTGCTCGGCTTTGAGGCGCAGCAGTTGCAGGGGCAGGCCAAAGCTGTTGTTGAGATTGCCCTGCGACTTGAGTACGTTGAACTTTGCGCCCAGGGCCGCGGCAATCGCTTCCTTGGTGGTGGTCTTGCCGGCCGAGCCGGTGACGGCCACCACGCGGCGGCCCCATCGGCGGCGAATGTGCGCGGCCAGGGCTTGCAGCGCGCGGAGCGGGTCTTCAGTAATGAGCAGCGGTACGGCCAGCGCGGCGTCGGGCAGCGTGGCCACTCGCGCGCGCGAGACCACCGCGGCCACAGCTCCGCGTTCCACTGCGGCGGCCACAAAGTCGTGTCCGTCGTGGCGCTCGCCGCGCACCGCGAAGAAGAGCTCGCCCGCGGCGACGGTGCGCGAGTCAATCGAGTAGCCGCTGACAATGAGCGTGCCGGCGCTGGCCACGCTGGTTGGCGCTTCCAGCACCGCGCCCGCGCCGATGGCCGCTTCCGCAAGTGTGAGTTTCATTGTTCACCACTAGAGTACTACTGTTGTATTTCCTTCAAACCCTAGAAAAGCGGTAAATACCCGGGCCTGAAGGCCCCGCAAATCGCTCTCATTCAGGGGGCTGAAGCCCCCTGCTCCCTCCGCAGGCGCCTATTGGCTACTGTAGTGATAGCCTATTTCGCCGAGCGCGGAAAGGGCAATCGCTACGTCGTCGAAGGGAATCGCGGTGAAGCCGAGAATCTGCTCCTTCTCGTGGCCTTTGCCGGCGATCAGAACCACGTCGCCCGCTTTGGCCTCACGGAGCGCGAGGCGAATGGCGGAGGCGCGGTCCGGCTCGACGGTGTAGCGAACGCCACTGGCCTTCAATCCCGGCTCGATCTCAGCCAGAATGGCGAGCGGCTCCTCGCTGCGGGGATTGTCGCTGGTGGCGACGACAAAGTCGCTTCCCTGCCCCGCGGCCTGGCCCATCCGGGGCCGCTTGGTGCGGTCGCGGTCGCCGCCGCAGCCGAACATCGTGATCACGCGCCCGCCGGTCTGCGCCGTCATCTGGCGGGCAAGGGTGGTCAGGTTGCGCAGCGCGTCGTCGGTGTGCGCGTAATCCACAATCACCGTGAAGGGCTGGCCGGCATCGACGGATTGAAAGCGGCCGGGCACAGGCTGGAGGCGGGGAACGAATTCGACCAGATCGGCAAAGGGGACGCCGCGCGCGTGGGCCGCGGTGAAGGCGGCAAGCAGGTTGAGGATGTTCACCTCGCCGGCGAGATGCGAGACGACTTTGGCCGCGCCCGCGGGGGTTTCAATTTCGAGCACCGCACCCGACGGCGTGAGCGTGTGTCGCGCCGCGCGCCAGTCGCCCGCGCCGATGCCATAAGTCCGCACCTCAGCCCCGGCCTTGGCAGCCGCGGCGGCGAGCGCTGCTGTGTGCGGGTCGTGCGCGTTAAGAACCGCGACGCGCGGAGCGGGGTAGAGCGCGCCGTCAAAGAGCAGCCGCTTGGCCGCGAAGTACTTATCCATCGTCTGGTGATAGTCGAGGTGGTCGCGGGTGAGGTTGGTGAAAATGGCCACGTCAAAATTCAAACCCATCGCCCGGCCCTGGTCGAGCGCGTGACTGGAGACTTCTGTGACCAGCTCGGTTGCGCCGCGACTCACGCCTTCGGCCATCAACTCAAACAAGTCTCTGGACTCCGGGGTGGTATGCACCGAGGGGCGCACTTCGCCGGCGACGTGGTACTCGATGGTGCCGACGAGCACCGTCTTGCGCGCGGCGGCGTTGAGCAGCGCTTCGATGAGGTAGGCTGTGGTGGTCTTGCCATTGGTCCCGGTGATTCCGGTGGCGGCGAGCCGCCGCTCCGGATGGCCGAAGAAGGCGGCTGAGGCCTCTGCCAGCGCGCGCCGTCCGTGCTCGACCTCCAAAAGAGGCAGGCCGGGCGCGAAGACCAGCAGGTGGTCAAAGGTCTGCGCGGAATCCGTAATGATTCCCAATGCTCCTGCCGCGCGAGCTTTGTCGACGTAGCGGTTGCCGTCGGTCGAGCCGCCCTTCATCGCGACAAAGACCGCGCCCGGCTTCACCTTGCGCGAATCGTACTCGACGCCGGTGATCGTGTCGTTCGAATCGCCGCCCGCGCCCACCGCCGTTACTTCCGCAATTAAATCTTTCCAGTTCATCACGGCTTTAATTGTAGATTGTTGCGCTTCAATCTACAGGAATTGGCTGTAGAATGCTTGCATGGATGAGGGACGAAAAAACATCTATGATGATCTAGAGCGCGATTTGCGTGGGTTTCCGATCGGCGAATACGTACGAGCTTATGCGAAAGCGTACCTGGAAGCGGACGTAGACACAATCAGGAAACTGCAGGGACTCCTGATCGGCGATGCTTCGGAACACAATGATCCCGGCACTCCCAATGAGCCAGATACGCCTATTGGCACGCCTATTCACCCTCGTCCACATTTGAATTCCGGGGCAATTGCCCTCCCTGAGCCAGACAATCCTGACCATGATCATCTATAGAGTTCTAAACGAATTCAAAATAACTTGGAGGCAACACGAGCCTGGAAGCAAGGTTTTTCCCGCAGTCTGTTGCCCCCTCAAGGCTGGAGAAGAAGCGCCTTCAACTGCTCTTCCATTGCGTTCATATCCGTCTCGCCCTGAAACTTCGCGCGGACCACGCCATGGCTGTCGATGAGAAACGTGACGGGTAGCCCGAGAACTCCGCCGTATAACTCTCCGATCTTCTCATCGCCCATCATGACCGGATAATTCAAGCGCAACTTTTTGCAGAGTTTGCGCGCCAACTCCGGATCGTCATCCATGGAGATGCCGATAACCCGCAGCCCGCGCGGTCCATACTGTTTCTGCCACGCAACGAAGCGCGGCATCTCCAACTGACAAGGGGCGCACCAGGTAGCCCAGAAGTCCAGCAGCACAACCTTGCCGCGGTAGGCATGAAGGTCCACTTTGTTGCCGTTCAAATCCGCGAGAACGAATTCAGGCGCATTTTTGTGGAGGAGCGACTCAGCAGCTCGGGCCGTGCCGGCGGCAAAGCAAACGCACACCAGCAGGCAGGCCAGCGACCAACAGCGCGGCACGGCAGTCCGCATTCTCATGGCAGTCGTTTGGATAATGTCAGCGGCCCTTTTCAACCGCGTAGCCCTTCTCCACCCAGTTAGCTCCAAAGTTATCGGCGAGATAGAGCACCTTCACGTTGCTAAAGCCTATTTCCCGCAACTTGGCGAATGCCGGCCCCACGTTCGGGCAGCGATTCCACGGGCAGCATCCGCAATAGAGCACGATGAGTTTCTTCCGCGAAAGGGCGCTCACGCGGTTTTGCAGTTGTTGAATACCAGCCGGCAGCGAGCCTTGCCCCGCGTACTCCGCTCCGGGAATATGAGCCTCCGCAAACAGAACATGGGAGCCGACTTGCAGCACCAGGGGTTTTTCCGCCCCGGCCTCCCGCAACAAACGGTTGAGAGCATCGGGTTGCAGCAATTGATCCTGGGGAATCGAAAAAGCACTCCCCGGCGCAGCGCCAGCACTGGGCGACGCAAACTGCGGGAATACAACGGGTGAAGCGAATGCTGCCAGCATAGCGATCATTCCCAAGCGAAGCGTCAGCCGTCGATTCATGGAATCCCTCCGTGATCAGTCTAATCCCGCCGGTCGATGACGCCGGATGGTTCTTCGCTGAAGGAATAAAAATCCCTCGCGTAAACTAGAACTATGGCATTTGCTCCATCCGCCGGCAATCGTCCGAATCATACCTGGCGCGCGGCTCTCGAAACACGTTGGAGCGCACAGCTCCACGGTCGCGAGGAGCAGCTTTTTCTTCTTCTCTCGCTGCTGATCGGAGCGCTCACTGGACTCGCCGTGGTCGCCTTCATCGTGCTCACCGAGCGCGTGGGCATACGATTCTTTCCCATAGGCAGCGCCGCCTGGCGGCGCATTGCAATACCGGTGGGGGGTTCGCTGGCGATGGGCTACCTGCTCTTCCGTTTTTTCCCCTACGCTCGCGGCAGCGGCGTGCCCCAGACCAAGGCCGCCCTCTTCGCTCGCGATGGATTCATCTCGCTGCGGACCGTCCTGGGCAAGTTCTTCTGCACGGCCACCACACTCGCCTGCGGCATCCCGCTGGGCCGCGAGGGGCCATCGGTCCAGGTTGGCGCGGGAATCGCCTCGGTCCTCGGCCGCTGGCTCGGATTGAGTCCTGACAAGGTTAAAGCCCTGATTCCCGTGGGTGCGGCCGCCGCCATCGCCGCGGCCTTCAATACGCCCATGGCCGCGGTGCTCTTTGCTTTGGAAGAAGTTATGGGCGATATGAACGCGCCGATCCTGGGATCGGTGGTGCTGGCCTCGGCCACTTCCTGGGCGATGCTGCGTCTGGTGCTGGGCAATAATCCCCTCTTCCAGGTGCCGGATTACACCCTGGTTCACCCGCTGGAATTCGGCATCTACGCCTTGCTGGGCATTGCCGGAGGCTTTCTCTCTGTAGCCTTCACCAAGCTGCTGCTGGGAATGCGCGCCTATTTTCTCAGCCTGCCCAAAAAGACCTGGTGGTGGCATCCCGTGGTGGGTGGCTTGACGGTTGGCCTGATGGGCTTCTTTGTGCCTCAGCTTCTGGGCGTCGGATACGTCTACGTCGGCAACGCCCTGAACGGATCGATGGCGCTCAAGTTGATGCTGCTGCTGATTGTGCTCAAGCTCATTGGCGTCACGGTCAGCTACGCTTCCGGCAACGCCGGCGGCATCTTCGGCCCCAGTTTATTCCTCGGCGCCATGCTGGGAGGCGCCATCGGCACCGTAGCCCACCACCTCTTGCCGGGATATACGGCCATGCCGGGAGCTTACGCACTGGTGGGCATGGGAGCGGTCTTTGCCGGCATTGTGCGCGTTCCCATGACCTCGGTGCTGATGATCTTTGAAATGACGCGGGATTACGCGGTCATCGTACCCTTGATGATCGCCAATCTGACCAGCCTGTTCATCTCCCGGCGCTTTCAGAAGCAGCCGATCTACGAGGCTCTGGCGCATCAGGATGGCATTCATTTGCCCACTCCCGGCACCCTGCACGGAAGCAGCCGGCGCACCGTGGCGCAGGTCATGCGGCGCTCGCCGGAGATTCTCCCCGCGGAGATGCTCGTCAAGGATGCGGTTGCACAGACTCGCTCCGGTCAATCCCGCAATTGGCCGGTAACGGACAAGCATTACTTTGTTGGAATGGTGACTCGCGAGACGCTGGAGTGCGCTTTTGTCGATGGGAGAAAAGAAAATCCACTGAAAGATATTGTGGAAACGCTTCACGTGCCTCATGTTCACATGGATCATGCCTTGCATCTGGCGCTGGAGCGCATGAGTCAGTATCATCTGGATCTTTTGCCGGTCATTCACCGGGCGGATATTCACAAGCTGGAGGGCGTGGTTACACTGCGAGATGTGCTGGACTCGTATGGCGTCACCGGCGTCGGGACGGAGGATCCGCCGAGTACGGACACGTTTTGTATCTAGTTGATTATAGTTATGTTACCTTCCAGCAATGTCCTCCCTCTCCCGCATGGACAATTCACCAGAGTTTCGGCATTTAGAATTCAAGAAGATGGAAGATGAATGGGGCGGGGCGGATCTCGCGGTGCGCCTCTGGTCCATTCGTTCCTTAGCCCGGATGGCGAAATTGGCAGACGCAGCGGACTTAAAATCGTCTATGTCACAGTAAATACATCTCGTAAGTGACTGAAAGTAATTATACTTGGCAGATATTCCAGGCAAGCGTTATCCTTACACAACTCTTCCACATTTTCGCAGTTTTGGGAGAGTTAGGAGGTGCCCGCGCATGTCCGAACACCACACCATCCTCGGTGGCAAAGTTCACGTCTACAAGCGCTCGAACAGTTCTAGCTGGCAATGCGCCAGCTATCTAGCCGGAAAGAATCGACGCACAACCACCAAAGAAGACAGCCTCTCGAAGGCAAAAGAATTCGCGGAAGACTAATATTTGCAGCTACGCGGCAAACTCCGCAGCGGTGAGTTGAAAAGCGGCAAACTCTTTCGAGAAGCCGCTGAGTTATATCTGCGCGAATTCGACATCATCACGCGGGGACAACGGAGCCCGACCTATGCGCGCGGGCAGCACGCGCGTACAAATGGCCACCTGGTCCCGTTTTTCGGCAGCATGGTGCTTCCCGAGATCACGGCTGGCAAGGTCAACGAATACCGTATCCATCGGCTTGAAGAAAGCAACGCTATGCGCGGCAAACCGCCAGCGCATAACACCACGCACCAGGAAATCGTCACGTTGCGCCAGATTTTCAAAACGGCTCTGCGGCACGGATGGATCGACCATTTACCGGATCTGTCAGAACCATATCGCTCGTCGCCTAAGATTTTCCATAGAGCATGGTTCTCACCGGAAGAG
>PLPA01000041.1 GCA_003159355.1 Acidobacteriaceae bacterium | reverse complement strand
TGCGTCCCATGGGTCGCAACGCCGCCGGAAACAAGGGAATCTCACTGAAGAAGGGCGACCAGGTGATCGGCGTCGCGATTACGGATTCGGATGAGGCGCGCGATCGGAACCGCGATGAGTGTGCCGCCAACCTCGGACTCACGGCCCGGCTTGAGAACCTGAGAGCGGAACACTTAGCCGCAAAAGATGCCCTTCAAAAGACCCGCGAAGAGAAAAGAAACGGCCGCGATGGGGACGAGAAATTGAAGGCCGCGGAAAAAGCGGCCGAAAAAGCCGTAGAGGATGCCTACAAGGCCTTGAAGGCGCTCGACGAACGGCTTGGTGTGAGCAAATTCCTCATCCTGACCGTGACAGAGAACGGCTTCGGCAAGCGCACGGATATCGATCAGTATCGCCTTACAGCGCGCGCAGCGCAGGGCGTCACCAATCTCAAGGCTACATCCAAGGTCGGCAAGTCCATGTCGATTCTGCTTGTGGATGAGACTTCGGAGTTNNGGCAAGATCATCCGCATCGACACCAAGACCATCCGCGCCGCCGGCCGCGCCACGCAAGGCGTCCGCCTGCTCAACCTCGAGGCCGACGACAAGGTAGCCGCCGCGGTCATCATTCCGCCCGATGAGCTGAACGGCAACAACCACGACGAGCCGACTCTGCTGCAATAGAGACTTCGGGTCCAGCGGTACGCCCAGGTCTCAGCAATGAGACCTGGGAAGTATATTATTGGGGGTGTGATGACTCAGGACGATCAGAACTCGCTTAATCACGATGCTGAAATTGTGGAGTCTATTTGTGCCGAAATCTCGAAGGCAGAGCCTTCGAGACGCAGTCGAATTCTAGAGAAGTTCATACTTGCTGCATTGAGCAGCATCCCATGGGTGGGAGGGGTGCTGAGTGCGGCAGAGACCTACCGTTCAGAGGGGGGTGCTAATAGGCTGACTCACCTTCAGACAGAATGGCTTAAGGAGCATCAAAAGAAAATCAACCTTTTAGGTCAAACACTACAGGACATTGGGAATCGTCTATGCAATCTTGGAGACGAGATAGAAGAACGCATCCAAAGCGAAGAGTATCTTGCTTTAGTGCGGAAGGCATTTCGAATCTGGGACGAATCTGATACAGAGGAAAAGCGGCGGCTGCTCTCGAATGTAATCACTAACGCAGCGGGTACCCGAGCCTGCTCAGATGATGTAATACGATTATTTCTGGACTGGATTAGACTTTATAACGAAGTTCACTTTGCGGTTATAAAAGAAATATTTCAAAATCCAGGATCTACACGATTCGATATTTGGTCTGGTCTATATGGCGATATACCGCGGGAGGACTCTTCAGCAGCGGACCTATACAAGTTTCTGATACGCGAACTGAGTACTGGTGGGGTGGTAAGGCAGGAACGCGATGTCAACGCCGTCGGCCAATTTGTGCGAAAAAGGGCACCTCATGTACGCCGCGGAGCGGCTCCAACAACACTAGAATCAGCATTTGAAGATAGTAAGCCCTATCTGCTTACAGCTATTGGTAAAGAATTTGTACATTACACGATGAATGAATTAGTGCCTCGGATAGCGGGCGAATCAGAAACGCAATAATGGAAAATAGTCTCGCTTTTAGACCTGGGTATTTACAGCGTCCAGTCCTCCACAACCAAGCCCTTCACTCTTCCGAACTCCCGCGTATTCGCCGTAACCAGAATCAGATTTCTAGCGTAGGCTTGCCCCGCGATCAACGTGTCGTACTCGCCGATGCGCTGGCCTTGACTTTCGAGCGTGGCACGAATCTCTCCAGCCGCCTGCGCATCCTGCTCGGTGTAGTCCAGCACGGCGACAGCGCTCGTAAGAAAGGCAACCAGTCGGTTTGAGTTCTGGGCAACACGGTCGCTCTTGGCCACGCCATACCAGAGTTCATGCGCAACGATCGAAGATGTTTGAGGGATGATCTGATGGGATGTGGCCTGGAAGTAGCGCCGTCGAGTCATGCTCGACGTGCCATTAATCAGCGCGATGCAGACATTTGTGTCCAGCAGGTAGTTCACTTGAAGTACTCACGAATGGGAGCGAGGTTCTGTTTGCGGCCCTCCGGGAAGATCGGATCACCGCCCATGGCATCCATCCGCGCAAACAACTCTTCCGGCGATTCCTTCACGACAATCGCAACAGGCTCAAGCAAGACCCCGGCACCCATGCGGCTTACACGCACCCGGTCGCCCTCGAAGCGAAATTCTTTGGGCAGGCGCACGGCTTGGCTGCGGCCATTCCAAAAGAGCCGTGCATTCGTCGGCTTTTGACTCGCTCCACCAACAGTAGCCATCGCACCCTCCAAGAAGCATCTATCAAGAGTATATACCAATTGACTCTGCCATCTTGCTGGTTCTCTCCGCCTTTCCGCGTCTATCTTAGGCCGGTCAAAATTCGTCTCGTCCATGGCAAGCCTCTGGTGCCGAGACTGTGTGATTTGGTAATGATTCCAGAACAAATGCGGGCGTGGACGCCCGCGCAACAGCCGGTCTGGAGACCGGCGCTCCATTCCAGACCGGCGCTACATTCCAGCGATTACACAATCACACGGTCCAGATACCAGCTTATTCGGCAGGTTCCGGCTCACGCGGAAACAGGTCCGGCTGCTCAGTTGGTGCTCCGGCGGCTTCGCCCCGCTTGCGTCCCGGCGCGCCGATCAAGCCGACTACTTCCAGCGATTGAATCGCTTGCCGCGGCAGGTAAATCCGCTGGGTGTTGGAGCGCGTATCGGGCGGGGTCAGCAGCAGCCCGGCGCCTTCGATCAGCGAGCGGTCGTTGGCGGCCAGGCCCTCCAACTCCTCGCCGTCGGTCAGCGTCATGCGCAGCCACAGGCCAGGTGCGCGCGGGCGGATGGCGAAGCGCTTGTGGATGAGCCGCTCCGGATTGGCGGTTTCGCCGGCAGGAAAGTCGCGGAGATAACAGACCCACTTGACCTGCTCCCAGGCGATGCGCAGCACCTTGCCGCCGAGATCCAGAATCTCCAGCTCGGCCGCATCCTGGCCAAAGCTGGCCCCCGCATAGCCGGCGCACCAGTCGCGGGAGAACTTGCGCACGATCACCGGTTTGCGTAAAGAGGCCATCGCTCTGGATTGTCGCATGAGAACCGGGGTCCCCGCGAACAGGTCTTCGTTCGTGGGGTGGTGAACCGGGGTCCCCGCGAACAGGTCTTCGTTCGTGGGGTGGAGGAACCTGCCAGTACCGGAAAGGGAAGCTTGTAACTTTGCTCTGTAGAGGTCTAGCCAAAGGGAGCCGCTTGTGATATTGTACTGCTTTGAAATCATTGCTGGAGTTTGCTGTAAATTCAACGGCATCAGTCACTTGGCTGCGGTAAATGACCAGCGGAAGCAGGAACACGAATGCCTGACTACATTTATCTTCTGGAAAACCGGCTGTCGGCCGACCAGCGGAACGCTTTGAGCCACTTGCGCGAGGCAGCCCGCGAAGCGGGCACCATCCTGTTTCTAACCGGCGACGCGGTGCGCGACCTGACCAGCGGCCATGCCGTCCGCGCGCTGGAAGTGACCGTGCATGGAAATGCGCTCAAGCTCAAGAAAACAATCGAGAACCTTGGCGGAACCGTGTGGGGCGAGGACGAAGTTTCCGGCGCTCTTTACCTGTGTTTTCCCGGCACGGTACGGGTGGATCTGGTCAGCGCCCACCGCGTCGAGTATCCCAAGCCCGGCAAGCCCGTCTATCATCCCGCCACCATTCAGGAGGACCTCCGTCGCCGCGACTTCACCATCAACGCCATGGCCATCTCCCTCAACGAGGGTTCTTTCGGCCTGCTGATGGACCCGATGAACGGGGCCGCCGACATCGAGTCCCGGACGCTGCGCCTGGTTTCGAATTACGGCTTTCTGGAAGAGCCTTCCCTGCTGATTCGCGCCACGCGCATCATGGCACGCCTGGGCTGGGAGATGGACCACAAGACCCATACCCGCTACACGAACGCCAGGGAAGAAGGCGTGATCGAG
>PLPA01000231.1:3265-3416 GCA_003159355.1 Acidobacteriaceae bacterium | reverse complement strand
TCGCCTCCGGCCTGGGCGCGGTGTTCGAGTTCGGGAAGCGGCTTGCCTTCGGTGTCGGCGATGTCGAAGACGTGGGTAACGCGGAATCCGCACAGCCTCATCTCGGAGACTCTCTCGCCTTTCCGCATCTTGTCGGCTTCCTCGGCGGTCT
>PLPA01000231.1:0-3138 GCA_003159355.1 Acidobacteriaceae bacterium | reverse complement strand
CTGTCGGTGATCGAGTCGATGAGGGCCTTTGATCTGTCGTTTTGCATTTTCCTATCTCCCTGAATTGCTTGACCTTACACTCTTAGGTTAATACATATCTGATATAATTGCAACACTTAACGCATTTATTTTCAATGCGATGCGAATAATTTCCGTCTAATTCAGACTCGCCGAAAACCCGGATCAAGCCGTCAGAGAAAGCCTTTTTTTCGCGTCCCTTTTTCTCAGGCCAGAGCCGCGCGACGGTTACGCTTTTTCTCGCAGTGAGGAATCGAAACGCTCGTCCGAGCGCCTTTTCTTCTCAGAATGTGCGGGGGCGTTGCGGGGTCTTCACCCCGCTGGGGTGGGTAGCGGAGAACCTGGCTGGGTCGAAGCGAGGGAGGGACGCCATGCGCCCCTCCCCACGGATAGGCCGGAAACAATTAGCGGCAGAGTTCCGCGGAATGGAAGGAGGGTTGTAAAGGGATGGAGAAACCGTTCTGCTTGAGTGCTTTTCTTACGGTGCGTTCGATGTAACCGTCTTGATCTCTTTGAGAACGATTGACGAAGGCAGAGGTTGAGGCATGGGTCCGAATGGTATCGCGGATTTCGACTTCGGAGACGCCTCGCTGGAGTGAGTAGGTGGCATAGGTAAGGTCGGCCTTGTGCCGTTCGCCGTGCGCAGCATATTTGTTGGCGAAGTGGGCGTAGTCGAGAAGTTCAAATCCCTGCCGGGGATGCTGTTGGAAACCTATGCGCGTCTGGATGGACCGTTGAGACTCCACATATTGATCGAGCAGCCTGTCCTCAACCTCGGAGAGCACTTCATGCGTTTTCTCATAGATAACGCCTTTGGAAAACGCAAATTTGAGCTGCGAGTAGGGGAAAAGACCATTGGGGAGCCGGTACTGGGGTTTTGGGTTGGTAAAGCCGGCAAGGCGGCCAAAGTGCCGCCAGTCGGCTGAATTCGGATCGCCGCCGAATCGTTCCGCGAGGATCTTGGCAGCAACCGTGCCTTCCTGGGCGGTGAGAGACCAGGCGTGCTTGAGCCACGCCTGGAAGTTGCCTGGGGATGTCTCGACGACGCAGGCCGGAGTGTAGCCGGTGTCAATCATCCTCTTCAGGCTGTTGCGCGTCAGGTCGTCAATCAGAGTCAGTTGGCTCAGCCCCGATGGGCGAATGTAGATGTGATTTCCCTTGGCGTTCTCAGCGGCGAGCCAATCGAGCTTCTCGAAGACCTCGCCGTTGGTGAGGTTGTTGCGCAAGATCATCTGCGATTTGCCATCCTCTGATTTGTCTTGTGGAACCCGGACACCCAATTCGTAGCGGCTGGCGCCCATTGCTTGCAGTTGGAGTTGAACGGCTTTGAGTGCGATGGGAAGCATTATCCCTCCTTTTCAGTTCCTGTTTTGGCCGAACCCTGGCTTCGCGGGCGTTGGCCGGTAAACTCTTGGACAAAGCGTATCACGGTTTCTTACATTTATGCTGTACTTGACCAGTGCTACATCTTTTATGTATGCTTCGTCCGTGGTTGCAATTCTGGATCACGGCGCGTTCGGGGAGGCAGGGGATGTCGGCTCATACGGAGAATTTCGAGACTCAGAGACTCGATTCGGAGAACGAGAGCGAGTATCGCAAGCGGTACAAGCTGATGACCGAATTGGGTCCAGAGATCGTGTATGCGCTGATGAAGGACCGGACTGCCGAGGACGTTGTCGTGAATCCGGATGGGCGGGTCTGGATCATGCGGCAGGGCAAGCCATTTGAAGTGCTGACGGAGATTTCACCGCTGCGGGCCGTTGGAGCCACGATGAGCATTGCTGAAGGTTTCGGCTTGGTGGCTACCCACAACAGCCCGGTCGTCAGCGGGAATGTTCCCTATCTGAATTGCCGCGTGGAAGCTCTGGTTGCTCCGGTGGTGCCGATTGGCACAGCCTCTCTCTCATTCCGAAAGAAGGGCGAGAAAAAGCCGAGTCTGTACGACTACGCTGCCAGCGGAATCCTGACCAATAAGAACGATCCGCTGAATGGTCTCCAAAGTATCGACCCATTCGAGCAGGCGCTTCGCAGCGCGAACAATCACGCCGATGTGCTGTTTACGGCCATCGAGCACCACAAGAACATTCTGGTAGTCGGCGGGACGGGGTCCGGCAAAACGACGCTGCTCGATGCGTTGAATCAGGGTATTGCGGAGCGGACACCGCATGACCGTGTGCTGATTCTCGAAGACCTGCCCGAGTTGCGCGTGGCCATCGAGAACTACGTGCAGCTCACCGCCTGCAAGGCGGTTCCGATGGATGATCTGATCCGTTCCTGCCTGCGCATGAAGCCCCATCGGATATTGGTTGGCGAGGTTCGCGGGACCGAAGCGTTGACCGCGATGGAAGCGTGGAATACAGGGCATCCTGGCGGATCGATGACCATCCACGCGAACAATGCGTTGGAAGGTCTGAACAGGATTGTTTTCCTTTGCCAGAAGACGGCGAATCCATTCCCTACACACATTTTGGCAAGGATCGTCGCGGAGACGATTCATCTGGTTGTCTACATCGAAGCCGGGCGGCAGTTTCCGTGTGGCCGCAAGGTCAAAGAGGTTTGTTTGGTGAAGGGGCACGACGGAGAACGCTTCGAGATTGAACAGCTTTAAGCGTTCCCTGTCGCTGCATGACAAGGACATTCAACCGGAAAGAAGGAGATGAGCATGGTGAAGAAGATGCGGAAGGTGACCGGGAGGCTGGTCTATCTTGTGACCGGCAAACGGTTTTTGACAATGGCGGGTTTGGCGCTGGTTTCGAATGCGCTGGCCTATGCGTCAACGAGCACGACAGGCTTGCCTTGGGAGACGCCGTTGCAGACGGTGCAACAGTCGCTGACTGGGCCGGTGGCGGCGGGGATTTCTGTAGTGGGCATTGCTGCCGGAGGCATGGCGCTGGTCTTTGGCGGCGAGCTGTCTGAATTTGCCAAGCGATCTTGCTACGCAGTGATTGCAACCGCCGTGATTGTCGGGGCGGGCACGATCATGAGCACTTTGTTCTCCAGTTCCAGTGCCGTTATCGGATAGCTGCAACCGTGCGCCTTCAGGCGCCACTGCTGTCAGATGGTAGGCCGTCGCTTGTGATGGCAAACATTCAACCGGGCTGAGGGATTGGACGATCCACC
>PLPA01000309.1 GCA_003159355.1 Acidobacteriaceae bacterium | reverse complement strand
TCAAGCTCTATCCGAATCGGCTGCTTGGTCCCGGCGACCCAACCGAAGGGTACAACGCATGGCAGATGCCGGGCGGAATCACCCCAGGCAAGCCAGCGTTCAACGATGCGGAGGCGAATCTCAACTTTGCGGCGACCCGCACTTATATCGAGTTCCGCGAGAACGACGGCCACGGGTTCACGGTGAGCAATCTGGCGCTTGAAGGAAAGCAAGATCCATGGAACGCGGTGAGGGGGCGCACCGGCGTATGAGCATTAAAGGTAACGACCTACTTGCGCAGATCGAAAACGCCGCCGACGTGCAGACGCTGGCGGTCAAGCTGGGGATGTACATGCGCAACTATGTCAACCCGTCCATCAAGAAGGTTGCCGACAATGCGGCTGTCTCAACTACTTCGCAGGTGAGCGCGCCGGCCGCGCCGGAGTCCATCTCGGTGAGCACATCCGGCGAACTGATGCAGGTTGTGGTGAACCACACCGCTCCGGTTCAAAAGGGCGTGCGCTACATCACGCACATTGCCACCAATCCGCAGTTCACCAACGCAATTGTGATCGATCACGGGGCGTCCCGCTGCCCGCCGCACATCAACCTGCCGACAAAGGACGCCAGCGGGGCCGCGCACAGTTATTACGTGGCGACGGTGGCGCAGTACCCCGGTTCGCAGCCCTCGAAGCCTACCTACTACGGAGGCGCTTCCCCGGTGGCGGTGACAATGGGCGGAACAACGCAGATGGACATTCAGCCTGGCACAGGCAGCGGCACGGCGGTCAATGGCGGGCAGGCACTTGTCGGCCTGGGGAAAAGTCAAGTGCGACTGGCGCAGGGCGCGAAGAGGTCGGTATGATCCGAGATTTCGAGCCCCAAGACGCAAGCGCACTAAAAGAATTGCACAAAGCGCAGGGTTTCGACTATGCTTTAGGGGATCTCTCCGATCCTTTGTTTCTGGTCAAAAAGGTGCGGGAGGTCGATGGGCGCGTGGTCGCGGCGATGTTCCTACGCCTGACATGCGAGACATTCCTTCTTGTCGAAGGTAGCCCGGAATCAAAAGGCCGCGCAATCCTTGAATTGCAGCCTGAAGTTCTGCGAGAGGCTTACGAGAAGGGGCTATCCGAAGTAATCTGCGTTGTTCCCCCTGAAATCTCTGAGTCCTTCGCACCGGTGCTTGAACGCATGGGATGGTCGAAAACCCGCGACTGGCCTATGTACCAGAAGGAGCTTTAATGCGAAGTGCTGTCAATCAGGCGTCAGACGCATACAACCAGGCGAACAACACATCTGCCACGCTGGGCGGCGAAGGCCAGGCTATCGGCGCCAACGTGACACCATTCCTGACACAGGAGATGCTGCACCCGCAGGGACTCGGCCAGCAGGGCATTACCGCGGAGACCAGCGCAGCCTTGGGCGGCGCCGGTGGCGCAATGTCGGCATTCAATGGCGAGGCAGCGCAGCGCGCCGGGGCCTCGCGCAATGCGGGCGGCTTCCAGGCGGCGCTCGATGATGCCAGCCGGCAGCGCATGAAGGCGGCAGCCGGTGCCAGCGAAGGCATCCAAGCGCAGAACGAGGACCTGAAGCAGACGCAGCAGCAGGAAGGCGCGAAGGGTCTCCAGGGGATGTATGGCACCGACACGAGCGGGATGCTTAACTCGCAGGGGCAAGAGGCCAACGACATCAACGCGGGAGTAAACGCGAATAAGACTGGCTGGCTGCAAAATACGTTGGGGATTACGAACGCGGCATCGGCTATGATTACGGCCCTGAAAAAGGGAGGAAGCATGTCGGGCGGTGGTGGCGGGGGTTCTGACTAATGGCAAACACTTCAGTTTGGGCAAAACCCGATCCCGACCTCGCGGCGCTCCGAGCGCAGATGGCCAGCCCTGAGCCCGCGCCTACGGTCTGGGCACCGATGGACGACAGTGCTCCGCGCGCGCTTCCTGCACAACCTGCCCCACATGTGATCTGGGCACCCCCGCATACCGCGCAAGATGATGCGATGAACGCGCAGCCGGTCAATATGCCTGATACCGGCGCGAATCTCCACGCCGGGTTGGAAAAAGTGTTTCCGCCCGCGCAACCACAGGTCGCGCTTGACCCGAACCCACAGCATCAGATTGAGGGTCATTTAACCAACCGCTTACAGCAAGAATACGCAAAGGATGCACCATGGAATCCTGACGATCATGGAACAATGGGGAAGATTGGCCACGTATTCAGCAAAATCGGTGGCGGTCTGGCAGATACTTTTCTTCCAGGCGTGGTTCCTGGCACATCCACCTATCGGCATGATACCGAAAACAATATCGCGCGCGAACTGAACTCGACCATCGGCGAGGAATCGCAGAATGCCGAGCGCGGGGCGCAAACGGAAAACCTTGGCGCAACGACAGCCAAAACGCAAGAGGAAACGAGGGAAGCTCCAGCGAAGGCCGAATCCGAAGAGGGATTGCAGGGAGCGCAGACATATCGGGCACTGCACCCCCTCGCAACGTCCGACTTTGAACTTTGGCACCAGCAGAATCCGAACGGAACCGCGCAAGACTTTCAGAACATGCAAGCTAAACCCTTGACGCCGCAAGACGCGGAGTCAAGAAACGCGATATGGGACAAAATTGC
>PLPA01000170.1 GCA_003159355.1 Acidobacteriaceae bacterium | reverse complement strand
CTGGTCGAGCACAAGCGCGACGTGGTGATTCTGCTGGATTCGATTACCCGTCTGGCGCGCGCTTACAACACCATCGTTCCGCCCTCGGGCAAGGTGCTCTCCGGCGGCGTGGACTCGAACGCTCTGCAACGCCCCAAGCGCTTCTTCGGCGCCGCGAGAAACATCGAGGAGGGCGGCTCGCTGACCATCATTTCCACCGCGCTGATCGATACAGGCTCGCGCATGGACGAGGTCATCTTCGAGGAGTTCAAGGGCACCGGCAACATGGAAATCATCCTGGACCGCAAGCTGGTGGACAAGCGCGTCTTCCCGGCCATCGACATCCAGCGCTCCGGCACCCGCAAGGAAGAGCTGCTCATCCCCAAAGAGGATCTCTCGCGCATCTGGATTCTCCGCAAGGTGCTCAACCCGCTCTCCCCGGTCGAGGCGATGGAACTGCTGATCAGCCGCCTGGAAAAGGTGCGCAACAACGCTGAATTTTTGGCCAACATGAATCAGTTGTAGACGCAATCCGATTCTACGCTGAGGGAAGCCGCATACGTGGCTTCCCTCAGTCATTTGATCTCTCAATGTTAATTGCTATTCGATAGGAATACCGATATCTGGTTGGTCAGGTTATTCACCAGAACGATATCGGGCAATCCATCGCCATTGAGGTCGCCCACAGCCACGTCGCATATTCCGCTGGCAGCGGTAAGTGTGTATTGTGAGCCGGACAATGGACTGGTTCCATTGTTCAGGATCACGGTGATCTGACCCGCCAGTCGGTCCAGAATCAGGGCATCAGGTTTGCCGTCCAGGTCGAAATCTGCAGATCGTACAAAAATCCCATCGTTGTTCTCAATGTCCTGTGAAGAAAAAACAGAGATCAAAGAATTGGTGTTGAATGTACCGTCACCGTTGCCCAAAGCCAGTTCAACCTGTGCATAATGCGAACTCAGTAAAAGATCCGGTTTGCCATCTCCATTGAAATCCGCAAGAGCAATCGTAACGGGAGTCATCGGCATAGGAGAGAGCGTGGTGGGGGCTTGGAATGTACCGTCTCCGTTACCGTTAAAAACTACGATATCGCTGGCATTCGGTGTCCAATCCACTGCGACAATATCCTGTTTTTGGTTCCCGGCCAAATCGCCCAGAGCGATGTCAATATAACTATCTACTAACGGACCGTGGGGTAAGATGGACGCGAGTTCGAAGGTCCCGTCGCCTTTTCCCATCGCAACGCTCATATTGCCATTGCCACCAGCTACAACATCAAGATGCTTGTTGCCACTTAGATCGGCTACCCTAGCCTGAAAAAATCCACTCGTATTCGGAATCGCCTGACATTGTGTGAACGTGCCATCGCCGTTGCTTAGAAGAACGATATTGGATTGTAAACCCGCAATTGTGCTTACAATCAAGTCCAATTTTCCATCTTCATTAAAGTCGCCTGCAACGATTGGTCCCAACCCCAAAGCCCCTTGCGGATTAACCGGCGTAATAATCGGGACTCCAAAGCTGCCGTCCCCTTTATTCAAGAAAACAGAAATGGAATTGGAATCGTAGTTCGAAACTGCGATGTCGAGTTTGCCATCACCATTGAAATCCCCGATTGCGATCGAACCTGAACCAAGGCCAATGCCTGAAGCACTCGCGCCACTGGCATAGTCAACCCGAGGCGCAAAGGAAATCCCTGTGGCAGCCTTGACAGAAAAGCTGTAAGACGAGCTGGTGCTGCCGTCTGGGTTGGATACTGTAATGGTGTAGCTTCCGGCACTCAGGATTGCCGAAATCTGAAATGATGTTGCAGAAACTTGGGACGGGGTTGGATTCATCGTTCCAGAAGGCGCTTGAAGTTTCACAGACAGTCCCGTCTGAAAATTAGTACCATCCACGGTAAATGTCTGCTGTACTGCAGACGGATGCAGTGTCGATGGCTGGATGCCGGTGACAGCAGGAGCAGAATTTGTTCTGGTCGTCGATCCACTACCACCACAGGCGGAGAGTGTCGTAAGCAAAAGGCAGAAAGTGGCGAGAAAAAATCGCTGGCCATTCATGAGGGATTTCACTCTTTTCGGAGAGAATCGTGAATGGTCCCAATTCTAGCATAAGAACGTCTTTGCACTTTAGCCCAATACTGGTAGAATGAAAAAGTCGTGGGGCTGTAGCTCAGCTGGGAGAGCGCCTCGTTCGCAACGAGGAGGCCAGCGGTTCGATCCCGCTCAGCTCCACCAAATCTTCCTGCGCGTTTTTTCTATTCCCTACTCCCTGTTCCCTGCCTTAATCAAAGACCACCGTTTTGTTGCCGTAGCAGAGAATGCGGCGATCCAGGTGCCAGCGGACAGCGCGGGAGAGGACGATGCGCTCCAGATCCCGCCCCCGCTCGACCAGGTCTTCCACCTGGTCGCGGTGCGAGATGCGGGCCACGTCCTGCTCGATGATAGGGCCGTCGTCGAGGATTTCCGTCACGTAGTGGCTGGTGGCTCCGATCAGCTTGACGCCGCGCGCATGAGCGGCTTGGTAGGGCTTGGCGCCTGTAAATGCGGGCAAAAACGAGTGGTGCACGTTGATAATCGCGGCCGGATAGCTGGCGACAAAAGATGGGGAAAGAATCTGCATATAGCGCGCCAGCACCACCAGTTCAATTTCGTGCCGCGCGAGCACTTCGAGCTGACGCCGTTCGGCCTCGGCGCGTGTGGCCGCTGTCACCGGAATATATTCAAAAGGAATCCCGTAGAACGCCGCCAGATTCTCCACCGCCCGATGGTTCGAGACAATCACGGGAATCTCGCAGTGCAGCTCGCCCGAGCGCCAGCGATGGAGCAGGTCGGCCATGCAGTGCAGGTACTGGGAGCAGAAGAGCGCCATCCTGGGACGGCGATCTCCCAACGTCAGCTTCCAGCGCATTCCCAGTTCGCGGGCGAGCGGGGAAAACTCCGCCTTAAAGGCTTCCAAATCAAAGCCTTGCGAAGAAGTTCCGCCGTCTGCAAGAGCCCATTCGACACGCATGAAGAAGAGGCCCAGTTCGTGGTCCTGGTGCTGGTCGGCGTGGAGGATGTTGGCGCCGCGTTCGTAGAGCATAGTGGAAACGCGAGCCACCAGGCCCTTCCGGTCCGGGCAGTCGATGAGCAAAACGGCGGAGTCTTTCATACTTCCTACAGCTTAAACCAGGACTGGCCGTCCAGGCGGGCACCTGCGGTGCGGCCAGCAGCCAGTGGACAGTGATCAGTGGTCAGTGGACAGAAAAACGCTGGTTGGGGTTCGTGGTCTCCCAGGTTTGAAAATCCGGAGATGCGCCACCCGCCGAGGGGCGGGTTTTTGCGCCGGTACCGTTCAACAAATGAAGCCTTGCCAAACGTCGAAAATTGTATTTTCGCTGGGTGTATAGTCCGACAAAAAAGGGCATTTTCGCGGGTTACAGGCTTACAGAATGGGCAGGGAAGGTCCGTTTTCGAAGAAAGTGGATGTGTGGACGTAGAGATTATGCGGAAATGGCGGTGCCGGGGTTGAGAAAAACATATAAAAATGGTTAAAAATAGGTGGTTTTTGGTCGTTTTTGGCTGCTTTTTGCGTGCAATTAGGGTGACTTTGCCTAGCTTTGAATCAGTGAATCGGTGAATCAGTGGTCAGAAAAACGCTGGTTGGGATTCGTGGTCTCCCAGGTCCGAAAATCCGGACCTGGGGGCACCCAACTTTATTGGTCAGATGTGGGCCACCCGCCTTGGTCTTGATGTATGATGATTGATGCGTGATGATTTAAGGAGCGGCAGCCCATGCGCACTACTCTTGCCATTGACGACGATGTATTGGCGACCGCGCGGGAGATGGCGCAGAGCGAACGGAAGAGCGTGGGTGAGGTGATCACCGCTCTGGCCCGGCAGGCGTTGCGCCCCAAGGTCTCTGTCCACGCCACGCGCAACGGCGTGCCGCTGCTCACGGTGCGTCCGGGAGCGCCGCGCGTGACCTCGGAACTGGTGCGCCAACTCCAGGAAGAGCTGCCGTGACCCGCTATCTGCTGGATGTGAATGTGCTGATCGCGCTGATCGATCCGGCCCATGTGCGCCACGACCAGGCGCATGAGTGGTTCGAGGCGGAGGGCCAACTTGCCTGGGCAACCTGTCCCTTGACCGAGAACGGGGTGCTGCGCATCGTAGGGGCTGCGCGCTACCCTACTTCGCCCGGATCGCCTGCGGGCGTCGCGGAGATGCTCAGGATTTTGCGTGGCCTGAACGGCCATGAGTTCTGGCCCGATGATCTCACGCTGCTGGATAGCCGGAGAGTGGATAGCACCCGCCTGCTCGATTCGAGTCAGGTGACGGACACCTACTTACTGGCGCTAGCCGTGGCGCATGGCGGCAAGCTAGCCACCTTTGACCGCCATCTGGTTGCGGATGCCGTGGTTGATGGAAGCAAAGCGCTGTGCATCCTCGGATAAGCCGGCTGTTCATGAACAAGGCTGATTGAGGTTCATGGTCTCTCGACAGAGATCAGGGGTCAAAAAAACTGGTTGGGGTTCATCGTCTCCCACATCTCAAGTCGAGATGTGGGCCACCCAACTTTATTGGGCAGAAGTGGGCCACCCGCCCGCGGGCCAGCGCTGCCGCTGAGAGAATTTTCTGATCTAATGGGACAATATATGCTACCATTATCCAGATGATCGACATCCGGGAATATCTCGGCCGTGACGGACGAAACCTCTTCGGGGAGTGGTTTGACCGGCTCAACTCCGAGGCGGCGCGGCGAGTGACCACCGCCCTTTATCGGCTGGGCTTGGGAAACTTCTCGAATGTGAAGGGAGTCGGCGGCGGGATCTTTGAATACCGCATCGATTTCGGTCCAGGTTATCGGGTTTATTTTGGCAAAGACGGAGAACGGATCGTCATTCTGCTCTGCGGCGGCACGAAACAGCGTCAGCAGGAAGACATTGCGCTGGCGGGCGAATGCTGGCAGGAATACAAGCTACAGAAAAGGAGCGAGTCATGGCGCTGACGAAGGATTTTCGGGAGACGGTGCAGGCGCGGGTGCGCGGCGACGAGGAGTTTCGCCACGGCCTGCTGCGCGACGCCATTGATGCACTGCTGGCGGGCGAGGGCGCGTTGGGCCGCGAGATTCTGCGCGACTTCATCAATGCGACGGTGGGCTTTCCCACGCTGGCCGAGCAGACCGGCATCCACGCCAAGACGCTGCATCAGATGTTCGGCCCCAAAGGCAATCCGACTGCCTCCAACCTCTTCAAAATCATCGCCTGCTTGCAGGAGCATGAGGGGGTTCGGTTGCAGGTAATGGCGTAGGGGCAGTGGACAGTGGACAGTGATCAGTGGTCAGAAGAACGCTGGTTGGGGTTTGTGGTCTCTCGACAGAGATCAGGGATCAGAGATCAGAGATCAGGAAAACGCTGGTTGGGGTTCGTGGTCTCCCATGTCCGAAAATCCGGACCTGGGCCACCCGCCCTATTCCAGTTTCTTCAGAGCATTGCATCCCGACGAATCGCCCAAGTCGCAAGCCTTGTTGTAGGAACGCTTAGCGATTCCGTTGTTTTGGAAGGCTCCGCTACCATGCTCATATAAGTTTCCAAGAAGTATGCAACCGCGAGCAAGACCTAATTCACAGGCTTTGGAATAGGATGCAACCGCTCGGAAATCATCCTTCGCAACACCTTGCCCGAGAAAGTACATCGTGCCCAGACTGAGGCAACCGTCTGCGTTACCTTCATCGCAAGCCATGCTATACCAATTCATAGCGCCGGTCTTACTTCTCGGGAGACCTTGTCCCCTGTAGGACATATCTCCGAGGCGGTTGCAAGCCATACCGTTGCCGCCGGTGCAGATTTGATAGAAAAGTGGGCTTGCCTCGGAATAGCGTCCCTGACTGTATAGCGACTCGGCTTCTCTCTCGGTCTTAGCAGTTTCTGACTCTTTGACTGGCGGTTTAGGTATCTCTGTCGGTTCAGGCTTTGGTTCCTGTGGTACATCGGGCGTCGGAACCGACGGTTTGTAATCCTCTATTTGTGTGGGTTTCGGGTTCTGACGATCATTTGGCGCTGGATTGCTTGGCATTGGATTCGCAACTTGCTCTGACTGTTGGTTCTTCGGCTGCGACTGAACAACTTGCGAAGTTTGCGCAGTTGAGTCTGTTGGTTGCTTTGGTCGGTGCGAACTGAGCCACACAGCGAGTGCTGTCAAAACCAAACCGCTCGCCAACAATCCGAATAAAATGCCCCGACGACGGACTGTTTTGGAGCCATTCTCCGCGAGATTATGGCTCACCTTGGCAACCGGTCCATCAATCTCGGTTTCCCGTTGCGCATCGGAAGGGAGATAGCACACAGCATCGAGCAGGCTGAGTAGTTCGGCAACGTCTTTGGGGCGGTCTTCGCGGTTCTTGGCCAGGAGGCGCTGGACGAGCGCGTCGAGGCCTTGCCAGTTGGCGAGTTCGGGGCGGAGGGCGCTGGGCGGCGGGGGCGGGGTGGTTTGGTGCTGGCGCGCCCAGCCTTCGTAGCTTTCGGCATGGAAGGGAGTCTGCCCGGTGAGCATCTCGTAGAGGAGGCCGCCGAGGGCGTATAAATCTGTGCGGCCGTCGAGTTCGGCGGCGGGGGTTCCGCGCCACTGCTCGGGGGCGGCGTAGGCCACAGTCAAAAGAGTCCCGCCGGTGTGGGTGAAGACGCTGCTGGACTCCTTGGTGGCGACGATGCCGAAGTCGGCGATCTTGGGTTGCCAGCCGGCGCCGTCGCGGGCCAAGAGGATGTTTTCCGGCTTGATGTCGCGGTGGACCATGCCGCGAGCGTGGGCGGCGGCGAGGCCTTGGGCGATTTGGCAGGTGAGGTGGAGGGCCAGTTCGACGGGGAGAGCGCCCGCAGGGGTTAAAACCCCGTCGCTTCTATTGGCCTCAATGTACGGGCTGAAGCCCGTACCCTTCACGCCTGTCTCCTCCGGGGATAAAGCCCGTTCTGTTATTGGCTGGTATATGCGGGGGTTGAAACCCCCGCCTCCCTCCGTATCTCCCCCGCTCCCGGATTCGAAATATTTGGGAGCGTCGCGGAGAAAGGCGCGGAGGTCGGGGCCGTCGACGAACTCCATGGAGAAGAAGAGGGAGCCGTCTTCGGCGGATTCGAGGTCGCCGCAATCGACGACGTTGGGATGGCGAATCTGGCGGAGGGTGCGGACCTCGCGCAGGAAACGGGCGGTAAAGGCCTGGTCCTGGCTCAGCTCGGCGGAGAGGAATTTCAGGGCGCGAGGCTCGTCCATGAGGGTGTGCTGGGCGAGATAAACGGCTCCCATGCCGCCCTGGCCGAGCTTGCGCACGATGCGGTAACTATGATGGATGACCATGCCCGGCTTGAGGTCGCGGATTTCGTTGAGGGGCAGGCCGTGCGTGGGGCAGGCGGCGAGCGAGTCGGGATAGCCGGTCGAGCACTGCGGGCAGTGTTTCATGCTTTCGCCATTGGTTGTGCGGAGAATTGCGCGCGCGTCCATTGTTGCACTCTGGGATGGGGAGCGCAATGGGCACCTGCGGTGCGGCCAGACGGCGCTTGCGCGCCATGGGCACCTGCGGTGCGGCCAGACGGCGCTTGCGCGCCATGGGCACCTGCGGTGCGGCGGACGGCGCTTGCGCGCCATGGGGGTTCGTGGATTCCCACCCTTTCGCCAAAAACGCGGAAGGATGGGGCACGGAGCGGGAGAGGGGCGCAAAAAACGCCGGAGCCAGGTTCACCCCGGCGTGCGCGTGTGACTCTATGAAACTTCTCTGCCGGCCACAGAGCGGAAGAGCCTTCACGCCGCGCCGCAGGCAGGTGGCTACGAACTCCATGGCGCGCAAGCGCCGTCNNGAGTTCAACTGCTGGCGCAGGCTTCCGGCCAGATCGGCCACCATACGCATTCTTTCGGCCGCGGGTGAGGAGATCTCGCTGCCGTTCAGCGCCAGCTGGGAGTGAAGCAGCAACCCGGCGACCGTCGATTTCAGCTCGGTTTCGATAGTGGCGGCGGCGGCGCGGCGGGC
>PLPA01000248.1 GCA_003159355.1 Acidobacteriaceae bacterium | reverse complement strand
GCACCTGTGCAGAGGTTCCCTAGATCAGAAGAAATCCGAGTGGAAGGAACTACTTGATCTTGCATCCAAAGTTGAACAATTCATGCCTTCTGTCGCAGTAGGAGGCGAGTTGATAAAGACCGTGCATGACCCATTATTTCGCGATTACCTTCGAGACATGACTCAGACCATATTGAAGTGCATTTTTATATCCGAATTCAAAAGAGAAAAAATCTACAATAGCCTATTAAATGTCCAGCTTGTTAACGAACAATCGAAAGGACACATAGAGGATCACAATTCCAATGCACATCTCGCTCAAGCATTGGGGAAGCCGCGACCATTAGAAGCAGCACAAAATGTACAGTCAGAATTAATTGCTCTTCGGCGCGAAATTCGCCTGTTTGCGTCGGAGGATATGGATATAGTGCATCAGAGGCAATGGTGGAAATTACTGGTTGGTATTCTCAAGAAACCGCGTAAGCCAAAGGTTGAAGGCAACGCATCTCAAGACCGTTCATAGGAGCCGCCTTAGCTCGCCAGCCGCTCCTCGCGTTCCAACCCCTCGTGAATCAGCATCTTCAAGTAAGTCTGATAGCGGAGTCCGCGACGCTCGGCCAGCGTCCGTGCACGAGAAATCTCCTCCGGAGCCAGCCGAATCGTCGTCGGAGACGTAACACCGCGCTGCTTCAGTGTGCCTTGCCGTACCCGCCCTTCCTGAGCTGCCTGCAAGAATGCCGCCGCCAGTCCCTCGCGGTTCTCGTAAGCCCAGTTGGCCTCGTCGGCCTCGTTTTCAAACTTCGGTATTGTTAGTGCTCCCATAACGTCGCCTCATTTCGGCTAGGTAATACGTCTTGAGTTGCTTCGGCGCGTCCCACGCTGAGATCACTCTCACTTGTCCGCCGCGCCATGTTGTCAGTAGTTGCAGAATCCGTCCCTTGGCTGTCTCGCCAATTTGCAGGAGTCGTTCTTCCTCGCCGCTTCCCTCCGCTGTTTGCATCTCTATGTCAAGAGGATCGCCAAGTACGACCTCTTCGGCTTCTTGCAGCTTCACGCCGTGCCGCGCCAGATGGTCTCGGTTCGCATCGTCCCAATCGAAGTTCAGCGATTGACTGTTCATAGATGCTCCCAAATATAAGCCACGCAATAGGTTTCTGTCTCGGAGCATCGAATGTATTTACAGTGTATATCGTTTTCTGGGTTATATCAAGAATATCCGGGACAAGAGGCAAGTCACGGATGGCTCTGGGCGGAAGAGCAAAAGAACGCAGAGGCTCAGCTTTGAGCGCAATTCCTGGCCACTTTTACGCCAAATTATCTCTACTTCGGAGTGAAGGCTTTCTTGCGTATTCCGTACTGCTTTTGACGCGGTTTGGCACGATGTCCGAGGCGCCGGCGGCGTTGACTCCCATCGACATTCAGCCGGTGAAAGAACCAAAGCCCGAAGGCAGCTCGAAGTGGCCACAGGCCGCAAACCGTACCTCCGGCGAAGGTGTCCTGTATCAAATCTACAACGCGCGAAAACGGGCCGGAAAGCCGGAGCCATCGGCCCCGGCCTCGGCGTTTGAATCTTGCTTACACCAGCTTGGCGTCGAGCAGAATCTCCGTGTTGTTGGCGAAGAGCTTGGAGATCGGGCAGCCGCTCTTGGCGTCGGCGGCGGCCTTGGCAAAGGCCTCCTGCGATGCGCCGGGAACGCTGGCCGTGGTGGTCAGCGCGATGCGCGTGATAGCGAAGCCGTCGCCGACCTTGCCCAGCGTGACCGCCGCGCTGGTTTCGATCTTCTCCGGCGTGTAGCCCGCTGCGCCCAACTGCGCGCCCAGCGCCATCGAGAAGCACCCAGCGTGCGCCGCCGCAATCAGCTCTTCGGGCGTGGTGCCCGAATCCGCGCCTTCAAAGCGCGTGGCGAAGGAGTACTTCGCGTTGCTCAGCACGCCCGTCGCCGTCGAGATCGTGCCCTTGCCTTCCTTCAGTGAACCTGTCCAAACCGCGCTTGCCTTGCTTGCCATTATGTCTCCTTGGGGGTTGATTGATTGGGATTGCGTTGCCGGATGCGCCGCTGCGAGGGAAAGTCCCAACCGCGGCTGCAAAATGCAGGACGCCCGTTTGATGCATCGCTTCCCTGTCAGGATGCGTGGTCCCCCACCCTTTTCGCGATAAAGCTGCGAAAAGGATGGGGCACCCAGCCTGCCAGGATGCGCGAGAAAGCGCGTATGCGCGCCTCGATCTGGGCGTCAGAGTTCCTCTTCGTCCTGCGGGGTCATGGCGTCCAGCGGCGCGGCGACCAGCAGATGGGCACGGCTTAGCACCTTGCGGGCCAGGCCGGTCAGCGCCATCCCGGCCGCATCCTGCAGCGGAACCCAGCGCCGGTCGCCGCCTGGAACGGTCAGCGCTTCCACATCGTCTTCAAAGACTGTGCGTATGCGCACATAGAAGTTCACTTGCATGATGGCGTGGCGCACGGTCATCCTCAGCGCCTCATCAGGGACGGCTGACTCCCGCAGCGAGGGCAGCTCCCACAGCCCCGGCATCACGGTCAGCGAGGCCGGCCGCTGCTCCAGGAGCACCTCGCGATGCGCCTGGCCGGAGAGCAGCCCGCTACGCACCGAGAGCGCGTGGGCCACCTCGCGGCTCTGCATCCGCGGGCGCGGCGCGGTATCGTGCTCTCCCTGCGTCTTGCAATCGGCGGCCAGCGGGCAGACCAGGCACTGCGGATTGCGCGGCACGCAGAGGGTCGCGCCCAGCTCCATCAGCGCCTGGTTGAAATCTCCGGGGCGGAGCGGGTCCACCAGTCTGGCGGCCAGCTCCTCGATTTTGCGCCGGACAGCATTGCCGCCGCCCGCGCGGCTGCCCGCCTTCCAGCCTTCCATACGGCAGAGCACCCGCTCCACATTGCCGTCCACCACGGCCACCGGCTCGCCGTAAGCGATGCTGGCCACGGCCGCCGCGGTGTACGCGCCGATGCCGGGCAGCAGGCGCAGCTCCTCCGCCGTCCGCGGCAGGTTGCCCTGATCATGGTCGGCCACAAACTGCGCCGTCTTGTGCAGCATCCGCGCGCGGCGGTAGTAGCCGAGGCCGCTCCACGCGGCCAGCACCTCCTGCTCGGTGGCCAGAGCGAGCGAAAGCAGCGTGGGGAAGAGCGCCATGAAGGCCTGGTAGCGCTCGACCACCACCGCTACGCGGGTCTGCTGCAACATGATCTCGGAGACCCAAATGGCATAGGGATTCAGGCTGCGCCGCCAGGGCAGATCGCGCCGGCAGCGCTCGTACCACGCCAGCAAACGCCCGCGCACGCGTGCAATCTTCTCCGCCTCCCAGCCCCGCTTGCCCATGCGCTCAGATTAAGCCATCTGCCCCTGCCGTGTACCCTGGGTGCCCCAGATTCCTTTTTTGAGACCTGGGAATCCATAGAGCCTGGGTGCCCCATCCTTTTCACGCTCGACGTGAAAAGGGTGGGAGACCACAAACTTGACCCGCCCCCTGACAAGCCAATCCATCCGAGGTGTAAACTTCTTCTTCGCGGAGAAGCAGTCTTTTCCCCGCGCGAACAGGAAAAAACCATGCGCAAAATCACGATTTGTCTCTCTCTCGCACTCGCCTTCGTCCTCGCCTCGTTTTGCCCAGCCCAAACCGCGCCCGCCAAGCGCCCCATGACCTTCGAGGATCTGATGAAGATGAAGCGGCTGGGCGAGACCGCCGTCTCGCCTGACGGCAAGTGGCTGGCCTACGGCGTAACGACCGTCAACCTCGACCAAAACACCAAAACAGCGGAACTCTGGATTCAGGCGATTGCCGGCCCAAATTCTGAATCTCAGGCGCCGAAGAAGTTGGACGTGGCTCTGCCGGGAGACTCGGGGATTCAGTTTGCCTCGGACAGCAAGCGGATTCTCTTCCTCAGCGGGCGTGGCGGCTCGCAGCAGGTTTGGACGGCGGAGTTCGATCCGGCCACCGGAGCAACCGCCAACCCGAAGAAGCTGACGGCGATCTCGACCGAAGCCGGCGACGCGATCTGGTCCCCCGACGGGAACTCCGTTCTCTTTACTTCTACCGTCTATCCAGACTGTCCGGCGATCACGGCGGCCGACGCGGCAACTGGCGATAAGTGCAACGCCGACCGCGACGCCGCCGCTGCCGCCAGCAAGGTCAAGGCGCAAATTTTTACGCATCTTTTGTATCGCCACTGGGACCACTACACCGGCGAGAAGCGCAGCCACCTCTTTCTGCTGACGGTTGCGACGGGCGCGCTGCGCGACCTGACGCCGAACGATCCGCACGACGTTCCGCCGTTCTCGCTCGAGGGCGGCGGCTGCGGCGGCGCCTTTGCGCCGGACTCGAAGGAGCTGGCCTTTACCGAGAATCTCGACCCGGAGCCGGCGATCAGCGTGAGCGCAAAGATTTTCACGCTCGACCTGACCAACGCGGCGGCAAAGCCTGTAGCGATCAGCACCTCGGCGGGCGGCAACTTCAACCCTGCCTACTCGCCCGACGGCAAGTACATCGCGTGGCGCTCGGAAGCGCGGGCCGGCTACGAGAGCGATAAGTTCAGGTTGGTGGTTTATGACCGGGCGGCTAAGACAGTCAAGGATTTGCTGCCGAAGTTCGATCGGTGGGTTGAGGAATTTGCCTGGGCGCTTGGTTCTCACTCCATCTATTTCACGAGCGGCAATCATGGTGAAGAAGACATTTACGAAGGCTCACTCACTTGGCCAGAGCCAAGGCTGGTTGCGAGTCATGGCACATTTAGTGATTTGAGAGTCGTTCCGGTTCATCTGAATCGGCCAACCATTGAAATCCCGGATGGGTTACTTGCAACGAAGATAAAGGTTGACCGCCCGGCAGAAATTGTCTATGCAACTGGGCAGGAACTCTGCGCACCTACACCTTTAGGCCACTCTGCATCTGCAGATAACCTGGAGTGCGAAGCGGATCATCCACCTGTAACCCACCTGGACGACGCCCTTCTAGCCCAGCTCGACCTGCCCGCGATGGAATCCTTCTGGTTCACCGCCGCCGACAGTACCAAGCTGCAAGGTTTCTTGATCCGTCCTCCGGGCTTTGATCCGGCGAAAAAATATCCGGTCAAGCTCATCATCCACGGCGGACCGCAAGGCGCTTTGGGCGATTCGTGGAGCTACCGCTGGAACGCGGAGCTCTTTGCCGCGAACGGCTACGTCGTCGTGATGATCAATCCGCGCGGCTCGACCGGCTACGGGCAGGCCATCGTCGATGGCGTCAACGGCGACTGGGGCGGCAAGCCCTTCACCGACCTGATGACCGGCCTCGACTACGCCGAGCAGCATTATCCCTTCATCGACAAGAGCCGCGAGTGCGCTCTCGGCGCCAGCTACGGCGGCTTCATGGCCAACTGGATTCTCGGCCATACCGACCGCTTCAAGTGCATCGTCAGCCACGACGGAATGTTCAACCCCGAATCGGCCTACGGCTCGACGGAAGAGCTGTGGTTCAACGAGTGGGAGTTCAAGGGCAAGCCCTGGGATTATTACGGCAAGCCCGACGCCGAGAACCCCTTCCGCAAGTGGTCGCCGGCGATGTCGGCCAAAAACTTCAAGACGCCCACGCTGGTGATTCACAGCCAGCTCGACTACCGCCTCGACGTAGCCGAGGGCTTCCAGCTCTTCGATACGTTGCAACGACTCAAAGTCCCCAGCAAGATGCTCTACTTCCCCGACGAAGGCCACTGGGTGCTGAAGCCGCAGAACTCGCGGCTCTGGTACAAGACGGTGAACGACTGGGTGGATGAGTGGACGAAGTGACAGGGAATAGGGAATAGGGAATAAGGCAGGTTCGCGCTCGTATGAGTGCCAAGTTGGGGAACAGTGGACTCCATTGCGCGAAGGTGATCTGGAGTAAATTCACGAACCGTTGTACCATCAACCGCATGGCGATGACATATCGAGTATCCGCGACTCTTGGCACCAAGTCCGAGGCAGCGCTGTCCCGCATCATGAAGCGCACAGGTTGGACTAAGTCGCAGGCATTGCGCGAGGCTATTTGGGCAGCAGCAGAAAGCCAAGGCTTGGCGAAGAGACCCGCGCCCAGTCGTCGTTCCGCCAAGAATGTGAAAGTCAAGAGCTGACATTGCCCTTTCAACGCAAATCCGCCAAGCCTCGCCCCTTCCTCAACGAAGCCGGCCTCTACGACTACGCCGTCAAGTCGCTGGGCCGGGCGATGCGCACGGAGGCCGAGTTGCGGCGGCTGATGCAGAGGCGCGTCGAGCCGGGCGAACGCGGCGAGGCGGCCATCGCAGCCGCTGTGGCCCGCCTGCGCGAGCACGGCTACCTGGACGACGCCGCCTTTGCCGAGACCTACGCCCGCCTGCGCCAGGAGAACGAGAAGCTTGGGGTACGCCGCGTCCGCCAGGACTTGCAGCAGAAGGGCGTGGATAGCGAGCTGATCGCCGAGACCCTGGAAGCCCGCTATGGCCAGACCAGCGAAGAGGCGCTGGCCCGCGAGCACCTGGAACGCAAGCGCCTGCACAAGCCGGAGAACGAGAAGGAGACCGCGCGCATCATGCGCCGCCTGGTCGCGGCTGGCTTTTCTCCCGGCGTGATCTACAAGATTCTTCGCCAGTGGGATGTGCCCGACGAAGCTCTGGCCGCGCTGGATAACCTCGACGACGAGCCGCACGAAGAGTAGTTTGGGGGCTCCAGATCCCGCTTTCGGAACCTGGGATACAACCACCTTCAGCCTTCCCCGATTGCGGCGCGCGGAAGCATTCATCCCCTTGCGCCGTTCAGCTTTTACCCGGAAGAATCCAAAGTGCGGTATGCTGGTAATGCGCGCCCGTAGCTCAGCTGGATAGAGCGAACGCCTCCGGAGCGTTAGGTCGGGAGTTCGAATCTCTCCGGGCGCACCATTTCTTATCCGCCGCCTCATCGTCGCGCAGCTTCACCTTCCCCCTCGACACCCCAAACACACAAAAGCCCCTCGCTTCCGAGAGGCTCCCTGCCGAATCAGAGGAAAGTTGCGCCTTGCAGGCCGATCGGATGCCGCTCCGCGCTTGCTGGCCCGCCCTGCCCGATTTACGCCATCGAGGCGCTGATGTTGGTGAACATCGTGCTCACGACGCTGGCCACGTGAGTGACACTGGAGATGCAAACGAGAGCAATCAAGGAGACGAGCAATCCATACTCGACCAGATCCTGACCTTCCTCGCCGTTCTTCAGTCTCTGAAATTGCGCGTACAGATTCAAAAACAGGCTGTTCATTTGTGACCTCCTTGGTAGTCGGGGATTACCGCTCAGCGGAGGCCGCGGGATGTTGACCGAGGGCCAGCCAGAAATCGAGTCCGCCCCCGGTACCTCCGTCAAAGGCACGTTGGTAACATTGAAACTCGTTACTTTTGCTGACTCAATGACACTTTGGCGTTATTTGCTGGCACTCCTGGGGCATTCCCCGCATCCACGTCCCCGTGCTTCCAGTATCGGGTCCCGCACCCCGTTCGTCCCCACAATGCCTCGTTCCTTGACGCCTGACCCCTGATTTTCTGATCCATGATCCCCAACTCACCCCTTCACTTCTTCACTCGTTCCACATCTTCACACGCCCCCTCGCTTCCTCGCTCACGTGCTCCCTGCTTTTCCGTCAAGCCCTCCGCCCCCTCATTTCCTTCCATCCCCCACCCAAAGTCCGCTCTACGGTGCCTTTTTTCTCCAAATCTTTGAGGCAGATAGCAGCCTAACCCTCCAGCCGCCGCGCACCCAAAATTTCTCTCGCCAACTTTGCCGATCATTATGCCCGCTTAGCGCACAATGGTCCCATGGTGAAGAGGCAGGGAACAATAGAACAAGGGACCAAGGGAACAAG
>PLPA01000117.1:952-10072 GCA_003159355.1 Acidobacteriaceae bacterium | reverse complement strand
GCGCTGCGCATCGGCAATCCGCTGGCGAGCCTCAGGGCTGAGCGTGCGGCGCTTCTTGGTTTTGGCAACCTTGGCAGGCTTGGCGGCCTTGGCAACTTTAGCAGCCTTGGCGACCTTTGCTGGCTTGGCAGCCTTCGCGGGCTTCTTGGTTAGGCGCTCAGTGATCGTGGCGGCGATTTTACCGGTGTTAGCCAGCAGGGAGCGAACCTGCGTGAGCTTTGCAATTTCTGCGTCGATTTGTGCAAGGATGGAATCAATAACCATGAGTCAAGCATAACTCACAAACCCGCATTTGCACAGTTTCGCTAATCCATTGGCCATCTTATCCAGGCGCTATCCTGGCTAATTCATTCCGGCCTGCCGACGGTTTTCTCTTTGTAGGCCTTTTGCAGAATGAAGAATGCCTGCTTTTTCTGCCCTTGATCGGAGATAAGTCCCTTGCGGTTGAACTCATCCTGGATGCCCGTCAAGGGCCGGTTTGGCGAACGAAAATCCATCAGTATCCACGGGCTCATGCCTCTCAGTTGCGGTATCCGGTTGAGCATTCCGAATTGATGGCGGTATATATTGGCCTGATACTCCTCAGTCCAGCGCTCGTTCTCGCCTCCGTGCAGTCCGGCCTTGGCGCCGCCGCCAAACTCGCTCACGATCAGGGGTTTCTGGTACTCTACGCGCCACTCGGTTGTATCCGCGCTCTCCGGATGCCCTTCATACCAGCCGATGTATTCATTGAAGCCGATTATGTCCAGCGCCTTGCCCAGCGGATCGTCGATGATCTTGGTGTGTCCCTCGCCGCGCACCAGCAGCGCCGCGGTAATCAGCCGCGTGGGGTCAAGCTCGCGCGCATGAGCGGCCTCGGTTTCAATAAAGCGGGTCCGCGCCTCGGTGTTCGGTGTTTCATTGGCCATCGACCACAGGATGATGGCGGCGTGATTGCGCGAGGTTCCTATCTCCTCTTCTAACTGCTGCTCGGCCTTGGCCAGAACTTTCGGATTGTCGAACTGCAACGCCCAATAGACCGGATTTTCCGACCACACCAGCAGTCCCATGCGGTCGGCGGCGCGCAGCATGGTTTCATCGTGGGGATAGTGCGCCAGGCGCACAAAGTTGCAGCCCAGCTCCTTCGCCCATCCCAGCAGCGTCTCCGCGTCCTTGTCCGTGTTTGCGCGGCCGCCGCGGAAGGGCGCCTCGGCATGGATGGAGATGCCGCGCAGAAAGATCGGCTTGCCATTCAATAAAATCTCGGTTCCGCGCACCTCTACTGTCCGGAAGCCCATCAGCTCGTCGATGGAATCCTGCCCGGCGCTCACTGCGACCTTATAGAGCTTCGGCATCTCCGGCGACCAGCGCACCAGTCCCTTCACGCTGAAATGAATCGCGGCGCGTCCGTCCTGGCCCACCGCCGCGGTGGTCTTGGCGGCTAACTCGGGAATCTCTACCTCGACCTTCGCGCCCGGCTGACTGCCTTCGACGTGAACCCAACCCTCGATGACCGAATCCTCGGCGCGGCTCAGGTGCAGATCGTACTGATCGATAAACGCCTCCGGAACCTCGATCAGCGAGACTGAGCGCGTGAGGCCGCCATAGTTCCACCAATCGGTTTCGAGCGTGGGAACGCCGTCCTCGTGGCGCGTGTTGTCCACTGCGGCCACCACAAAATTTCCCCCGGCATGAACGACAGCCGTAACCTCGCAGTTGAAGCTAGTGTAGCCGCCCTCGTGCTCGCAGACCTTCTTGCCGTTGACCCAGAACCAGGAGTGATAGTTGGCCGCGCCTATGTGGAGGAAGACGCGCGTATGCTCCTTGGGCTGATAAGTAAAATCGCGCTCGTACCAGACAGGCCCCTCATAGAAGAAAAGCGACTCGCGCTGCGTGTTCCAGTCGGCGGGCACCTTTAGCTTGGGAGCCCTGGAAAAGTCGTACTCGTGGAGGGCTGACTCACCCCGCGTGTACTTATTGTTCATGAACCAGCCGTCCGACTTCTCCTGGTGATGAAAGCTGAACAGGCCGGAAAAATACGGATCGACAATCGCGCCCCACTCGCCATTGAGCGAGGTGGCGGGCCGGCGGTCTGCGCCGGTGAGGATGATGGGAGCGGGCGCGGCTTCGCAGACGGAGAGCAGCGCGGCGGCGATTGCGGTGAGGACAATCCCGCGAGCGACGAGTGCATTCGGCAAAACGGTCAGACGCTTCATTATTGAGCCTCGGAAAGTTGAGATTGAATTGGAGCCACCATCCGGCGCGCGCCGGCAAATTGCGTTTTGGAAAATCGCATATCTCTGGGTGTCCCACTCTCGCCGCGTTTGTGTTTTTGCGGCTTCGGGGTCCCCAACGACAGGTCTTCGTCGTTGGGGTGATCTAGGGTGGGAGACCACGAAGCACAGGTCTACGTCCGGGGCGCCCGCCGCCACGCATAAAGCGGGAAGCGGTTGGCCAGTTCGGCCACCTCTTTGCGAATCTGCTCCAGCGCCGCATCGTCGTTGCGCTGCACCAGGGCTTTAGCGATCCACGCGCCAATCACCACCATCTCCGGCTCCTTCATGCCGCGCGTGGTCAGCGCGGGCGTGCCGATGCGAATGCCCGAAGCCTTCATCGGCGGATTCACGTCGTAGGGGATCGTATTCTTGTTCACCGTGATGCCGGCCTTGCCCAGCGCCAGCTCGGCCTCGGAGCCCAAGATGCCCTTCTCGAAGACATCGACCAGCATCAAATGGTTGTCAGTCCCTCCGGAGACGATACGGAAGCCAGCCATCTGCAAAGTCGCAGCCAGTACTTTGGCGTTGGCCACAATCTGTGCCGCGTAGGTCTTGAACTCCGGCCTGAGCGCTTCGCCCAAGGCCACTGCCTTAGCCGCCACGATGTGCATCAGCGGACCGCCCTGCTGGCCGGGGAAGACTGCCTTGTCCACGGCCGCGGCCAGCGCCTGTCCGCAGAGAATCAGCCCCGAGCGAGGACCGCGCAGCGTCTTGTGCGTCGTTGTCGTAGTGATATGCGCGTGCGGCACCGGCGAAGGGTGAACCCCGCCCGCCACCAGGCCGGCGATGTGCGCCATGTCGAAGATGTATACCGCGCCCACCTTGTCGGCAATCGCGCGCATCCGGGAAAAATCCCACAGTCTCGGATAGGCGCTGCCGCCGCCGATGATGACCTTGGGCCGCTCGCGTTCGGCAACCTCTTCCATCTGGTCGTAGTCGATCAGCTCGGTGTCGCGCCGCACGCTATAAAACGTGGGCCGGTAGAGCTTGCCGCTGAAGCTCAGCTTATGCCCGTGGGTCAGATGGCCGCCGTGGGAAAGGTCGAGGCCCAGAATCGTGTCGCCCACCTGGAGTACCGCCGCATAGGCCGAGGCGTTGGCCTGCGAGCCGGAGTGCGGCTGCACGTTGGCGTGCTCAGCGCCGAAGAGCTGCTTGGCCCGGTCGCGCGCCAGGTTCTCCACCACGTCGCTGAACTCGCAGCCGCCGTAGTAGCGCCGCCCAGGGTAGCCCTCGGCGTACTTGTTGGTGAAGATCGAGCCGGCCGCCTCCAGAACCGCTTCGGAGACAAAGTTTTCACTGGCGATCATCTCCAGCCCCTCGTGCTGGCGGAGGGTTTCGTGGTCAAGGGCAGCGGCCACATCGGGGTCGGCTTGGGCAAGAGTCAGAGACATGCGATCAGTCATATTGGAATTTTAGCGCCTTTTCCAGGAGCGATGCAGTGAGGCTTTCCATGAATTGAGTTCAAAATATTTCCAAAATGTGATCAACTCGAACAGCGAATCGCTATCAAGCAGGCTATATGCAGTTGCGAAGTAAGCATGTTCCCAGACCTGCTCTCCTTCCTGCCGCCGTCTTCAAGAGGCGGCAGAACTATTTATGCCCGTCGAAGCGGCTTGCTCGTGCGCGTGGTAGCTGGAGCGGACCAGCGGGCCGGACTCGACGTGGCGAAAGCCCATCTTCAGCGCCTCAGTCTTCAACTCGGCGAACTCGCGTGGGGTGTAGAGGCGCGCCATGGGCAGGTGGTCGCGCGAGGGGCGCAGATATTGGCCGATGGTGAGAATGTCGCAGTGGATGGCTGCCAGGTCGCGGAAGACTTCAAGCAATTCGGAGGTCTCCTCGCCCAGGCCCACCATGACGCCGGACTTGGTAACTCCCTCGGGCCGCAGCTCTTTGGCGTAGCGCAACAGCTCCAGGGTGCGCTCGTAGCGCGCGCCGGAGCGGACGGCGCGGTAGAGCCGGGGCACCGACTCAGTGTTGTGGTTGAGCACCTCGGGGCGAGCTTCGACGACTATCTGTATCGCCTCCCGGCTGCCCTGAAAGTCGGGAATGAGCACCTCGACGCGGCAGCCGGGCGCCTGGCGGCGAATCTCCGACAGAACCGTGGCAAACGCGCGCGCTCCGCCGATGAGGTCGTCGTCGCGGTTGACGCTGGTAATGACGGCGTACTCCAGACCCAGCGCAGCCACGGCCTCGGCCACGCGGCGCGGCTCATCGAAGTCAATCGGCTCGGGACGGCCTTTGGGCACCGCGCAGAAGCCGCAGTGCCGCGTGCACAGGTTGCCCAGCATCATGAAAGTCGCGGTCTTGTGGTGCCAGCACTCGCCGATGTTGGGGCAGTGCGCGCTCTCGCAGACGGTGTTCAGTTGGAGCGAGCGCGCCAGCCGCTTCAGCCCGTGGTAGTTCTCGCCCACCGGGGCGCGCGCCTTGAGCCACTCGGGCTTGGGCGCCGGAGCCGTGCGGGTTGGGGAAATCTGCACCAGTTCCATCACGACTTCATTGTACTGGCTGCGAAAGTACTGGAGCTGCGGAGCATGCTGAAACCAGGGAGTTGGTAGAATGCATCAAAAGGAGAGGAGGGAAAGATTTCGCATGAGACGTTCGTTTCTGTTGCTCGGAATCACTCTTACTGTTGGTGCGATCGCGCCGCTCGCCACTTCGCAATCGTCTCCTCTGGCTGCCCAGCCATCCCTCGCGCAACCCGCCGCCGCACCCCGTCTCCCGCAGCTTTCCCGGCATCCCACAGTCGCGCTCACTTTTGACGATCTGCCCTCAGCAGGCACCCTGCCGGCCGGTGATCAACGCGCCAGAATCGCCACCACGCTGACATCCGAGCTGAAGGCCAACCACCTGGAAGGCACATACGGCTTTGTGAATGCCGTCAGGCTGGAGAACGATCCCGACGCCCAGCAGGCCCTGCGCATCTGGATCGACGCGGGCATGAACATTGGCAATCACACCTGGTCGCACCCCTCACTGACGGACAATACCGCCGAGGCCTATGAGCGCGAGATCGCTCGCGGCGAACCGGCGCTTGCCCAGTACGCCGAAGCGCGCGACTGGCACTGGTTTCGCTATCCCTATCTCGCGGAGGGCGAGACGCTGGAGAAGCGCAACGCCGTACGTGCATGGCTGAGTGCTCATGGATACCGCGTGGCCCAGGTCACGCTCAGCTTTGACGACTACGCCTGGAACGACGCCTACGGGCGCTGCCTGGCCAAGCAGGACACCGCGGCCATTGCGTGGCTTCGCCAGAGCTATCTGGAGGGCGCGGCCGAATACATCCAACTAGGCCGTAGGGAGTCGGCCATCGCTTTTCATCGCGAGGGACGCCACGAGATTCCCCACGTGATGCTGCTGCATGCCATGGCCTTCACCACGCTCATGCTTCCCGACCTCATCGAACTGATGCGCAAAGAGGGCTTCCAATTTGCGCAACTCCCCAAGGTCGAGCAGGACCCCGCATACGCCCTGAACCCCGATGCCGCGCTCCACTACGGCACCAGCTTTCCCGGCCAGTTCATGGATTCACGCCATCTGACGTATCCGCCCTTCACTCCCCACCCGAATGAGAAGTTGCAAAGTCTTTGCCGGTAAGAGGGAAACAGATAAGTCTCTCTCCTGACCATAGTCAGATGACCATGGTCAGGAGTATACTGAGACTGCCAGGAGGTGACCGATGCGAACGATGGCGATAGGCGAATTCAAGGCCAAGTGCCTTGGGGTGATGGCCGAGATGAATGTCACTGGACAGCCCGTCCTAGTCACCAAGCGGGGCAAGCCGTTTGCGCGGGTTTCGCTTCCGGAAGAGCCGGTGCCGCAGGAAAGCCCGGAGTCGATCTTCGGATTTATGCAGGGGATGGGGATTATCACCGGAGACATCGTTTCGTCTGAGTATACGGACGAAGAGTGGGACCGGATGTTCAACGAGAAATGGGATCGATATGAACAAGAGGTTGCAGAGTGATCCTGCTCGACACCCATGTTGTGATTTGGCTCGCGCTTTCACCAGAGAAGATATCACCGGCGGCTACTGCCGCGATCAGGAAATCCGAATTGGCTGGGGAGATACAAGGGATTTCCGTCATGACAATCTATGAAGTTGCAAACGCGATTCGTCTTGGTCGACTTCAGCCTGCTGTGCCGCATCCGGTTTTTCTCAATCGCATCAAGAGCCGGTTCAAGGTATTTCCAGTCTCCGAAACGATCGCACTTTGCGCTGCGGAACTTCCCGCCCCGTTTCATGGCGATCCGATGGACCGGATCATCACCGCAACCGCCCTGGTTGCCAATTGCACGCTGATCACCAAAGACGAGAAGATCCGCGAAGCCAATCTATGCAAGGTGGTCTGGTAGCGGCGCTACCGCAGCTTGCTCCGCACCTCGATGCGCACCAGGTAGAGGAAGAAAACCAGATTCAACAGCCCCTGAACCAGCACGGGCAGTTCGTGCAGCCTGGAGAAGATCCACAGGTCGTAGATTGCCAGCAGGAAGACTGCGCCCAGGGCCATCGCCCAGGCCCAGCGCAGCAGTAGCAGCAGTCCGGCGCTGGCGGCGATGAACGCAGCCGCGAAGAGCAGAAACAGCGGCGGATAGTGCCGCCCGGCCACGCCCAGAATCACTACTCCGGCCAGCGCCAGCAGGTAGAGGCTGATGGCCGCCAGGCCCGGCAGCGGCAGCCGCTCCGCGATTTTGCTCTTCTCATTGCCAGGTGAGAGTGTCATAGCGTGTGCAAATAGGCCAGAAGATCGCTCAGTTGGCCGTCGTCGAGTGGTGTGGCGGGCATCTCCAGCCGCCCGCGCAGGATGACCTGCGTTAGCCGCTCGTCGGTGGGCGGCGCGCCCGAGGGCATGGACTTTACCTTGGTGAGCGCCTGCAACCCCGGCCCGTGCAGGCCATGCGTGGTGGTGGGGTAGTGGCAGCGAGCGCATTTCAGTTGGTAGAGCTGCGCTCCCTGCGCTTCTTCCGGCGTCCAAAGCGCCGCGGGCTTGGAGGACGGCAGCGAACGGCAGCCGGCCAGTGCTGCTGCCAGCACAACGGCGAGAGCCAGGGCGGGAGTCAGCACAGTAACGGACATAGCCATCGATGAGAGGAAGGAAGACGTGCGCATTTGACTCTGATGATACAGCCTCAGTTTACAGCGGCAATGGCTTCGGCGATGCGATCAATAGCCTGGACCTCGGCTTTGTTCCTAAGCGTACCATCGAAATGTAAATGTCATTTCCCGGATCGAGGCTTGAAGGAATGGAAGCAATCAGCCGTGAAACAATGCCTTGGCAACTGCGCACCCGCACGCTGGAGCTGGGCCGCCGCACGCTGGTGATGGGCATCGTGAACATCACGCCGGACTCCTTCAGCGACGGCGGGGCCTTTCTTGATCCGGAAGCAGCCGTGGCACACGCGTTGCAGTTGCTGGATGAGGGAGCCGATCTCCTCGACCTGGGCGCGGAGAGTACGCGACCTGGCTCGCGGGCGGGTAGTCCAGGTGGCCCTGCTGGCTCCGCATGGGCTCCGGCTGTCAGCGCGGACGAAGAGCAGGGGCGGGTGCTGCCGGTGCTGGAAGGAATTCTCAAGGCGCGACCAAATACGTTGGTCTCGGTGGATACCTATAAGGCCGCGACGGCGCGGGCGGCTCTCAAGGCGGGCGTGGAGATTATTAACGATGTAAGCGGCTTTGCCTGGGATGCGGAGATGGCCTCGGTCTGCGCGGAATTCAAGGCAGGCGTCATCCTGATGCACACCCGGGGACGGCCCGAGATGTGGCGCGCGCAGCCGCAACTTGCGCCCGATGAACTGCTGGCCACGGTGCGGGCGGGGCTGGCGGCGAGCCTTGCGGCAGCGGCCGCGGCGGGAATTCCGCCCCATGCCGTGGTGCTCGACCCCGGCTACGGCTTCGGCAAGCGCTTTGAGGAAAACTACGTGCTGCTTGCCCGCCAGCGGGAGTTGCTTTCGATGGGGCGGCCGCTGCTGGCCGGGGTTTCGCGCAAGTCTTTTCTGGGGCGGACGCTGGCGCCGCTTCATGACGGAGACGACGCGCCCATCGAGGCTCGCGAGACGGCCAGCGTGGCGGCGCTGGTGGCAGCCATCCTGCATGGCGCGTCCATCGTGCGCGTTCATGCCGTGCGCCCGGCCGTCGAGGCGGCGCGCATCGCCGATGCTGTGCTGGCCGGCGGGCGTGAGCTATGATGGTCTGTTCTGGAGTAGGGAATAGGGAATAGGGAGTAGAAAATCCGCATTTTGGTAACAATAAAACATTTCAGGAGGCAATTCATGGCGCAAGGCGCGGTCAGTGTGGCAATGAAGCGAACGGTAATTACTGGTCGCATCTTGGGTTTACTTGTTTTTATAGCGGCGTTTTTCCTGCCCGCCTGCCGCGAGGTTGCCACCCCCGGCGGTGACGCTCCGGACGTCTTCTTGGGCTCGCGCTGCGCCTGGATGACGCTGGTGAACACATTCAGCCACGAGATCTGGCATTCCAAGTACTTTCTGGCCGTACTCAGCGGCTGGATCAATCCACTTCTCCTGCTCTACCTGGTTCTTCTGCTCTTTCCCAAGCTGTTCTGGCCGCGCCGCATCGTGGCCGGAGCGATCGTGGCCTTCATCGCCGGAACATGGGTTCTGTTTGCCATCATCCCGCTGGTTCCGCTGATTGGCCATGTCCTGTGGATCGCCGGAATCCTGCTGATTCTCGCCGGGGAAGCGATGAGGCGGTCAGAGCGGATTTGAGCGCGAAACTTTACCGAAAAGGAAAGCAACGGTACAATCGGAGAAGAAAGCCGAAGTAGCTCAGTTGGTAGAGCAGCTGATTCGTAATCAGCAGGTCGTCGGTTCGAGTCCGACTTTCGGCTCCATCTAAATTCAAGAAACC
>PLPA01000117.1:0-944 GCA_003159355.1 Acidobacteriaceae bacterium | reverse complement strand
GAATGACCCATGCCGGATCGACAGCAACGAAACAGAAGATCGAATCGCTGAGACATTTTTTCGCCTCCTGCCTTGATCGGTGGGCGTGGGGTATAGGATCGTTGCGTGGTGTGTTGCGGCGGAGGATGCGTGCGCACTTTCGGCACTGTGACTGCCATCACATACAGCATTTTGGACCGTGCTAGTCTAAAAACGGTTTTGGGGGCTCGAAGGGTACGATGCAATCCTTTCCCGCAGTTGATCCTATTCCTTTGCCGGCGCCGATCTGGCTGCTGAAATTGCTGCATATCGTGACGCAGGCGCTGCACTTTGTCGCCGTGGAAATGCTGCTGGGCGGGCTGTTGCTGGCGGTTCTGCTCAGCCTCTTCCGCAGCTCGCCGCATTCGATGGTCACGGCGCGGGCGCTGGCCCGCCGGCTCACGGTGGTGATGACCTTCGTGATCAACCTGGCCGTACCGCCGCTGCTCTTTTCCCAGGTGCTCTATGGCCGCGCGCTCTACACCAGCAGCGTGCTGATCGGCGTCTACTGGATTTCGATCATCGGCCTCCTCATGCTGATCTATTGGCTGCTCTACCGCTTCACCGCGCGTCTTGAGGCAGGCAAATCGGCCTGGTGGGTTGGTCTCTCCGCGTGGCTGCTGGCGGGTACGATTGCCCGCCTGCTTTCCAGCAATATGACGCTGATGCTGAGGCCCGAAGCATGGCGCAATATGTACTCCGCGTCGGCGATGGGCGCTTATCTGCCCACCGGCGACCCCACGCTGACTCCGCGCTGGCTGCTGATGCTGGCCGGCGGCCTGTTCATCGGCGGCCTGTGGATGATCTATCTGGCGGGACGAAAGACCTTCACTCCGGAGGAGAGTCAATTTGTCACAAAATTGGCCGGAAAGGTGGCCGCGGCCTTCGGACTCGTCTATCTGGCAGCCGGGTTGTGGGCCGCCAGC
>PLPA01000078.1:4956-5174 GCA_003159355.1 Acidobacteriaceae bacterium | reverse complement strand
ACCCACGCGGTCGCCAGCATCCCCAGTCCCACGGCCGACAGCTTCAGCCCGTCGGCGCGATCCCGGAAGTAGCGTTCGTTGAGCTGCTGGTAATCCAACTGCTCGAAGCGCTTAAATCCCGCCCGGCGCAGCTCCCGCTCCAACTCCTCCGGCGTGAAAAAGAGCTGGAAAGGCTCTCCGGCGGCGGCCACGCGCCCCGCCAGCGCGTCGAAGGCCGT
>PLPA01000078.1:0-4886 GCA_003159355.1 Acidobacteriaceae bacterium | reverse complement strand
TGCTCCAGGTCCAGCGGAACAAAAGTCAGGCTGCCGGGCACAGTGATTGCCGCCTCTGCCAGCATCGCCCGCTTGTCCTGCTGCGTGGCGGGAAAGTCCACCTCGAAGACGCGCAGCCCAGGGTACGGATTGCGGTAGGCAAACGTGTCCAGCCCGGCGCCCAGTACCACGTACTGCGAGCCGCCCCGCGCCACGAACTCGGCCAGGCGGTCTTCCACATACCGGCTGCGCACTGCCGCAAAGGCGCGCAAGTCCCGCCCCACACGGTGCGAGGCGCGCCCCATCTTTCCTCGATAGCCCGATCCAACCAGCCGCACCGCAATCGGATCGTCCAGAACCGGCGGCCGGTCCACCAGTTGGTGCGCGGCGCGCCGTATCGCCACGCCCAGCGCCGTCTTGCTGGCCTTGCCTGTCTCCATGAATCTCAGTGTAGAGCCTGCCGGCGTCTCCGGCCCGCGGCAAATTACGCCCGCAATGAACCCGCTACCTCGCTAACTTGCGATCATCGCGAAGCGATGGCTAACCTGCGAAATGATAAACCAGACCTCGCGGGTTTTGCCGAAAGGATGGAGAATACCCAAGTTTCTACCTGCTTTGTTCATCGGGAGCAGCCCGACCCGCGACGGCGTGTTACGGGCGGAGATGAACTAACAAAAAGCTCCGTGCCCCATCCATGCGCCGTTTTTCTGGCGCATGGGTGGGAAACCAGGATGCCCGGGTGTCCTCTCCTTTTCATGGAATATGGGTGCCCCACCTTCGGCACGTCTTTGTTTTTGTGCATAAGGTGGGAATCCACGAACCTCAACTCGCTTGCCGAAGGCGTCTGCCCCACCGCAGGTGGTGCGCGTACCATATTTCTCATGAGCTGGATTGGATGGGCATTGCTCTCCGCTTGTTTTGCCGCCGCCACCGCCCTGCTGGCCAAGGTGGGCGTGGCGCATGTGGACTCAAACCTGGCCATGGCCTTGCGCACCACCGTGGTGCTGCTCTTTGCCTGGGGCATCGTCTTCGTGCTCGCCAAGCCGGGCGTAGGCGGCTTGGCGGAACTGCGTGCCCTCGACCGCCGCACCCTGCTTTTTCTCGCGCTCAGCGGCCTGGCCACCGGCCTCTCCTGGATCTGTTATTTCCGCGCCCTGCAACTCGGCCCAGCCTCGCGTGTAGCCCCGCTGGACAAGCTCAGCGTCCCTCTGGTCATCGTCTTCGCCTGGCTGCTGTTGGGCGAAAAGCTGACCGCCCCCACCCTGATCGGCGGCCTGCTCATCACCGCCGGCGCCGTGGTCATCGCGCTCGGCTGAGGCTTGGCTTATCGGGTACCCGCATTCCCGTGAACCCTGGCCGACATAGCCGGACCAATCCGTTGCACAGGAAGGGCCCCGAGAATTCCGGGGCCTTCCCATTTGGACCATCATGGTCGTCCAAAGCTGCTCAGTGCAGCTTCGTCAGAAAAACTTCATATTCGTCAGATCCTCGATCAACCCCGGCCCAGTCGGTTTCCAGCCCAGCGTTTTACGCGTCCAATCGCTCGAAGCCGGCATATCCACACCTGCGAAGTGCGCAAACCATCCAAAGTGTTCGGCAGCCTTCTCCGGAGCGATCGAAACCACCGGCATCTTCAGCCCTTTGCCGAGCGTCTCGGCGATCTCGCGCAGCGCCACGCCTTCTTCCTGCACCGCGTGATACACCGTCACGCCCGGTCCCGTCTGCTCTACCGCGAGACGATACAGGTGCGCTACGTCTTTCAGCGGAGCCGCGGGATAGCGGTTCGCGCCATCGCCGATGTAAGCCGAAACGCCCTTCTCGCGTGCTATCTGCGTCAGCAGCGGCACCAGCCCTTGCTTACGCGTGTCATGCACCTGCGGCAGCCGCACAATCGCCACACGCACACCCCGCTCCGCTGCGGCCTTTGCTGTTTGTTCGGGCTGCCGCGGTATCGAAGCCGAGCTCGCTGGCGGATCGCTTTCCATGCACACATGACCCGGTTCCCCGCTCGTCATTCCGATCCCAGAGGTCACGACCAGCAGCTTGCCTGGTTCAAGGACGGAACCTAGCGCCTCAATCGCCTTGCGCTCGTCCTCTCCGTTCTGCGCGAACTTCGAAAAGTCGTGGTTGAACGCCAGGTTCACCACGACATCCATGCCCGTCGCTCCGCTGCGCAGGCTATCCAGGTCCTCAAGATCGCCGCGGTGCACCTCGGCTCCCGCGGCCTTCAACTGCTCCGCGCCAGCGTCGCTGCGTGCCAGTCCGCGCACCTGATGCCCTGCCTCGATGAGCTCCTTCACCAGTTCCGTCCCGATGAATCCCGTCGCTCCCGTCACAAAAACTCGCATAGACCCTCCTCCTGCTGTTTGCTGGCGCGACTGCAAAAGCACCGTGCCAGGATTGACATCCGCGCCCCCGTCAGATAAAACGGAGACAGTCTCCGAATATAGGATAACCGGAGACTGTCTCCGGTTGCAGAAATATTTTGGAAATTTACGTATGCCGAAAAAGCCGTCTTTGCCACCTCCGGTCGCACGCAAGCCCCGCGCGGATGCGCAGCGCAACCGCGAGCGCATCATCGAGGTTGCCAGGCTGGCCTTCACCCGGCACGGAGCCGAAGCTACACTCGACGACATCGCCCGCCAGGCGTCTATCGGCCCAGGCACACTCTACCGTCACTTTCCCACCCGCGACGCTCTGATCGAAGCCGTCTACCGCAGCGAAGTCGAAAAGCTGACTGCATCCGGGCAGCGCTTCGCCGCCACGATGCCGCCGCTCGATGCTCTCCGAGCATGGATGCTTCTCTTCATCGACCACGTGGCCGGCAAAAAGCTCATCCTTCCCGCCATGGACACTGTTGCGGGCGGCTCCATGCGCCTCATCGAAGGCGCGCGCGGTCTCATCCACAGCGCATTCGTTGCCTTGATGCAACGCGCGATCAACAGCGGCGATCTCCGTGCAGATACCGATCCTGATGACTTCGTCCGTGCCCTCATCGGTGTCTTCCACACGACTGCTCTGCCGGGCTGGGAGCCGAGTGCCCGCCGGATCGTTGACATCCTTATTGCCGGCTCGCGCCCAACAAATGAGCAGCTTTATGTTTCACTCCGCGCGCTGAAGAAGTAGCCGCAGCTGACATACGAGAAGTGTGCGTGCTTTAAGATGGATAGATCCCGGTAAACGCCCATGTCGCCTGATGGATTCTTGGCGGGTGGACCAGGTCTCGCTCTTGAGACCTGGGAGATTACGAACCCCAACCCGCTCATACGAAGGCGGATGGTCCCACCACAGGTGGTTGCAGATTATTACCATCCGTTGGCGCACACTGGCAGAATGAACAAAAGTGGGCCAAACCCTTCTGCGAGCTGTCAGGCATCTCCCCGGTCCAATCTGTCAGGGATGCGCCCGGTCCGTACCCCCCACCCCCTACCCTTTAGAACATGATAATTTTTCAAAAATATCTTGTAAAACACAAGGAATGAATAACATAAAAAATCGTACTGTTGAAGAATCAGTAACTGCAAACCCCTGATTTTGCCCATTTTTTAGCCAAAGAAGCCGCTATATCGGGCCGTTTTCAGCAAAAATCAAGCGGTTTCGCAATTGTTCTGGAGGAGGGGAGTTTGGAGACCATCTGCGAGCCGGCGAAACGTTACACTAAGTCTGTGGAAGCCTCAACCAATTCCGTCTTGCCCCGCCGCATTGTCCTCACCGGCTTCATGGGCTCGGGCAAATCCACCGTCGGCCCGCTCATCGCCGCTCGTCTGGGCTGGAGCTTCCTCGACGTGGACGACGTGATCGAGGCCGAGGCCGGCGTAACCATCGCTGAGATCTTCGCCCGCCACGGCGAGGCCGCCTTCCGCAAGCAGGAGCAAGAGACCATCGCCCGCCTGGCCGCCGGCGACTCTCTGGTCCTGGCCCTCGGCGGCGGCGCCATCGAGCACGAAGCCACCCGCGCGCTGCTGCTCACCACCCCCGGCACGCTGCTGGTTCACATCGAAGTCGAGTTAGCCACCACGCTCCAGCGCTGCCAGGGAACCGAGCAGACCCGCCCCATCCTCGCCGACCAGGCCAACCTCGCCGCCCGCTACCAGCGCCGTCTGCCGCTGTATCGCACGGCACACGTCTCCATCCCCGTCGATGCGCTGATCCCGGAAGAGGTCGTGGACCGCATTTTGTCGGCATCGGGACGATTCAAAGGAAAAACCGAGTAAGCTTGACCTTGCGAAGAGTGCATCTCCAGCTCAATATCTGTTCCGAACAAGGGGATGCAGCCATGATGTTTCCCGACACATCCAACGCCCAGCCGAGCGCCGCGCTGCGTGAGCAGCCGGGCCAGCTTGCGGCCTGCCGGCTGGACCGTTGCCTGCCTTGGGTTGTTGCTAGCAGCTGAGCGAATCCGCCACCTAAAGCAACCAGAAGCAACCGACTCCACAAGCGGCCCGTGCGTTCCTGACTTTCTACCGCACTTCGCTGCGCGCCATCGCTTTTTCGGTCAGCACCTTGTGGGCGTGGTCTTCCAGGGCCTGCGCTTCGGGCAGGAAGGTGAGCGCCTTCTGGATCTCCGGGTCCCAGTCGGCGCGGGCGCGCATCCCTTGCAACTGGCCAAACTGGATCGTGAAGATCTTGTCCTTGATGCCGATCTTCACCCAGTCCATCACCTCATTCAGATCGGCCTCGGTCCAGGGAATGTTCTGGCTGGTGAGGTACTTCTTGAACTCCGCCAGCACCGCCGCGTCCACCTGGAAGTTCTTGTCCACGGTGCGGTTGGCCAGATAAACCGGGGCGAAGTGGAAGAAAGCATCCTTGTAGAGCAGCGTCTCCTGGAAGTGGTTGCTCTTGGGGCTTTCGATCTTCTCGTCCGGCGTGATGCCGCCGCCGCCGTAGACCGTCCGCCCGGCGTCGGT
>PLPA01000109.1 GCA_003159355.1 Acidobacteriaceae bacterium | reverse complement strand
AAGAAGCCGATGTGCATGCGCTGCATATGGCGGAAGATCTCGCGGCGCAGGTCGAACATCAGCTTCTGCCCGGTCCATTGCATCAGGTAGGTCTGGATGAATTGGAAGAGATAGGCGCAGAGCAGTACGGCCATGTAAACCTCGGCCAACTGCGTGATGCCCTGGATGGGGTCGTCGCTGAGGCGGCGGGTGAGCGCGTTCTTTGTGCCCATGCCGCGGGCAAGAATATTCGTAGAGAGCGCGGAGTGGGAGTCGGCGGGGAAGTAGCGGTCGATGGCCACCATCACCAGGAAGGGGCCGGCGACATCGCAGATGGATTTGAGGCTGATGGCCAGCGTGGAGANNTGGCCGAGCCTCTGGATCAGCCGGGAGTCGTAGACCTTGCCGACCGGATCTTCATCGGGTTTTTGCGGCTTTTTCTCTTCTTTTTCGGCCATCGCTGGGAGGGTTCGGCTTCAGATTCTATTGTACGGGGGCAGCCGCCGGGCTTGTGCGCGCGGGTTTGCGTCTGCAACACTATCCACAATGCAACTGCCACCTCGCCGCGCCCGGATCGCCTTTGCGCTGGGCCTGATTCTTGCTTCCTACGCCTGCGCGCGGGTTCTGGAGGTTGCGCCCACGGGAATTCCGCGCACCGCCATTGTCGCCCTCGACGTGCTCTCCGCGATGGCCTTCGCGCTGTTCGATGGAGCGCGCCACTACCGGCTGCGCGGCATTCTGGTCTTCGCCGGCTTCTGCATCGTGGTGGGCAACTTCTCCGAAAATTTCAGCATCGTGACAGGCTTTCCCTTCGGCCACTACTATTTCGTGGAGCTGATGGGACCGAAGCTCTTTCAAGTGCCGGTACTGCTGGGTCTGGCTTACATCGGAATGTCTTACGTCTCATGGACGTTGGCCCGCGCGATAGTCGGCAATCCTCATGCGCCGGTCGCGGGCTTGCGGATCATCGGGCTGCCGCTCGTTGCCAGCTTTATCATGGTCGCCTGGGATTTGGCGCAGGATCCGGTGTGGGCCACGGTGCTGCATGGCTGGGTTTGGCGCGAGGGAGGAGCGTGGTTCGGCGTGCCTGTCTCGAATTACCTGGGCTGGTTCGGGACTGTCTTCACCATCTATCTGCTCTTCGCGCTCTATCTGCGCCGGCGCGCGGAGTCATTCATCGCCGCGCCTCCGGCCAGCCTGCGTCCGGCAGTGGTCTTCTATGCGCTCTGCGCCGCGGGCAACGTCTTGCAAGTCTTCTCCCACCAAGCTCCGGCCGTCGTCATGGACCCCACCGGCAAGCCGTGGAGCTACGCTGACATTGCCGGAGCATCAGCGCTGGTTTCCATTTTTGTGATGGGAGGATTTGCCGCCATCGCCTGGGTTCGGCTTGCTGAGCGGGAGAAGGACGCTACAGATTGAAGAGCTCGCGCAGGCGGCGGGTTTGCGCGCGGCTGACGGGGATTTCGGTCTGCTTTTTGTCGTTCATGCGCAACTGGTAGCTGGATTTGAACCACGGCACCACCTCGCGGATGTGGTTGATGTTCACCACAAANNAGCCCTCGAAGCTCTGCGTCACCACGCGAATCACGCCCTCGTCGATGGCCGCGTAGCAGATCTCCGCCTGATCGATCAGCAGCAGCCGGTTCTGCGCCTGGACGATCAACTTGGCGGGCTGGGGCACGCGGCCGGCGCCTTGCGGGCGATTGAGCAGACGCAGCAGAGACTCGATTTGCGACTCGGGCAGAGGGCCATTTGCGCCATTGGGCGAGCCGCCGGACGATGCGGAAGTCAGCCGTCCCCGCACCCGTTCCACGGCCTGCTCGACGCGCGTGCGGTCAAAGGGCTTCAGCAGGTAATCGACCGCGTTCACGTCAAAGGCGCGCACCGCGTACTGGTCGTAGGCCGTGGCAAAAACAATCTGCGGCAGCGGCACCACCTGCGGTGGGGCCAACTGCGCCTGCGGCGCTCCATTTCCTTTCGTTTTGGCCCGGCGCGCAATCAGCCGTTCAATCACCGCAAAGCCGTCCAGCCCCGGCATCTGCACGTCCAGGAAGACCATGTCGGGGTGGTNNGTCGAGCAGGTAGGCCAGCTCCTCGCGAGCCAGTTGTTCGTCGTCGATGATGAGCGCGGTGAGAGTCATGCGGGCCGGAAGCAGAATGCAGCTTGATTGTAGGGAGGCCACGCGCTCCGGTCAATTGCGATGCGCCTATTCCCTATTCCCTGCTCTATTCGCCGATCACACGCAGCCGGGCCGGCATATGGTCCGCGGCCAGCTCATGGCCGCACTGCGTGCAGAACTGGTCAGTGGAGCGCACCGTGCGGAAGCAATGGCCGCAACTGGCCGTAAGCTGGTAGTCGCACTGCGGGCAGAAGTGGAAGTCGTTTTGCACATGCGTGGAGCAGGCCGGGCAGCGCGAAACCTCCGGCTGGCGCAGCAGGAAGTACAGCACCGCGCCGATGCCGCCGGGCATTACGAAGCAGATGGCGATCCAGAAGCGCGCGCTCATTGCGCGGCGCGGCGCGTCCTTGCTGACGTAGCCCACCATCAGAAAGTAAAGCGAAACCAGCAATCCAAAGGAGATGTTGAAGTAAGTACGCAGGCCGAGCGGCGGCACATGGTGCTGCTGATCCGGCAAAACCAGCCAGAAATAGTACTCCACCAGCATAAAGGCTGCGGCGGCGGCCACGATCGACCAAACCGGAATCAGGCGAGGGTCTTCGTTGACGGAAATGGACTCTGGATTTCGCATAGGCAATCCCTCTCTCAGAGGGGCTCTCAGGAGATTAAGCAACGCTTAACCTCTGTATGAATAGACGGAGAAGGGAATCGGTAAGTTGCGCGCACTTAAGGGCAGGATCGCCGATCGGGGGAATGATCGCTCAGGGCTTGCGACGCAACCAGCCGGCCAGCACCGCCGAGGCCAGCAGCGCCGCGCACAGAAAGAACGCCAGCAAGCCGAATTGGCCCAAGAGGCCGGTCAGGTGCTCTTCTTCTATGACCGTATCGGCGATCCACCAGGCCAGCGGACCCAGCACAAGAAGGACCACCAGCGTGGCCGCCAGCGCCACGGAACGGCACCGCTGCCGCCCGGCCTTCTGCTCCTGCATCACTCCCAGCGAGGCGTTCACAACGCGACAGGTATGATGGGCCACGGTGCACTCCCGGTCCGCCCGCTTTCCGGCCAGGGCCGAAAGCAGCTCGCGGTTGGCATCGGCGCTCTCATCCGGCTTCATTCCGTCCTCGACAAAGCAGGCGCAGTTGGCCCCACCGAGGATATTGCGCCGCAGGCGCGGCTGGCCCCACCGCAGGTGGCAGCAGAGGACAGCTTGGGCTTGATCGCGGCCAGACCGCGATACAGCCTGGATTTCACCGTCGAAAGCGGCGACCGCGTCACTTTGGAAATCTCTTCCAGCGACAGATCTTCGTGGAACCTGAGTACCAGCACCTCGCGGTAGAGCGTATCCAGCTTCATCAGCGCCCCCGCAATCCGCTCCCGGTCTTCGAGGTTGGCAAAGTAGTCAAACGGCGTCGGCCCGTCCCCGGCAACCTCGAAGCTCATCGGCCGGTCGTCTTCGCTGCCGCCCTCAAAGAGCTCGTCCAGGCTTGACGTGGTCTTCTTGCGCCGCAGGTCGATCACCAGGTTGCGGGCGATAGTAAAGAGCCAGGTGTCGAAGCGCGCGCGTCCGTTGAACTGCGCCCCGCGCACCAGAACCCGCATCCAGACCTCCTGGAAGATGTCCTCGGCCATCTCGCGATTGCCGCACAGATAAAGCAGATAGCGCATCAGCCGGTGCTGGTAGCGGACGATCAGCTCATCCAAAAGGCCAACGTCCTGGCGCTTCAAACCAGCGGAAACGGCGAGGTTCTCCTGCCGCGCCTGCTCGTCAACTGCGGTGATGGAACCCGATGCGGTAAAAGGTCGAGCGAACACAGATATACTCATCTCATTCAATTAGACGCCAGATTTCCCACTGAAGCCTCAGAAAAATGGGACGCCGGCCAAAAATGAGTTCCAAAGGTAATGAATCGACAGGGATACGGCTCAATAGCCAGCGCGGGAGCCTCTCCGGGCCACGCGCGGCGACGCTGCGGCCAGGCAAGCGATATTGAACCTATCTCGCCTATGTCAGCGCGATATTCAGGTTGTTGATCGCTTCGTCGATCTCCCTTGTGTTTTTGAAGCCCACGGTCACACAATCGACGCCGGCGTTGTTGAAAGCGAAGCGCATGGCGGCCTGGCGGTCTTCGTGGCGCGTGAAGGTGCCGTCGCCTACCAGCTTCATGCTGATCACGCCNNCCGTCCATGCGCGTGCCGTTGTGGTTCATGCGGATCATCGCGACTTCCAGCCATTGGTTGCCGGGCATCTGGCGCAGCGCGGGCAGGCCATGGACCGATGCTCCCCGCATGCGGATGGTCTTTTTCGATTGCGCTTCGAGGATGCCGTCTTGCCAGCGGCCGGTGCGGGCCAACCAGTCGGGATTATGCTGCCAGTGGAGCAGCATGATGTCGAAGTATTCGGTCTGCATCAAGCTGCGCATCTCATCGAATCGCTGGCGCGGATCAACGCCCTCGTCGGTGGTCACCTTGTTCATTAGTTGATAGCTCTCGCGCGGGATGCCTTTGAGCGCCACGCCGAGCATGGCGGGGGTGGCATAGGATTCGGCGGTCTCAAAAAATCGGATGCCGCGGTCGTAAGCATAGTGAATGAGACGGGTGAATTCCTGCTGGCCGAGTTCGGCCTGCACGTGCCCATTGTTGCTGCCGGTGCCGAAGGCGAGGCGCGTGACCTTCATGCC
>PLPA01000269.1 GCA_003159355.1 Acidobacteriaceae bacterium | reverse complement strand
TGGCGACGCCCGGCAAGCCGGACTCCTTCGGCGACAGGCTTCGTCGCTGCGTTGAAGAATTGCCACCCCGCGCAACGGACTGAGGAATTCAGCCAACAGTGAAGGTGCAGTAGCGTCCCATGCGGTAAGAACTTGCTCCGCGTGGGGGCAACCAGGAAGTCTAAGGCGCGATGCCCTAGGCCTCAGTCACCTCACGTACCATACTTCTCGAAGTTTCTTTCTGCATCAGTTGGACCTACCTCCTTTCCCGTGTGCGCTTAATCTACCTCGCAATTCGCGCGGCGTCAACAAAAGAATTTGCCGGGAGCGAATCCGTTCTTCCCCAGGCCTTCCCAAAGTGGTCAGTGGACAGTGGTCAGTGGACAGCCCGTTGATCGCTTTGCCGATGATTCTCACTCTTCCAGCCGCATCTGTTCACTGCCCACTGTCCCCTGTTTGGGTAAATTCTTGCCATACTGTGCAAACCGTTGCACATTCTTTCAATTCTGTCAGGCCTTTGACCCGCTTCGGAAACCCTTTGTAATTCAGGATGTATGGTATTCATTTATAAAGAGTTGAAGTGGATATAAAAACTCTGGAATGCCCCGTTGAAATTGGCCCTTCACGTGCATATATTAGCTCGAAAAGGCAGTGTGTCGAAGCTTCCCATTCGTACAGCGGCGCTCGGTACTCTTTGCTGTCCCTTAACTCCGGTTACCGTCTGGCGACCCCAACCAGCGGGAACTTGAGCCAAACGAAGGCTCCTGGAGGAAGAATGAAGACGATTTTGAAGGTTGCGGTTTTACCTGCCTTGCTGCTGGCGCTTGCGTCCGCGGCCTACGCCGACAGCATCACTCTTCACAGCGCCGCCGGCTCGTCCACCAGCGACACCAACGGTGCGTTGCAATACCTGGGAACCAGCGCGCTGAACGGCGCCTTCGTGGCAAACAACTATACGCCCTTGGTAGCCGGAACCATCCCGGGCGGTTCAGCGCCTAGCTATAACGTCGATTCCAATGGCGTCTGGGCGTCGGCTATTACCGGCTCAAGCTGGGTCTCCAACTCAGCCGATGCCGGACCCTCGGGTAACGGCAGCCCTGGCGATGGAACCGTTGTCGATCCAAACGCCTTCTACTACTATGAGACGACTTTCACCGCCGTTGGCGGGACCGATCCTTACGATGGCAGTATCAGTGTGATGGCCGATGACACGGCGGAAGTTATCCTTGACGCAGGGACAGCTGATCAGGTGGTTCTCGTGCCCTTTGGCATCGTCGGCGGCGACGGCCATTGCGCGGAATATCAGCCGAGCTGCGGAGGGGCGGATACGGTTTCGTTGAGCGGTATTACGCTGCTTGCCGGCACAAACACGCTGACCATCATTGACGCGCAGACCGGCCTTAACGGCGCGGGTGTTGACTTTACGGCCGAACTCACGCAAGCACCGGAACCCTCCTCCCTGTTGTTGCTGGGCACCGGGCTTCTTGGCCTGGCCGGCATGTTGCGCCGCAAGCTGCGCGCCTGACAAGCTGCGCGCCTGACAAGCTGTCGTCTTCCCTCACGCCGGAGCGATTGTTCCGGCGCGAGTCTCCTCCCGGCCGCAGCGGCTGACTGCGCGGACACATGGCTAGTTCTGGATTGAGGCAGTTCGCCGATAGGGGTTGTGCGCGCTGTGCGCAAATCGTTTTCATTCTCTGGATTGTGTTTCGATTCGAACGAGGGTCGCGGAAACGCGCCCTCTTCATTTGCGCTGTTCATTGGCGGCTCGGTGAAGCTGAAGACACCCGGCAGGACAGGCGCCTTGCAGAACCACGGAATGCGATATTCGCATTCCATTTTTCTTTGCCCGCGTTTGCTATTCCCTATTCCCTGACCACTGTTTGGGTAATTTCTTGCCTCTGCTGTGCAAACCGTTGCACATTTATTCTCTCGGCCCTACGTTTGATCTCATGCGGGAGCACATCGCAACTCAGATTGTAAAGTATTCTTTTATAAAGTGTTAGCAGGAAGAACGAAGGTGCTGGAACGGCCCGCTGAAAATGGCCCCTCACGTGCATCTATCTCAGCGAAAAGGAAGTATGTCGGGGTTCCCCTACTCCGCGCAATGGCGTTCGGCATACTTTGCTAAACCTTAACCCGGTTACCGTCTGGTATCCGTGTCAGTTGGAGTCTAAACCAAACGAAGGCTCCTGGAGTAAACATGAAAAAGTTCGCGATTGCTTTACTCGCATTAGCAACGTCCCTTGCGATCACACCAGCTGCGATGGCCAGCACCCTTTGCTCAGCGGACTCCTCGGCAATTACCGCCGGCACGTCTTGCTATGAGGGTATCTTCACCTTCACGTTCGATACTGTCAGTATCGTTGGGAGTGCTCCACTCGATTCTTTGTACTTCAACACAGGTACCACCGGATTCTCCAGTAGCGGCGCCACCCTGGGTTTTCAGGTGGTCGGCAGCTCTTCGGATGACTTCAACTTGGTTTATGAGGTACAGGGCCCGGTTGGCGAATACGTTCTTGACAATAACTTAGGCGGTGCGGGTAGTATCACGGAATTCGCCTGCACAGGGTACCCGACCTGCGGTACCTCTCTGGTCTCTTTGCCCACCAACACTACTATCGGCACCGAAACCTATTCGGCGCCCTTCGTTTCAACCGGAACATTCTATGTTAACAAAGACGTCGGCGACTCTCCATACGCATTCAGCGAGTTTACTGACAGCGTAGAACTCACCCCAGAGCCTTCTTCGCTGGTGTTGCTCGGCACCGGTCTCCTCGGGTTGGCAGGGCTGCTTCGCCGCAAATTCATCCATTGCTGATAGCCAGGGCAACTGCCTGCGCTGCGCAACTGTTTCTTCGTTATCGATCATCTCCGGGGTTTTGGAAAAGATGGAATGCGACTCTCGCATTCCATCTTTTTCTTTGCCCGCGTTCCCTATTCCCTGACCACTGTTTGGGTAAATTCTTGCCTCTACTGTGCAAACCGTTGCACATTTGTTCTCTCGGCCCGGCGTTTGACCTCCTCGAAAACACGTCGCAACAAAGACTGTAAAGTATCATTTTATAAAGAGTTAACAGGGAGAACGAAGGTTCTGGAACGGCTCGCTGAAAATGGCCACCCACGTGCATCTATCTCAGCGAAAAGGAAGCGTGTCGAGGTTTCCCCATTCGTGCAAGGGCGCTCGGCATACTCCGCTAATACTTAACCCCGGTTACCGTCTGGTGTTCCCAGCCAGTTGGAAACCAAATCAACTGGCGATCTCGGAGGTATGTATGAAAAAGTTTTCGGTGGTTTTACTCGCATTGGCAGCGGCCCTTGCGTTTTCCCCAAACGTGTTGGCCAGTCCATACATTGTCGGTACAATCGGCGTCACGGGCGGGAATGACAATTGGTCTACGACGGCTCTCATCCTCACCACCAGCGCCGGGGTTGTTGCAGACGATGGCGGCTCTTTCGCAGGTTTGACTTCACCGACTGTTAATATAGCGCACGGTTCTGCAGCGACAATGGACTTTAGTACTTTAACATTCGCCAGTCCTGACGTGCTCGTGTTCACTACGAACACGGGTGTCGCCACATTCACCATCACCGGGCTTACTGTCGCTATGGATACCTCTGAGTTCTTGAATCTCTCTGGCACCGGCATACTGACCCTGACCGGTTACGCGCCAACACTGGCGACCTTCAGCTCTGACAGTACCGATTCGAACAACGGCTACGGTATAGGTACAGGGGCGTCCTCCACATTCGGGATCGACATTACCTCCCTTGGTGAATCTGCCACTCCCGAGCCCAGCACACTGGTCATGTTCGGCACCGGCCTGCTTGGCTTGGCAGGGATGCTTCGCCGCAAGTTCATGCAATCGCGCTAAGCCAGGGGCAACTGGCAGCGCTATTCTAAGGCCTTTAGTTCTCGTCCTCCCTGCTTCTTGGGAAAAGTGGAATGCGATTCTCGCATTCCACTTTTTCTTTGCCTTTTATTTGTTCTTAGTCTCCTCGCGTCCAACGCTCGATGCAGCTTCCTGACCACTGTCCGTCACCAGCTGTGCAGCCACTCCTCGTCGCGCCCAATCCGCACCGGCGCATGGAAGAGTTCGCTCAGCCGCGCCTCGGTGAGCAGCTCCTGTCGCGGCCCGTCGGCCACGATGCGCCCGGCGCGCATCAGAATCACCCGCTCAATCTCCGGCAGGATGTCGCCCAGATGATGCGTCACCAGCACCAGGCCGGTGCCTTCGCGGGCCAGCCGCCGCAGGCTTTCGCGCAGTTCCCGTTGCGCGGCCAGGTCGAGGGCGTTGGAAGGCTCGTCTAGCAGCAGTTGCCGCGGCCGGTGCGCCAGCGCCCGCGCGATCAGGATGCGCCGCCGCTCGCCGGCTGACATTGCGCCCACCAGCCGATTGGCCAGGTGCAGCGCCTCCATCCGGGCTAGAGATTCAAGGGCCCGCTCGCGCATCTCGCCGGTGACGCGCAGATTGGGCCACAGCGTCGAGGCGGAAAAGAATCCAGCGATCACCGCATCCAGTCCGGAGGTCACGGCGGTCCGTTCGCCGGGCAGCTCCGTCATCACTCCCGCCGCCACCACGCCAAAGTGCCGGCGCAGCTCGGTCAGGTCCCAGCGCTCGCGGCCAAAGATGCGTACCCGCATTCCCGGCTGCACGATGGGATAGAGCTGGCAGCTCATGGCCAGGATCAGCGTGGATTTGCCGCAGCCATTCGGCCCCAGAATCGCCACGTGCTCCCCGGCGCGGATCGTCAGGTTCACATCATGCAGCACCACTTGGTCGCCGCGCGCCACGTTCACCTGGCGCAGTTCAAGAAACTCGCTCTCCAAGACTTCACTCCGGCTCTCGGTCATCCAACCCCTCACCTGTTAGATTAAATGGATTGAATCCCATGATTGATATGAGCAACGCATCCCAATCCGTCATCCCCCGCGGCTTCCGCTTTGGCGCAGCCAAGGCGGGGCTCAAGAAGAGCGGCAACACCGACTTTGCCCTCATCGTGGCCGACGAGCCGGTCAGCGCCGCCGCAGCCTATACTGCCAACCGCGTCACCGCCGCGCCGCTGATCCTCGACAAGCAGCACCTGAGAGCTACCGGAGGCAAGCTGCGCGCCGTGGCCATCAACGCCGGCAACGCCAACTGCGCCGCCGGTCAGGCCGGGCTGGATGCGGCTCGCGCCACCTGCGAGGCCATCGCTCAGCTTTTCGCCTGCCGCCCGGAAGAGGTTTTCCCCTCCTCGACCGGCGTCATCGGCGTTCCTCTGCCGGCTGAAAAAATCATCGCCGCGCTGCCCGGCCTGGCCGCCCATCTGAGCGCTGACTTCGACCACTTCCAGCAGGCCGCCCAGGCGATCATGACTACCGATACCGTAGAGAAGACCGCCTTCGCACGGCTGGAGGTAGATGGGAAAGAAGTTCGCATCGCCGCCTTCTGCAAGGGGGCTGGCATGATTCACCCGCAGTTGATTCCGCACGCCACCATGCTGGTTTACATCCTGACCGACGCGGCCGTCGAGCCGGCGATTCTGGACGGCTACCTGCAACCGGCCATCGAGGTCAGCTTCAACCGCATCTCGGTGGACGGCGACACCTCGACCAACGACACAGTGCTGCTGCTGGCTTCGGGCGCCAGCGGAGCCGTCGTCGGCGCGGAAAACGCCGCCTTCGCCGACGCTCTGACGCAGGTCTGCGCCTCGCTGGCGCGCCAGGTGGTCGCCGACGGCGAGGGCATTACCCATGTAGTGGAGCTGCGCATCGAGGGAGCGGCCTCAGACGGCGACGCGCTCAAGGTCGCCAAGGCCATCGCCCACTCGCCGCTGGTGAAGACGGCCTGGGCGGGCGGCGACCCCAACTGGGGCCGGCTGGCGGCGGCCATCGGCTACTCCGGCGCCCAGATCGACCCGGATCGCTTCGACATTCGCTTCGGTGAACTGGCCATCTGCCGCGACGGCGGCCGCGCGCCAGAGTTCGACGAGGCCGCCGCGCACGACTACATCGCGCAGCGGGAGTTCTCGGTCACCATTGAGCTGCATCAGGGCGCCGGCTCCTGCCTCTTCTGGACCACTGACCTGACGCACGAGTACGTCAGCATCAACGCGGATTACTCAACCTAAAGAGACTGCTTCAACCGAGGCCGGTTCAGGGCTGCGGACCGCCTGTTCCCGCGCCCGCCTGCGCCGCTCCGCCGCCTGCATCGCCAGAAAGAGCACAAAACAGAGCGCCACGGCTCCGTAGGTGTCCAGCAGCACATCGCTTAAGGAGCCAAACCGGTTGGGCACGAAACTCTGGTGGAACTCGTCCGCGCCTGCCACCAGGAATGTGGCCAGAATAGCCAGCCCATGCGCTCGCAGTTGCCGCAACATCTGCGACGCGGCGCTCCGAAATGTCCTCCAAAAGCCGCGAAAACAAAGCAGAGAAAACATTCCATAGCCCGCGAAGTGGCCGGATTTGCGGATCAGAAGGTGGATCAGATTCCAGTGCACGCCGATGTCGTAGCCAAAGAGCGCCTCGGCCACGCGGCGCAGCGGAGCGTCGGTGCGGTCCGCTCCAAGATAGGAGGTGGACTCGACGGCGAAGACCATCATGCAGGCCAGCACCGGCAGCCAGGTCCGCAACTGAGCCTGAAACCGCGCTGACCCGCCGGCCGAAGTTGGCGGCGCATAGACTCTATAAACTATGGAAGAGGAAGCCAAGATGATTGCTCCTGAAGGCCGGCACAGGGATTGGACGCGCCACTCCGGCGGGATATGAACTCTATCGGCAAAAAACCGGCGTGACTTGAGCCTTAACTCTTGCATTCCGATTGCCGATACTGACTAAGGTCATGAGACGGCGCAAATCTCTTTGCGCTGATGAAACAAGCCCGGCGTTCCGATGAAGAGTGCAGAGAGTTTCGGCGTGGTTTGGAATGGGATTGCGCAGGGTAAAGAGGGGAATCCAGCATTTGCGAATTGGGTAGGAATGGTCGTATACTGAAATCCGACTATTCTGGTCGTAATTCAAAGGTCCGGCCATTGCCGCGGCCCATCGGAGTCCGTCGGTTGAGCGTGTTGAGCGAATTGAATGTGGGCGAGAGCGGGGTGCTGGTAGGCCTCGACCTGCCAGAATCCGTGCAGAACCACCTGATGCACATGGGCTTTGTTCCCGATGCGCTGGTGACGGTACTGCTGCGAGCGCCGGCCGGCGACCCCACTGTCTACGGCGTGGATGGCATGGAGATCGCCCTGAGGCGCGAGACCGCCGCGGCCATCCGCGTGCGAGCCGCCGAAGCCGAAGACCTGGAAGACAACGAAGACGCGTACCTGCCGGAGAGGATCGAGGCCGCCCAATGAACGCTTGCTGCGAGACTCCCGCCTTCGAAGCCCCCACTTCCCCGCCGTTCGCTGGGGCGCTGAAGACGGTGGTGCTGATAGGCCCGCCCAACTCCGGCAAGTCCACGCTCTTCAACCGGCTGACCGGACTGCGCCAGAAGGTAGCCAACTTTCCCGGCGTAACCGTGGAACAGCGCATGGGCCTGATGGCCGGCGTGGGCCGCGAAGATCTTGTTCTAATCGACCTGCCCGGCATCTACTCGCTCGACCCTTACAGCGAGGATGCCCGCGTCTCCATCGACGTGCTGCGCGGCAAGATGGCCGGCACGCCCAAGCCGGACGCGGTGCTGCTGGTGCTGGATTCGCTGCACCTGACCCGCCAGTTGATGCTGGCCGCGCCGGTGCTGGCGCTGGGCCTGCCGACGCTGGTGCTGCTGAACATGAGCGACCTGATGGAGGCGCGCGGCGGCCACATCGACGCGCTCA
>PLPA01000290.1 GCA_003159355.1 Acidobacteriaceae bacterium | reverse complement strand
GCCTACTCCACCGACTCCAACATCCTCGGCGCAACCCACGAAGCCAAAGACCTGGAGCATCTCTCTTCGTCCGTCAAGATCGTCGTCCCCATCATGGGCACGGCCTTCTGGCGCGATGATGTCGAAATCCAGCGCGAACAAGTTGCCATCCGCTTTGCAGAGGGCTTTCCTGTCGCACTCAACGGTAGCGAGTTCAGCGACCCCGTCGAACTTCTTCTCGAAGCCAATCGCATCGGCGGCAAGCACGGCCTCGGTATGTCCGATCAAATTGAGAATCGTATCATCGAGGCCAAGAGCCGCGGCATCTACGAGGCGCCTGGCCTCGCCTTGCTCTTCATCGCCTACGAACGCCTCATCACCGGCATTCACAACGANNGACTCACAGGCCATCATGCTCCGCGAATCCGCCCAGCGCTGGGTCGCCAAACCCATCACTGGCGAGGTCACTCTGGAGCTGCGCCGCGGCAACGACTACTCCATCCTGAACACCGAGTCGCCGAACCTCACTTTCCATCCCGAGCGCCTCAGTATGGAGAAGATCGAATCCACCTTCTCACCGCGCGACCGCATCGGCCAACTCACCATGCGCAATCTGGACATCACCGACACGCGCGATAAGCTTCTTACCTACGCAGCGGCTGGACTTCTCACCCTCAGCAAAGGCAGCGAAATGCCCCAGCTCAACAGCGGCCCTGAAAAAGAATAAGGCAAGGAATAGCCGGAGGTACGCTTAAAGCAATGTTCAACGAACAACAATCCGGGAAGATGTGGTCCGGCCGTTTTCGCGAGCCGCTGGACGCGGAGTTTGAAGCGTGGCAGCGTTCGATTGTCTTCGACTGGAGACTTCTCGACGAAGAGATCGCCGCCAGCAAGGCGCACGCGTCCGCGCTCTGTGCCGCGAAGATTCTCACAAGAGATGAAACAACGGAGTTGCGCGCGGCGCTGGATGCGATTGCCGCCGAGCACGCATCGGAGGCGGGCAAGGCGCTGGTGCGCGATCACGCGACGGCCGAGGACATTCATCATTTTGTGGAACTTGAATTAGTTGCCCGCATCGGCTCGCTGGGACTCCGGCTGCACACCGGCCGTAGCCGCAATGAACAGATCGCCACCGATCTGCGGCTCTATGTGCGCCGGCAAATCGGACTCACGGTGGAAGCTCTTGCCGCATGGGCCAATGCGCTGGTCGAGCAGGCGCGCGCCGCCGGCGATGCAGTGATGCCCAGCTACACGCACATGCAGCGGGCGGAGCCGGTGCTGGTGGCGCATTGGCTGCTGGCGTATGTGGAGATGATTCTGCGTGACGCGGCGCGCCTGCGGGATTGCAGCGCGCGGCTGAATTATTGCCCGCTGGGTTCAGGCGCGGTGGCCGGCGCAACGCTCGCGCTGGACCGCGATCTGGTTGCGCGCGAGTTGGGTTTCAACGCGCCCACGGCCAACTCGATGGACGCCACCAGCGACCGCGATTTTATTTTGGAGTATTTGCAAGCGCTCACCATTGTTGGTTTGCATCTGAGCCGTTTTGCCGAGGAGATTACGCTTTTTGCAACAGCGGAATTTAATTTTGTGACGCCGCCCGAGGCCTTTTCGACTGGCTCCAGCGCGATGCCGCAGAAGAAAAATCCCGACCTCACCGAACTGATTCGCGCGAAAGTTGGGCGCATTCACGGCGCGGCCGAGGCCGTCACGCTGCTGCTTAAAGGCCTGCCTTTGGCCTACAATAAGGACATGCAGGAGACCCAGGAGCCGGCTTTCGCCGTCGAGTTTGTGCCGCAAATGCTCAGGCTGGTGGCGCGCTTCACGGCGGCTTTGCAGTTCAATCGCGAGCGCATGAACGAGGCGGCGCAGTCGGGCTACCTGAATGCGATGGCCGCGGCTACGTACCTCGTTCACAAGGGCGTTCCCTTCCGCACCGCGCACGAGAAGATCGGCAATGCTGTTCGTTATGGTTTAGAAAAAGGCGTTGAACTCAACGCGCTCTCGCTCGATGAACTGCGGAAATTTGGTGAAGAGTTCAAGGAAGATTTCTTTGCCGCCGTCACGCTCACGGCTACGCTCGATTGCCACAACGTGACCGGAGGAACCGCGAGGGAGCGCGTGCGCGAGGCATTGGCCGCCGCGGCGGACCGCATTGCCGCGCTGAAGCAGGAGGCTGTTCATGCTGGTGCGTAAGGCCCTGCTGCAGGACGCCTCGAAGGTCTACGACCTGGTGAATTCGCTTTCCGGCGACGGCACGCTGCTCAAGCGCGCCTTCGCGGAGATCTGCGAAAATATTCGCGACTTCACCGTCGCCGAATCCGATGGCGGCGTCTTCCTGGGCTGCGGCGCTCTGCACTTTTACGGGCCGCATCTGTGCGAGGTGCGCTCCATCGTCGTCAAGCCAGAAGCCAAGAGCAAGGGCGCGGGCAGCCGCATTCTGGCCGCGCTGATTGAAGAGGCCGAAGAGCACGGCATTCAATCCATTTGCCTCTTCACGCGCATCCCCGACTTCTTTTTCCGCTATGGATTCCGCACCGTTGAAGACAAGTCCGATCTGCCCGACAAGATCTTCAAGGACTGCCAGAGCTGCCCGCGTTTGCATCGCTGCGATGAGGTAGCGATGGTGCGCGGCCGCATCCCGCGCGTATCCCTGCTGGGCCCGCGCGAGGAAGCGCAGCAGCTAGTTCATCTTGCCGGCTAACGGATTCAGCATCGCCGCCGCTACTGCAATTTGTCCGTAACTCAGGCCGCCATCGCCGGGGCTGACGCTGCAATGCTGAAAGACTGCGAAGCCTTCCGACTCAAGCTTTATGCGCAGCAGTCGCGCCAGCCTTCGGTTGTGCAGGCAGCCTCCGCTGAGCGCGACCTGATTCAAGCCCGTCGCAGATCGGGCAAGCACAGCCGCTCGTGTAAAGCTATTCGCGACTCCCGCATGAAAGCGCGCCGCGATGCACGCCTTGCTCACATTGGCGCGCAAGTCCTCGACCAGCGAGCGCCACAATGGAGCGGCGACGATGCGCAGCGACTCGCGCGCAGCCCAATTGCCGCTAACGAATTCCATAGCATAGCCTGTTTCATCGTCAGCCTCATCCACTGCAATGCCTTCGAGTTCAATCGCCGCCTGCGCTTCGTAATCCACAACACGGCGATTCAGCACGACAGCGGCTACAGCATCGAAGAGCCGGCCCAGACTCGAGGTGAGCGGAGCGTTCACGTTGCGTTCGAACATGCGATCGAGGAGCCGCGCCTCTTGCATCGTTGCGCCCGCTTGCGATGCGGCGGACTCCAGATCGAGACCCACCGCGCGCAGATAAGCGAAGGCCATGCGCCACGGCTCCTTGATCGCTGCCTCGCCGCCCAGCATGGGCACGTAGTCGAGGTGCGCGAAGCGCTCGAAGCTGCCCAGTTTGGCGATCAGCACTTCGCCGCCCCAAATCATTCCATCGCTGCCGTAGCCAGTGCCGTCGAGCGCGAGACCGATCACTTCGCCTGTGAGTCCATGCTCGGCCATGCAGCCGGCGATGTGCGCATGATGATGCTGGACCGCGATGAGTGGGAGGCCGCGTTCTCGCGCCCATTCCCGCGCCCAGGTGGTCGAGAGATAGCCCGAATGCAGATCGTGGACGACAGCTTGCGGCTCAATCTCGAAGGTGCGCATCAGGTGGTCGAGCGACTCGCGAAAGAACTCCAAGCCGGTCAGGTTTTCCAGATCGCCCAGGTGCTGGCTCTGATAGACAAACTTTCCTCGCGCCAGCGCAAAGACATTCTTCAAGTGGCCGCCGACGGCCAGAAGCGGCGGAGAATCAAAGGGCAGCGACACTCCCAGCGGCACAAATCCGCGCGCTCTGCGGAACAGTTGCGGCGCGCCATCGACCACAGCGGCCACCGAGTCGTCGCAACGCTGAAGAATTTCGCGGTCGTGCATCAGAAAGGCGTCGGCGATTGCTCCGAGGCGCGCCAGAGCTTCGTCGTTGTCGATGGCGATCGGCTCTTCGCTGAGGTTGGCGGAGGTCATCACCAGCGCTTGAAGTCCTGACTGATCGATCCGGTTTGTAGCATCCCACCCATTCTGCACAGAACGCGGAATGGATGGGGCACGGACTGGTAAGGGCGCACCCGCAAAGAGCAGATGCTGGAGGGGCGCATAGGGAAGGAAGATGCCCAGCCAGGGAATCCCCGGCGCTACGGCGTCGGCGATGGCGCAGCCATCGCGGCGGCGCGCGAGAACGATGGGACGGGCGGGAGTCGAGAGCAGCAACTCTTCCTCGGCGGTCAGCGCGCAGATTGCTCGCGCGGCATCAAGATCGCGCACCATCACCGCCAGCGGCTTTCCGTAGCGGCGCTTGCGCTCGCGCAGGCGCATTACCGCGGCCTGGCTGGTTGCATCGACGCTGAGGTGAAAGCCGCCGATGCCTTTGATGGCGACGATTTTGCCGGCGAGGAGGAGGTGGATGGTTTGGTCGATTGGATCATCCTGCTTGGAGGTTGAAGTATCCTTTGCTTTCCATGAAGATTGATGCTCGGTTAAGAGCGGTTTTGACAAAGGCAGCGAGTTAGCTTCCGCTTCGCGGAAATCGCAAGTTAGCAAGTTAGCGCTGTCCACCAGCCACACGCGCGGCCCGCACACCCAGCAGGCATTCGGCTGGGCATGGAAGCGGCGGTTCAGCGGGTCGTCGTACTCGCTCTGACAGGCCGGGCACATGGGGAACTTCGCCATCGAGGTTTGCGGGCGGTCGTAGGGGATGCTGCGGGTGATGGTGAAGCGCGGACCGCAGTTGGTGCAGTTCAGAAAGGGATAGCGGTAGCGGCGGTCGAGGGGCGAGAGCAGCTCGCGCAGGCAATCCGGGCAGGTGGCCGCATCGGCCGGAATCCCGGTACTCACACTTCCTCTCACCTCGCTGGCGATGATTTGGAATCCCGCCCGTCCGGCAAGGACTTCGCCGGTCGCAGTCAGTTCGCGCACCGTGACCGAGTCGATGCGCGCCAGGGGCGGCGACTCGGAGCGCAGGCGACCGAGAAAGGCATCCACGCGCTCTTCAGGCCCTTCGATCTCGATGGTGACCCCGCCGGTGTCGTTGCCGACAAAGCCCGCCAGGCCCTCCTCCAGGGCCAGCCGGTAGACAAACGGACGGTAGCCAACGCCCTGCACCACGCCGCGGACCAGCGCCGAGCGCCGAACTCGATTTGGCTGGGTTTGCGCCATCAGGAGAAAGCCTCTCACCGGAGACCAGCATAGCGCATCGCCACTCATTCGGCTCAATGAAGCAGCCCACCCCTTGTCTCATATAGCACAGGCTAATGGCGGAATGAGGTTAATCTGAAAGAGAGCAATGATGGGAGTTTCAGCATGATGAGCAGCAGACGAGTGGGCGCGGCAGGGGCGGTTGCGGCGATTTGTGTTCTGGCCGTGCTTGGAAGCGAAGCAGCTGCGGCCCAGCAACTGGACGCTTCCGCGGTGATTCGAGGCGTTGACGCGGCGGTCAAAGCGCGGATTGATGGCATTGAAGGGTACAACGTCACCGAACACTATGCCGTCTACAGAAACCACGACGAAACCCATCCTGTGGCTGAAATGACGGTCAAAACAGAGTACCGCAAGGAAAATGGCAAGAGCTACACCATTCTTTCGCAGAGCGGCTCGGAATTCATCAGAAATCACGTGATGGAACCGCTTCTCGATCATGAGAAAACATTCAATCTGCCCGGCAACCGCGAAGCTTCCTGGATTACTTCGGCAAATTACGAGATGCAACTCAAGCCCGGCGGCGTTCAGCAGCTGAATGGGCGGGAATGCCTATCCCTGACGATTACTCCCCGGCGGAAGGCCACCAATATGATCGAAGGAACCTTGTGGGTGGACGCCAGGGATGGATCGATTGTTCTCCTTGAGGGAAGCGCAACCCAAAGTCCATCCATCTTCACCGGACCCGCCCAGGTAAAGCGGTGGTACGCCAGCGTAAACGGCTTTGCCATGGCTACCCAGGCACGAGCCGTGTCGGATAGCTTTCTCCTTGGTCAGACCGTGGTCACCATCGACTATCGCGACTACCAGATTCAGCTCAGTCCGGCCCGTTAAGCGGAGTCGAACCGGGACAATTTGAACGCCATACGCGGCCAGCTTCCATTGCTGAGGGAGCTGGCCAATCTTATTATCCAAACCAGTACGATTCTTTCCCCATGCCGCCGGATGGAATGGGTTCCCACTGCAAGTGACCGTGGTCACCGATTCAAACCGGCCCGGAGCCGTAAAAGATAATTAGACACAGAGCCGGACGCGGCAGCGATCGCTGTGCATTCTGTTCCGTGAACGGGAGGATTTGTGCCAGCATTCACACCGCCGCCGCTGCCCAGCGACGATAAACGATGGAAGATCGTGAACGGCACCATGCGCAAGAATGGCTTTGCCCGTCATGCGCTGATTGAAACGCTGCACACGGTGCAATCCGCTTTTGGCTACCTGGACGACGACTCGATTCGCTTTGTGGCCCTTTCGCTACGCGTGCCGCTGAGCCAGGCCTACGGGGTGGTGACGTTTTACCACTACTTCAGCCTGAAGCCGCCGGGCAAGCACACCATGACCATCTGCGCCGGCACGGCCTGCTACATCAAGGGTTCCGACAAGCTGATCGCCGCGGCGGAGAAGCGCCTGGGGATTACCCCTGGGCAGACCACTTCAGACGGCCAGATCAGCCTGATGACGGCCCGCTGCGTGGGCGCGTGCAGCCGCGCGCCGGTGGTGCTGTGCGACGGAGCGGTGGCGGGCGAGATGGCCACTGAGCCGATGCTCGAGCAACTGGAAAGGTGGGCGGTGGAATGACGATCGAAGAGCTCGAACAGATTGCCAAAAGCGTCTGCCAGGAGAACGATAAATACGATTTTGAAGTGAATGTCTGCATGGACCTGGCCTGCATGAGCCAGGGCGCGGACCGTTTGCGGGAGGCGCTGGAAAAGGCTGCCGGAGCATCGGGCAAAAACGTCCTGGTGCGCCGCACCGGCTGCATGGGCCCGTGTTCCAGCGGTCCGCTGGTGCGCGTGGACCCCGAAGAGAACCTGTATCACCATGTAAAAGCCGACAATGCCGAGGCGATTGTGGCCAGCCTGGGCGGAGCGCCCGTTCCTGAACTGCAATGCGACCTGAACGACCACTTCGACCGGCAGGTGCGGGTGGTGCTGGAGAATGCCGGCCACATCGATCCGGAGAAGATTGACGACTACATCTCTCGCGACGGCTACAAGGCTCTCTTGACGGCGCTGACTGAGATGACGCCCAACGGCGTGATTCATCGCATCACCGAAAGCGGCCTCAGAGGGCGCGGCGGCGGCGGCTATCCAACTGGGCTCAAATGGGGAACGGTGGCCAAGGCCGGGGGCGAGCTGAAGTACGTGGTCTGCAACGGCGACGAGGGCGATCCCGGCGCATTCATGGATCGCAGCGTGATGGAAGGCGATCCGCATCGCGTCATTGAAGGCATGGCCATTGCCGCCTACGCTGTGGGCGCAAGCAAGGGCTTCATCTATGTCCGGGCCGAGTATCCGGTGGCCGTTTCGCGGCTGACAACCGCCATCCGCGAGGCGCGGCGGCGGGGATTGCTGGGCAACGGAATCTGCAACACGCCCTTCAGCTTTGACGTGGAGATTCGCCTCGGCGCGGGAGCCTTTGTCTGCGGCGAGGAGACGGCGCTGCTGGCCTCCATCGAGGGCCGGCGCGGCACACCGCGGACGCGGCCTCCGTATCCGGCGGTCAGTGGCCTCTTCGGCAAGCCGACGCTGCTCAACAACGTCGAGACCTACGCCAACATCGCGCCCATCGTGCGCAACGGCGGCAAGTGGTTCGCCAATATGGGTTCGGAGCGGAGCAAAGGAACCAAGGTCTTCGCGCTGACTGGAAAAATCACCAACACCGGCCTGGTGGAAGTGCCGATGGGCATCAAGCTGCGGGAGATCATCGAGGTGATCGGCGGCGGCGTACCCGGCGGGCACACCTTCAAGGCAGTGCAGACCGGCGGACCTTCCGGCGGCTGCATTCCCGCCGAGATGCTGGACCTGGGCGTCAGCTACGATGCGCTGATGGCGGTCGGCTCCATCATGGGTTCGGGCGGCATGATCGTGATGGATGATACCTCCTGCATGGTGAACGTAGCCAAGTTCTTCGTCGAGTTCTGCAAAACCGAATCCTGCGGCAAGTGCATTCCCTGCCGCGCGGGCACGGCGCAGATGCACACGCTGCTGACCCGCATTTGTGAAGGCAAGGGAACCATGGAGGATCTGGACCTGCTGATCAGCCTGTGCGAGACCATCAAGGAAACCAGCCTGTGCGGACTGGGCATGACGGCGCCCAATCCGGTGCTGAGCACGATCAAGTATTTCCACAACGAGTACATCGAGCACATAGTGCATAAGCGCTGTCCGGCCGGCGTCTGCAATATCGAAGCGCCCGTTGCTGTTTCCGCGGAGGTGTTGGCATGAGCGAAAGCATGGGCGTCAAAACTCTCATCATCGACGGTCAGGAGTTGAGCGCGCGCGCCGGCCAGACCATTCTGGAAGTGGCGCGGGAGAACGAGATCAACATTCCCACACTCTGCCATATGGAGGGCTTGAGCAACGTGGGCGCCTGCCGCCTCTGCCTGGTGGAGATCAAGGGCAGCAATAAGCTGTTGCCCGCCTGCGTCGCCAACATCCATGAAGGCATGGAGGTCGTCACCAACTCAGAGCGGCTCAAGAAGCATCGCCGCGTGATTCTGGAGCTGCTCTTCGCCGAGCGCAATCACATCTGCGCGGTCTGCGTGTCCAACGGCCATTGCGAGCTACAGGCGCTGGCGCAGGAACTGGGCTTGACCCACATCAACCTGCCCTACCGCAACCCCGCGCTGACCGTGGATGCCTCGCACGAACGCTTTACCGCGGACCACAACCGCTGCATCCTATGCAGCCGCTGCGTGCGGGTCTGCGCGGAGATTGAAGGCGCGCACATCTGGGATGTAATGGGCCGCGGAATCGACTCCATCGTTATCACCGATCTCCACGAGGATTGGGGAAGCTCGGCTTGCACCCGCTGCGGCAAGTGCGTGCAATGCTGCCCCACCGGAGCTCTCTTCGACAAGAGCAAGATCGGCTCCGACCACCCCAAGTATCCGGATTTTCTGCCTTACCTGAACCTCATGAGGGAAGCGCAATGAGCAAACTGAAAGTGGCAACAGTGTGGCTGGACGGCTGTTCCGGCTGTCATATGTCTTTTCTCGACATGGACGAGCGGCTCCTCAAGCTGGCGGAGCTGATCGACATCGTCTACAGTCCCATCGTGGACGCCAAGATCTTCCCCGACGAGGTGGACATCGCCCTGGTCGAGGGCGCGGTAGCTTCGGTGGACGACGAAGTGAAGATCAAGAAGGTGCGCGCCCACTCCAAAATGCTGATCGCGATGGGCGATTGCGCCGTGGCCGGCAACGTGCCCTCGATGCGCAATCCCATCGGTCCCGAGAAGATCCTTGACCGTGCGTACATCGAGAACGCCGACGCGCAGCAGCAGATTCCCTGCGTGGTGGTGCCCAAGCTGCTCAAGATTGTCCGCCCCATCCACGAGTTCGTCACTGTGGACGTCTTTTTGCCCGGCTGCCCGCCCTCGGCCGATACCTTTTACACCGCGCTGACCGCGCTGGTCACCGGTGCGCCGCTGGATATTTCAGCCCTTACCCGTTTTGGAGCTTGACGTAGCGCCGGTCTCCAGACCGGCTGTCGTGCCGGCGTCCGCGCTTGTTGAAGAAACTTGGAGCATTCTATGACCCAGACCATCACCATCGATCCAGTTACGCGCCTCGAAGGCCACGGCAAGAT
>PLPA01000262.1 GCA_003159355.1 Acidobacteriaceae bacterium | reverse complement strand
GGATGCACACTGCCCGGCACCACGCCGCAGACGCCGGGAATCAGTTGCGTCTGGCGGCTCATCGCGATGATGCAAGTGGAGGTGCCGACCACGTTGACGACATCGCCCTCGCGGCAGCCCGCGCCCAGCGCATCCCAGTGCGCATCGAATGCGCCGACGGGAATGGGGATACCAGCGCGCAGGCCCAGTTCTTCAGCCCACTTCGGCGCAAGATGGCCGGCGAGGTGATCGGAGGTAAGGTAATCGCCGGAGAGTTTTTCGCGGACGCCGTCGAAGAGCGGGTCAACTTTAGAGAGGAACGACTGCGGCGGCAGGCCATCCCACTTGGGATTCCACATCCATTTGTGGCCCATCGCGCAGACGCTGCGCTTGGCGAGCCTGGGATCGGTAATGCCGCAGAGCGTGGCCGCCACCATGTCGCAGTGCTCGAAGGCGGAGGCGAATTTGGCCCGCTTGTCAGGATTGTTGCGCAGCCAGTGGAGCAGCTTGGCGAAGCCCCATTCGTGCGAATAGACGCCGCCGCACCAGTCGATGGCTTCGAGTTTTTCGCTGTGTGCGAGTTCGGTAATCTCCCGGGCCTCGGCGTGGGCGCGATGATCGCACCACAAATAATACTCATTCAGCGGCTGCATCTGCGCGTCCACGGGAACGACGCTGGAGCCGGTGGTGTCGAGAGCGATGGCCGCAACCTGATCGCTCGTGATGCCCGCCTCCTTCACCGCCGCGCGAGTGGCGGCGGCCAGCGCGCTCATCTGATCGGCGTGTGCCTGCGTGGCAAAGTCCGGATCTTCGCGGCGGCGATGCAGCGGATACTCCGCCAGCGCCGTGCCCAGGCGGCCGCGCTCGCTGTCCATGATCGAGACGCGCACGCTCAGTGTGCCAAAATCAACTCCAGCTACGATGGTCATCTTTCTTTTCCTTCTAAACTAGTTTCGTGACAGGTTGATAGTGAAAAAGTGAAGAAGTGAATGAGTGAAGTAAGAATAGCGCGCGTTTTTCACTCACTCATTCACTTCTTCACTTATTCACTTCTTCAGTCATGATTGTTTCGCAATTCAATTGTCACGGCGCTAGACTTCTTCTCCATGGAGGTAGGAATCCCAGCCCATGTAGCGGGTTGCGGCTTCATGAACGGCCTTGGAGACGTCGCTGAAGTTAGCGGCCACATGATGCTCGAAGCCCTCGCGGCAGATGAAGCGCAGCAGCTTCTGCAAGTTGGGAATCTGGGCCACGCCCGCGCCGCCGAAGGTCTCCATAGGATCGTCGGTGAAGCTGCCCGCGCCGGTATAGCCGCGGATGATGCCGTGATTGTCGTCGGTGGAGTAGCGCGCATAGCTCATTACGCCGGCCTTGACGCGGCCCACGCAGGTGCCGAAGGTGTTCTGAATGCCGACTGTGCCGGCGATAATCAACTGATAGTCCATCGTCGGCGGCTCGGCGAAGAAGTGCTTGGGCAGATTCGAGCAGTGGAAGCAGACGCACTTGTCGGGGTCGCTGCCGTAATTATTATTCCAATCCAGCAGCGCCGAGGGCGTGCCGGAGGCCAGCTGCATCATGTACATTCCCAGCACGCCGGGAATATCCACTTCGCAGGCGGAGGGAATCAGATCGTTGCTCATCATGCTCATGATGGTGCATGGCACAACGCCGAAGTATTCTTCGAAGGAGGTCCAGCACTGCACGGCTGTGACCGCGCAGTTGGTCTGCTTCATCCATGTGTCGATGACCGCGCCCAGCTTGGCCATCTTGAGCAGCGCCGCTTCGGGAACCTTGCCGGTGCTGACGTAGCTCTTGATGGCGGCCAGCTTGGCCTGCGCTGCATCATCGTTGTCGTTCATCTTGGCGATGCGGCCGAAGATCTCCGAGAGGTCAATCGGCTCGATGGAGATGCCGCTGCTCTCGTAGAGGCGCTCGGAGTAGCGCACGGTGTTGAAGGCCGCGGGACGCGCGCCGATGGCGCCGATGCGCAGATTCTTGAGGCCCGTGACGATGCGGCAGACCGAGGTGAACCAGGCGAGGTCGGCGGTGAACTCCGGCGAAGTGAGGCTCTCGGTGTGCAGCGTGGTGAGCGAGTAGGGAATCTTGTACTGCATGAGATTGTTGCAGGCGCTCATCTTGCCGCAGAAGCTGTCGCGGCGGACGGCGATGGTCATCTCCCCGGAGCGGTCGGGCGTGGCCTGCACCAGCACTGGAACCCGGAGGCCAGAGAGACGAATCGCATCCACAATGCCGCGCTCCTCGCCGAAGTTGGGTAGCGTGATGATGATGCCGTCGATCTCGTCGGCATGCTTTTTGAAGAGCTCGGCGCACTTTTGCGATTCGGCGTAGGTCTCCACCGCGCCGTGCTTGGATTCTTCGGGGCTCAGGACCACGACATTCGCGCCCGCCGCCTCCAGAACCTTGATGATCTCTTCGCGTCCGGTCTTCGCCAGATGATCCGGGAAGAAGCCGCGGTTGCCTACCACTACGCCAAAAGTCACTTTCTTTTGTGCTGCCATGTTTTTCGCTCCCTTGATCTTTGCCGCGTGCGCGGCAGTTGAAATGGTTGATGAAATTGTTTTTATTGCAGGGTGCCCCACCCTCGCCGCGTACTTGTTTTTGCGGCTTCGGGGTCCCCAACGACAGGTCTTGGTTGCTGGGGTGATCTAGGGTGGGATACAAATTCCAACTACGCGCGGCCGGGACGGAACTTGACGCAGTAGAGCACGCCCAGCGCCGTCAGCAGGCCGCCCCACCAGATGGGAGTGTGCAGGCTGGTCAACTGAACCCCGGCGGGGTAGCATCCGGTGGCCAGTTCAAAGATGCCATAGCCAAAGATCAGCACCCCATAAATCAGCAGCAATAAGCCAATGAAAAACCAGATTTGAATTTCCGAACCATGCATAATTCTTGATCCTTTCCTCTTCTCATCTCACTGAGAGAACAACAAGGGCTACCAGAACAGAATGTTGAGCGCGGCAAAGATGCAGATAGCCAGAAGCGCCCAGACCCATACTCGCTTGTAGAAGGGAACCCATTCTTCCTTGGGCAGAACAGTTGCGCCATAGACCAGGCCGTTCAATTCGGCGACGGGCTTTGGCTTGGTGACCAGGCTGACCAGGAAGATGACGATGACGGAAATGGAGAAGGCCCACCATGCGCGGTAGAGATTCGCGGCCATGTCGGTGGCATCGGGATAGAGCGCAACTATCCCCAGCGCCGCGTGATCGAATTTGACCCACACAAACATACTGACCGAAGAGATGATGCCGATCAGCAGGCCGAGGAAGCCGGCGGGCGCGGTGGCTCGCTTCCAGAACATTCCCATCAGGATGGCTCCCAGCAGAGGCGCGATGAAGAAGCTGAAGAGCGCCTGCACGTAATCCATGATGCCGTGCGCGTGCTGCACCAGGTAGCCTGCGCCGATGGAGACCGCGACGCCAATCAGAATTGACCATCGGCCGACCAGCACATAGTGGCTGTCGGAGCCTTTCTTGTTGATGAGCGGCTTGTAAATGTCGTAGGTCCAGACGGTGGAGAAGGCGCTCACGTTGCCGGCCATGCCGCTCATGAAGCCGGCGATCAGCGCGGTGATGCCCAGGCCCAACAGACCGGGGCCCATATAGCGAACCATCATCAGGGGCAGCGCATCGTTATAGCTGTGCAGTTCGGTTCCCGCGGCGCCGGTCAGCACCTTTTGCTGATAGGCAGCGGGGAGGGTGGTCTTGGACATTGCCGCGGCGCATCCCGTGGCGTCCATCTGACTCGCGGACTCGTCGGCCGTGCAGGATTTCACTACGTCCTGGCCCACCAGTTGCATCCGGCTGCCATCGGGATTCTGCAAGAGCACCAGGCCCAGCAGACCGGGAAGAATGACGATGAAGGGAACGGCCATCTTGAAAAATGATCCGATAACCGGAGCCATGCGCGCGGCGCGCAGGTTGTGGGCAGCCAGCACGCGCTGCACGACGAGGAAGTCGGTGGTCCAGTAACCGAAGCTGATGACAAAGCCCAGGCCGAGTACGATGCCCGACCAGTGAGTGCCCATGGGGTTCGAGGCAAAGTGGCCGGTGTCGCGCCACATATGAAAGTAGCTGTCCGAATGCATATTGGAGATAATCTGTTTCTTCAGGCCGTTCCATCCACCGGCCTGCACCAGGCCGAGGATGGGCACCAGCAGCGCGCCGCCCCAGATGAGCACAAACTGCATAACCTCATTGAAGATGGCCGAGCGCAAGCCGCCCAGAGTGACGTAAATCGCCACCGCCACCGCGGAGATCAGAATGCTGAAGGTGAGGCTCCAGCCGAGCACGACCTTCATCACCACGGCCATGGCGAACATATTCACGCCGCTCATCAGGATCATCTCCATGGCGAAGGAGATGGCGGCCAGGATGCGGGCGTGCTCGCCGTAGCGCAACTGCAGATAGCCGGGGACCGAGTGGGTTTTGCTGACGTAGTAGAAGGGCATCATCACCAGGCCCAGGAAGAGCATGGCGGGGATGGCGCCGATCCAGTACCAGTGGGTGGCCAGAATGCCATACTGGTAAGCCGCCCCGGCCCAGCCCATCAATTCCAGCGAGCCGAGGTTGGCGGATACGAAGCTCAAGCCGGCGATCCATGCGGTCATCTCGCGGCCGGCCATGAAGAACTCTTCGCTGGTATTGGAGCGGCCCTTGAGGTAGATGCCGATCCAGATCACCATGCCGAAGTAGACGGCGATCACGATCATGTCGAGGAGGCTGAGATGCGCCATCGGAGCGGTGCTGAAGAAGGCCAGCAGGGCCGGCGATGCAAGGTGGGTCATGCAGTTCACCATCACGGTTTCAAACCTCTTTCCTGAGCGGCCAATTGCTAGCTGTTCTCTTGTCCATAAGTTGCATCCGCGCCATGCTTTCGGAAGTAGTGCCGATCGAGCAGCGCCTGGGAAACGCCAGCGCTTTCGGGACGCAGCAGAGTCGTGTAAACGGCCATGCGCGCCACCGTCTCCAGGATCACGGCGTTGTAGGCTGCGTCCGTCGGAGTCTTGCCCCAGGTGAAGGGTGCGTGGCCGGCCACCAGCACGGCCGGCATGGCCATGGGATCGAGAGCGCTGAAGCGGCGCACGATGGCCTTGCCGGTGTTCAGCTCGTACTTGCCTTGGATCTCTTCGTCGCTGAGCGCTTCGGTGGCCGGCACCGGGCCGTGGAAATAGTCTGCGTGGGTGGTGCCGAAGGCGGGAATGCCGCGCCCTGCCTGCGCCCATGAGGTGGCAAATTCGGAGTGGGTGTGAACCACGCCGCCGATGGCCGGGAAGGCCCGGTAAAGCTCCAGATGCGTCTCCAGATCGGAGGAGGGCTTGAGCCGGCTTTCAATAATCTTGCCGTCGAGATCGCAGAGAACGATATCCGCGGCCGTCATCCGCTCGTAGGGAACGCCGCTGGGCTTGATGGCGATGATCCCGGCTTCGCGGTCGATGCCGCTGGCGTTGCCAAAGGTGTAGAGCACCAGGCCGTGGCGGACGAGTTCGAGGTTGGCTTCCAGAACTTCAGCTTGCAAACGCAGGAAATCCATGCAAATGCTCCACAACGCACATAGATGATCGTACCCCGGCACGGATAAACTAAGGATACACAGTGGCCGAGGGCGGCGGTAAACCTTTTCTCAACCCGTAGGATGAAAGTAATTTTTTCTCCCGTCGCCTGTCAAGCAGCCCGCTGTATCGAGTATCCTGTAAACGCATTCTTTATTCTCCCCATGACTGATCGCACCCCCAAGACCAAGCGGCGAGCGCCACGAAATCCAGAGCGCATGGATATTCATACCGTGGCGCGGATGGCCAAGGTCTCCATCGCCACCGTCTCGCGCACCATCAATCACGTCCCCACGGTGAATGCCAAGATGGCCAAGCGGGTTTGGGAGGTGATCAAAGAGCTGGATTATCTGCCCAATACCCAGGCCCGCGCCCTGGTCTCCGGGCGCAGCCGGCTTCTGGGGCTCATCATCTCCGAGATTACCAATCCGTTTTTCCCCGAATTGATTCAAGGATTCGAGGATGTAGCCGTGGAGTTCGGCTATGAGATGCTGATCAGCTCCACCAACTACGACCCCGAACGGATGAAGAGCTGCATTCGCCGCATGGTTGAACGCAAGGCGGAAGGCGTGGCGGTGATGACCTTCGGCATTGAAGAGCCGCTGCTGGGACAGTTGGCGGAGCGCAAGGTGCCCATGGTCTTTGTGGACGTGGGGCCGGATGCGCCGGGCATCAGCTTGCTGCGCGTGGACTATCACCATGGCATTCGACAGGGCGTGCAGCATCTGGCCGCGCTGGGGCACCGGGATATTGCCTTCATCAGCGGCCCGCTGCGCCTGCATTCAGCGCAATCGCGGCTGGCGGCGTTTCATCGCGCGGTGCGGGAGTGCGGCATCACGGTGGAGGCAGAGCGGATTGTGGAAGGCGATCACACCATGGAAGGGGGCATGGCCGCGGCGGAAAAGCTCTTCACCGGCGGCAAGCTGCCCACCGCGGTGATGTGCTCCAACGANNACTCCGCCCCTGACCACCATCCAGATGTCCTGCTTCGAGCTGGCGCGGGCGGCGGTGATGGCGCTCATCGCGCAGGTCGAGGGGACGCCGGCGCCGCAGCGCGACTATCCCATCGAGACTAAGTTGGTGGTCCGCGAATCCACGGGATTTCCCCGCGGCTCCATACTCGACCCGCGGAAATAGCCCGAGAGCTGAATCGCGAAAGCGCGCTGTTTTTCGGCGAAGTGGTCCATCTTGCTCATCTTTCCGGCCTCTGGCAGAGCAATCTACCTTCGGAGCAGTGCGCCGGTTTGAGCGCACTGAAAGCAGTTGCCGAATCCGAGCGCAGCGATTCATCCCCGCCAACTGCCCTTCTTACCCCCGGAGGCAGCCGATGAATGCCCTGTTGATCTACCCGGAATTTCCCGAAACCTATTGGAGCTTCAAACACGCGCTCAAGTTCGTGGGCAAGCGGGCTGCGCAGCCGCCGCTGGGGCTGATGACGGTGGCCGCGCTGCTGCCGAAGGCGTGGAAGAAGCGGCTGGTGGACACCAACGTCGAGCGCCTCAGCGACCGCGACCTGGCCTGGGCGGATGTGGCGCTGGTCAGCGCGATGCACATCCAGCGCGAGTCGCTGGCGGCCATTGTCGAGCGCTGCCGGGCGCGTGGATTGCGGACGGTGGTGGGCGGGCCGATTGCCAGCAGCCTTTCCGCGGCTGAACTCAACGCGGACCACGTGGTGATCGGCGAAGCGGAGAGCCTGATTGCCGGCCTGGCGCGGGATCTGGAGCAGGGAAGAGCCGAGCCCATCTATCAGGCCGCCGAGAGGCCGGAGATGGCAACCAGTCCGCTGCCCGATCTGAGCCTGATCAAGATGCGCCGCTACTCGACGATGGCCGTGCAATACTCGCGCGG
>PLPA01000083.1 GCA_003159355.1 Acidobacteriaceae bacterium | reverse complement strand
CGGCCGCAACTCGCTGGGCGGCCTGGGCGTCTCCTCCAGGTGCTGCTTCATCCAGCCCGAGGTGTTGTGCGCATGGAAGGGCGTCCGCCCGGTGAGCATCTCATACAAGACGCAGCCCAGCGCATACAGGTCTGTCCGGCCATCCATTTCGGCTGCGGGCATCTCTTCCCACTGCTCGGGCGCCGCGTAGTTGGGCGTCAGCATCAGCCCGCGAGTGACGCTCGTCCGGGTCACGCTCTCGGTGATCGCCGCAATGCCGAAGTCCAGAATCTTGGGCTGCTCTCGCCCATCCCGGCTCGTGGCCAGCAGGATGTTCTCCGGCTTGATGTCGCGATGCACCGTCGCGTGCGCGTGGGCCTCGGCCAGCCCGGTTGCGATGCCGCGCCCCAGTTCCAGCGCCCGCGCAATCTCCAGCCCGGCGGGCGCTTCATCCAGCGCCGCCCGCAGGCTGGGGCCTTCCACATACTCCATCGCGATGAAGAAGCTGCTGTCCTCGGCCTGATCCAGGTCGGTGACTTCGACGATGTTGGGGTGGCGCAATTGGTAGGCGGCGCGCGCCTCCATTCGGAAGCGCTTGATGAACTTGGGGTCTTTGCCGAGATCGCCGGTGAGGAACTTCAGCGCCACCTGTCCGCCCAGCATCATGTGCTCCGCCTGGTAGACCACGCCCATGCCGCCCTGGCCCAGCTTGCGCGTGATGCGGTATTTGCCGCGCACCAGAGAGCCCGCTGCCAGCTCGTGGGAGACAATCAGCACCGCCCCATCGGTGGGACAGGTGTTGTGCTGGTCGGGGAAGTCCGAATCGCAGACGGGACAGGTCTTCATTATTAGCACCCTGCCTGAAGTCGAATATTTGCTGGCGACAGAATACCACGCCCCTGGCTGCCTTCCATTCTTATGTGCAAATTTGGCATTTTGTACTTTTTTGCACTGCAATTTTTCATCTGTAGCGCTCCCGTGCTACAGTGTGAGCATTCCGGAATATCTTTTCATTTATGTCAAGAGACGATTTCAGACCGAAGACCGAATGGTTAATCGGGCGGGGCAGCGACTGCGATCTGGTGGTGCCGGAAGCTGCGGTTTCCTCCCACCACTGCCGTCTCACGCAACGCGTCGATGGCTTCCTGCTGGAAGACGTGGGCTCGAAAAATGGCACGTTTGTGAACGGGGCCAAGATCGCGCCCGGCCTGCCGGTCAAGGTGCAGAACGGAGCCAAAGTGACGCTGGGCGGCTCTGTGCCGATGCCCTGGCCCGTCGCCTCCTCGACTCTTGATTCCGGCAGATTCGCCCGCCCGCTGGCCGACACCGGCAGCCGCACGATCACCATCGGACGCTCCCCGGAATCCGATGTCCAGATTGATCTGCCCATCGTCAGTTGGAATCACGCCGTCATTTACGACGAGAACGGCAAGTACTTCATCGAGGACCGCAACTCCAGCAACGGAACCGCCATCAACGAGCTGAGCAACCGCATCCAGCGCTCCATTCTGGAGACCTCCGACGAGGTCTACCTCGGCTCCTACAAGATCTCCGCCGCGCAGCTTCTCGATCTGGAGACCAAGGTCGAGATTGGCGAGGCCTCCTTCCAGACCGTCTCTTTCAGCAGCGAGACGATGGAGGTTGGGCGCGACCCCAAGTGCGAGATTCCCCTCGATCTGCCCATGGTCAGTTGGCGTCACGCCCGTCTCACCCGCACTCCGGCGGGCATTCTGGTCGAGGACCTCGGCTCTCGCAACGGGACTTATCTGGATGGCATCCGCGTCACCGGCAGGGTGCTGGCCAAGGCAGGCCAGGAGATCGGCCTGGGCAGCGTCCGCTTTCAACTGCTGGAAAACGGCGAGCTGGCGCAGCGCGACTACAACGGCAAGGTCACCATCGAGGCCAAGGACATTGTCGTCAACGCCCCCAACGGCAAGCGCCTTCTGGACGCCGTCTCGCTCACCGTCTTCCCGTATGAGCTGGTGGCGCTGATGGGCCCGGCCGGCGCCGGCAAGACCACCCTGCTCAAGGCCCTCAATGGCTACACCCGACCGGTGCAGGGAACCGTGCTCTTCCGCGGCCAGAACCTCTACGACTACTACGACCTCTACCGGCACATGATGGGCTACGTGCCCCAGGACGACATCGTCCATCCCCAGTTGACCGTCCGCCAGGCTCTCTACTTCTCCGCCCGCCTGCGCACCGACCTGACGGATGCCGAGATCGACACTCGCGCCCAGAAGGTGCTCTACAACCTGGGCATTCCAGACAAGATCGACACCGTCATCGGCTCACCGGAAAAAAAGACCCTGAGCGGCGGACAGCGCAAGCGCGTCAACATCGCCCTCGAACTTATCACCGACACCCCGGTGCTTTTTCTCGACGAGCCCACCAGCGGCCTGTCGTCTTACGACGCCGAGTCGGTCGTCGATCTCCTGAAGGAGCTGTCGAAGACCGGCAAAACCATCCTCACCACCATCCACCAGCCCAGCCTCAAGGTCTACAAGCAATTCGATGACCTGCTGATGGTCTCGCGCGATCGGGGAGAGAAACCCGGCGCGGTGGTCTTCTTCGGGCCGGCTTATCCGGATTCGATCCAATTCTTCAACCCGCCCACCACCGGCGCGCCCATCAAGCCGCAAGAGCTGAACCCGGAGATGCTCTTCTCCGGCATGAATACGGCTCCGGAGGGTAGCCGCACCGAGACCTGGCGTCAGCGCTACATGGCCTCCCGGTACCGCCAGGAGTTCGTCGCCAACCGCAGCGGCAAGCAGCCGGCCGCCACCGACAATGCCGGCGGAGAGAAGCCGCACCGCGAGTTCGGCCTCGGCCAATGGGTGGCCCTGGTCAAGCGCAACGTGATTGTCCGGCTCCAGGACAAGGCCCAGACCGCCATCTTGCTCTTGCAGGCGCCGCTCTTCGCTGTGCTGGTCACGCTGGTCAACTACCCCTTGCGCGCCAGCCACTTCGACGAAATCTCCGAGAAGCTGCCCATCATCCATTTCCTCATGGTCGTCGCCGCCATCTGGTTCGGCTGCAACAACGCCGCCCGCGACATCGTCGGCGAGTGGACCATCTACAAGCGCGAGCGCATGGTCACGCTCAAGCTCTTTCCTTATGTCTTCTCCAAGCTGGCGGTGCTGCTCGGGCTGTGCATCTTCCAGTGCGGCTCCATGCTGGTCATCGTCTATCTGGCCTGCGGGCTGCACAGCAACTTCGCCTGGGACTTCCTCGTCCTGCTGCTCTCTTCGATGATCGGCGCGGGGCTGGGCCTGTCCATTTCGGCGCTTTCCAAAACCAATGAGAGCGCCATTGCCCTGCTGCCCGTGGTTCTGCTGCCCATCATCGCGCTGGGCGGCGGCATGAGGCCCATCTACCTGATGCCCAAGGCCGGCCAGGCCATCAGCGCCATCATTCCCTCGCGCTGGTCCTATGAGGCCAATCTCCTGCACGAGGCCGAGGCCAAGGAGTGGGGACAGAACGAGCCGGTTCCCGACATGACCTGCAATTTGTTTTCCGAGAGTGATAACAAGAACGTCAACCCGGTCCTGATCTCGCCCGACCCCAACGACCTGAACCCTTCGCTCAATATCAAGGGAGACGCCGCCGAGGGCAGCATTCCCCGCTACCTGATCACCTTCACCGATCCCAACGGAAGCGAGCGCGTCTGCCGCGCCTCCGCCGGCGAGCAGTATCCGCGCGTCAACCCCACCGACCATGCCGTTGCCTACCGCCATCGCTTCCGCGACTCAATGGCCGTGCTCTCCGCGATGCTGCTGGTGCTGGTCGCCGCGGTCATCGCCATCCTGCGCAAGCGGGATAACGATCCGCAGTAATGCGAGGGAATAGGGAAGGGAACAGGGAATAGAGGAAAGAGGAAGCTGGGTCCCCCACTCTCGCTTGTCATTCTGAGCGAAGTTTGGCGTGTACTTTGCGCCCAATGCAGTCGAAGGACCTGCTTCTTCACCGCCAGATTTCTTCAAAGTACTTTTGATTCACCACACTAGGGTGGGATTCCACGATCCCCAACCGGCCATATTGATAGGAATCAAGGAATCGGCAGGCCTTGAAAGGGCGCGACTTCAGCCGCGCCTTGGCAAAACATCTACTTAGTCAGAGCTTCTTTCAGTTTTGCGAGCCGTCGGCTTCGGCTGCCGCCATCCGGGCGCGCTCCATGCCTGTTCTGGCACTCGAATTGCCGGGATCGCAGGCCAGCACGGCGCCGAATTGCCTCTTGGCGTCGTTATACTTGCCGCGCCCCAGGTTCTTCCATGCCTGATCGATCAGGCCGCCGTATTGGCTTGGGTCTACATCGCAGCGGCCATTGCTGTTCGCTCTTGAAGGTGGAGGCTCGGCAGGTTTGGGAGCGGGTCTCTCTCTCTCTGGCGCGGGCGCGACAGGAGGAGGCTTGACCTCAGCCTTGGCGGGATTCTGCTGCGTCCTGGCCGCGGCAGTAGCTTCGGCGCGCTCCTGTTTGGTCAAGCGCGCGGGGGGAGAACCTGACGGAGACGCGGGACCGCCTTGAGCAGCCATCGCCGGTTGCTGCACGGTCTGGGATTGAGTCTGAGCCTGAGTCTGAGCCTGATCCGCGGCTGGGGCTGGGTTCGATTTTCCCGGGGTGAAATAAAAGATCACCGCGCCAACGACGACCAGCGCCGCCACGGCTATGCCGATCATCTTCCCGCGTGAAATCCCGCGCGCATTTTCAGGCTCGCGCATATAATCCGCTTCGGCCTGGCCGGCATAATTCGCCTCCGCGGCGCGCGGCTGCTCATGGTGTTCGGGATGATCCACGCCCCGCTGTTCGATCAACTGGGCGAGAATCTGTTCGTCATAGGAGCGGGTCGACTGGCTTTCAGGGGCGCGCCACTGGAGTTCCCACAGGCCATCCCCGGAGGCCACCTGCAAGGGAAAGCCGGGCAGGCGGTCAAAGGGCTGGCCGGCCTTTTCCGTCAGCAGAATCTCGCCCGGCGCCGCCTGTTCGAGGGAATGAAGAGCATCCTCGGCGATCGTCTCCCCGTGCTCCTCTTCCGAGGAGTGAACCAGGAGGGCAAGGGAGGTAGCCTGCAGGCGCTCGGCTTCGGAGAATCCCTGAACCGCCCACTGAAGACGCCGCGCGGCAAAAACCGCCGTCTGGAAGGTGGGGAAAGTCGCGGTCAGAACTTCCCCCTGGCGGGAGGCTGGAATGCCCTCCGAGGCGGCAATCTGGTCGAGGATCAGGCAGGCTGCCGGGCTTTCGTTCTCCCAGAGCGACGGCAGGGGCTCGGAATCGCTGGAGGCCGTCCATAGACGGACCGAGAGGCAGGCTTCGCGGGGGGCGGCTATTCCCTGCGTTCTGGTGGCGCTTTGTTCCGCCGCCCGTTCAGGCTTTCGAGATTGGGTAGACGCCGCCATTTTTTCCTTGTAAGGTCACTGTACAGCCTAAGGCATACCGTCGTCGAAAATAAATTGCAACCTTCAGGGGGAAGTGATAGCGTAGCAGAAAACGCTGGAGGGCGTAAAATTTGTTTTCAGCTTCTTGAGAGTCCCCCTCTGAAACGCTGAAACAACGTTCCTCTTGCGAGCTATGGGAAGCGCTGGCGCTGGCTTTTAGGCGGGGATATTCGCTTGTTGGGCCAGCTCACAGAGGTAATTATGACATCGCGCACTCTTCTGCAAAGATTATCGGTTCTGTGGAGTCCCCTGGCGGGGATTCTTGTGCTGGCTGGGTTTGGCGCTGGATGGTTTGCGCCGGCGGCCTTGGCGAAAGACATACCCTTGACGGCCGTCGAACTGTATGATGGGCCATCCGGCGCCGCCTATGTGCAGCTTTCCAATGTGCTGATCAGCGGCAAGGCGGAGATGCGGGACTGTACTCCATTTCAGTCCGCGGCGGTGGACAAATCCACCTACGGCAAGATGGGCAAGGTGGTGCTGGCCGTGGGCGGCGTACTGGAGCGCAACGCCGAAGGCGTGATGTACTACACGGCGGGTTTGGGGCAGGCCGTCTGTGTGGTTCCGTCCAACGCGAAGTTCGAGCATGGCGCTGCTTATTCGCTCTCCGGGCTGGCCGATCAAGCCCTCTTGCAGGGAAGCCCGATCGGCGTTGGGAACGGAACTCCGTTGTATGCGCCTCCTCTCAAGAAGGGGGTGAAGCTGCTCTTTGTGGCCGCTCCCAATATGGATCTGGCCGAATTCCTGCGCGCGCAAAGGGCCTCCGATATGGACGGCTGGCAAGCCTATATTTCCAAGTATCCGGCTTCGCAGCACAATACGGAGGCGAAACGCGCCCTGGCGTCGCAATTTGTCGCTGTGGGCGAGGCTGCTGTCCAGGCCTACGACAAGTCCGTGGCGGCTGTATTGCCCATCTATTCCGAACTGAAGACCGCCAAGGCCAAGGCGGACAAGGCGCGCAGCCTGGCGCCGGACCTGGCCTCGGTCACGCATCTCGACAAGGAGATTAGCAGCCGGCTTTCCGCCATCGTTGATCTGGGACGCGGCGAACTGGACGCCTACCGCGCCGCATTGGCTGCGCGCACGCCCGGCTATGCCCACTTGCAGAATGCGCGGAAATTCAGTGACATTGTGGCGGGGATTGATTCGTTCTTCCCGCAGGGCCAGGCGATGACGGGAGATGTGTTGCAGGACAGCAACACGTTCGAGTCGGCGATGCAATCGGCGGACTCCGCGGTCACCGCGAAGCAGTTCGACCAGGCTTACACATTCATTCTTCCCTATCGCGCGTTTGCCGAGGAAGAGGCGCGCGTGGCGGCGGTGGTGGATGCGGCTTACGGCTACCACCTGGAGCTGGGCAACAAGCTGGAACAGAGCGAGGACTGGAAAGGCGCCATCAAGGAGTTCGAGAAAGCCGGTGGCATCAAGGACACCTCCGAGGCGCGGGACTCCCAGAAGAACGCCCAGAAGCAGTTGGTGATCTTCCAGGACAAGGCGGCTGCCGTGAAGGCGCTAGGCAGCAGCAAGGACTTCCAGGCGCAGCACAATATGCTCCGGGCCTATGAGGTGCTGGCCAACTTGCCGGCCACCCAGCAGGCGCTGGTTGCCGACGATATGAAGACGCTGGAGCCGGCCTATGTGCAGAGCGCGGCCATGGAGGCGAAGAACCTGCATCAGGCGCACAGCCCGATTCGCGGGCTGGCCGACGAGGTTGGGATCGAGAAGGCCTACACAGACCTGCAGAATGCCTATCGGCTCAGCGAAAACGAAACCTACAAGGACAAGCTGGACCTGGATGGAAATGAACTGAGCGCCTATCTTGTCGAACAGGCGAAACATTATTTGGCCAAGCCGGGCGGTTCGGGCACGGAGATTGGCTGGGCATACCTGCAAGAAGCCCGCCAGTACAAGGCTGGCAACCTGGATGCGGTGCGCGATGCGCTGGTGGCGGCCTCTCCGGCCCATGCGATGCGCTCCAAACTGTCGATTCGGGTCCAGTTCCGCGATCAGACCTCGTCGCGCGACAGCCAGGGCGTGGCCGGACAATTGGAAAACGCGATTATTACCGGCCTGGAAAGTTCGGGAGTTCCGGTCAAGGTGGTGCGCGCGGGCGAAACCACCGCGGTGGAGCCGGACTTTGAGCTGGCCGGCGACGTGCTGGACCACCATCTGTCGGTGGTTCCCACTATCGAGCCGCAGGAGTCGGAGTACCGCTCCGGGGAGGAGCAGATTCCCAGCGACGTGTGGAACAAGGCCAATCGGGCGTATGAGAACGTACAGGAGGAGCTGAAGACGGCCCAGGCCCGTCTGGAAGGCGCGGAGGCGAGCAAGAAGGGTGGCAAGATCAAGGAGGCGAATCGGGACGTCGAGGTGGCCCAGAAGAAGGTCCAGGCCGCCCATGAGGTGCTCGACTCAACCTCCAGGACCGTGACCAAGGACATCATCCGGCCCTATACCTACCACAAGAAGATCATCAATATCACCGGAGTGATTCAGTTGCAGTTCCGCATCGGCGATTCGCTCAGCGAGCAGAGAACCAACCTTGTGCCCATTACCCGCGAGGAGCACAAGAAAGACATTCTGCTTGAAGACGTGAAGTCGGAGGACACGATGGGGATCAAGAGCACCGGGACCCTCACCGATCCAGCGGGTTTCATGACCGCTCTGGAAAACTCGGCGCGCGATGAGCTGATCGCGGCGGTACGCAAGAAAGTGGAAGCGCTGCCAGCGACGATTTACCAAAAAGCCAGCGGCAGAGAGAAAGAAGACGATCTGGACGGCGCCGGCGAATCTTATATGCGGTTCTTGAACCTGACGAAAGAGAACAACTCGATGGAGCGTGTCCACGCCAAGCAATTTCTGATGACCAATTTCAATATGCAGCCAAAGGCGGACGACACGCCGTAGCGCGCGGCGCAGTTGTGGCTTGTAGCAGGCGAGAGGCAGGGCGAGAACGTGGATTCCCCGGGGAACAAGCAGGGCGAAGAAAAAACCCACATCGGCAAGTACGAGATTATCGACGTGCTGGGGCGCGGAGGCATGGGTGTCGTCTATCGCGGCATCGACAAGCAGATCGGCCGCGAGGTGGCGATCAAGACGCTGACCCAGGGCTTTGCGGGCGACGACAATATGCTGGCCCGCTTCTACGAGGAAGGCCGCAGAACGGGACGGCTCAACCACCCCAACATCGTCATCGTCTACGACCTGGGGGACGACAACGGAACCCCATACATTGTGATGGAGCGGGTTGCGGGCGAACCCCTCGATAAGCTGATCCGCTCTGACTCGCAGCTTTCCATGGCCGACCGGCTGGGCGTCCTGAAGGAAGTTTGCGATGCGCTCGGTTATGCCCATCGCAACAACGTCATCCATCGCGACGTCAAGCCGGCGAATATCTTTGTGCAGCCGGACGGCACGGCCAAGCTGCTGGACTTCGGCATTGCCCGCCTGGAAAAGCGCGAAGGGGATCAGAGCCTGACCCGGACCGGCAACCTGATCGGCACGGTGCCCTACATGGCGCCGGAGCGGTTGCGCAACGAGAACATCGATGGCCGCTCGGACATCTTCGCCGCGGGCGTGGTTCTATTTCAATTGGTGGCAGGACAGCTTCCCTTCACCGGCGCGGACAGCGTGCTGATGAACAAGATTCTGAATGATCCGGCTCCCCGGCTGAGCAGCATCCGCCAGGACCTGCCCGCCTCCCTGGAACTGATCGTGGACCGCGCCCTGGCCAAATCCCTGGATGATCGCTACTCGACGGCCGAGGAGATGGCCGCCGATCTGAGCGCGGTGATTGTGGAATTGAGGCAGGAGGAGGTTCTGGAGCTGCTGCCCGAGGCCAAGCGCCTGATTGAGGGCGAGGACTTCACGCGCGCGCGTACGACGCTCCACCAACTGCTGAAGATCGACGCCAAGCACGCCGAGGCCAAGGGGCTGCTGGCCGAGATTCAGCGCCAGCTCACCCAGCGCCAGCGCGATGAAAAGATTCAGCAGATTCGCTTGCAGGCCGAAGACGCCATCAGTCACAACCGCTTCGACCAGAGCCTTTCCATGCTGGACAGCGGCCTGGAGCTGGATGCCTCGAATCCCGAGCTGGTGAAGCTGCGGGAGAGGGCGCAAAAGGAGAAGGAAAAGCAGGATCAGATCAACGAGTTTGTGCAGCAGGCGGAGACCGCGCGGCGCAAGGGCGACTTCAAGTCAGCGATCGCTGCGGCGCAGAAGGCGCTCAAAGTCGATAAAACCAATCCCCGGATCGTCGCCCTCAGCAACGTTCTTACCAAAGAGGCGGAACAGGCCCAGCGCCACTCCCAGGCCAAGGCGCTGCTGGATTCCGCGCGCGGCGAGATCAGCTTCCGCCACTATAACGAAGCCCTCGAGCTGCTCAAGCAGATTGAGGAGGTCGATCCTACCAACCCCGAGCTGCCGCTTCTGATGGGGGACGCCAATACCGGGCTGGAGCAAATCCGGCGCCGGGAGGCGGTCGTCAAGCTGGAGGAGGAAGTTGCCCAGGCCGTCAGCTATGAGCAGCTTCAGCAGGCTGCCCAGTCCATTCAGCAGGCGATGGCTGCTATGCCCACCGAAGCCTCGCTGTATCGGCTCAACACCCAGGTGGAACGCCAGGTCAAGGAATATGAGAATCGCTTTTTGGTGGACGAGACTGTCCAGGCCTGCCGCAACCTTCGTCCTCGCGAGGCGCTGGAGCTGGTTCGCAAGGCGCGGCTGCGGCTGCCCGGCGAGGAGCGGCTGCTGAGCCTGGAGGCGCTGCTGGCGGAGCGGTTCAGACAGCAAAGCGTCGAAGAGCGCCGCGCCGATTACGTGGCCAAGGCCCGCGAGTCGCTGGAGAAACAACAGTATTCCGAGGCGGTTCGCGTTCTCGAGCTGTGCCAGACCGAGGGCATCGCCACCGGCGAAATCCTTTCTTTGCTGGATTTTGCCCGGGCCGAAGAGGTGGAGTACCGGCGCCAGGAGCAGCTCCGCAACAAGCTTGCCCAAGCTCAGTCTTTGATGAGCGATGCGGCCTATGATGACGCGATCAATTTTCTGGAAGATGCGCTTCAGCAGACCGACGACACAGCTCTGCATATGCTCCTCGACCAGGCGTCGGCCAGCCGCGACTCGCTGCGCCAGCAGATCGAAGCCGTATTGGCTTCGGCTGTGCTCCTGGTTCAGGCGGGCAAGCAGGACGAGGCTCTGGAGTTTCTGAAGGCGCAGCCGCAGCCCGTTCAGCGTTCACCGCGTGTGCAAACCTCTCTTGCGGCGCTCGAGGAAGAACACACGCAGACTCTCTTCCGGACGGTGGGCCGAGCGTATGCGGGGCTGGAGAGCGACCTTCCCGCGGGCGAAGCGGTGATGCGGAGCGCCATGGCGGCTTCCGCAAATGCCTCCCTCTTCGGGCCGATAGGAGAGGCCTTTCGCGCCCGGGGACGGACCGTTGCCGACCGGGTGGTCGGAGACGCCATCAACGAAGCCAAATCACTGTTGCGTGACCACAACCGGGAGGGCGCGGGACAGTTGCTTCAGAATGTCTTCAGCATCCTCGATTACGCCAGCCCGGATAGGAAGCTCGATTGGCAGAACACGCAAAGAAAGGCCGCGCAGACAAGCCTGATCTCCCGCTTCCGCAGCTAGGGAAACCCTGCATCAGTTTGAACAGCACAACCGCCATTCGTGGCGCGGCTCAAGCCGCGCTCTGTCAAAACGCCGGCATCACTCACAGCCGCCTTAGTGCTTCAGCTCCACCATCTTCTGGTTCACATACTTGTCCAGCATGGCGGGAATCTCCGCGTTCATGCGCTGAGCCATGTGATCCTCGGCGATCTTGGCTTGCGCATCCATGCCCTTGACCAAGTGGTCCTGGGCAGTAGCGACCTTCTCATCCATCATGTCCATGCGCTTCTCAAAGACATTCAGCCGGGCATCGAGCGAGGGTGTGAGAGCGCCGACAGCCGACTGCGCCTGCACCCGCAATGCCTGCAAATCCTTGTGAGTCTGCGCAAGTTCCTGGGCCTGTAGATAGGCATAAGTGAAGAGGGCCAATAAAACCACCAGATTTGCCACCAGAATGATCCGCAGCGTATTCAGCTTGCCTTCGAGGGTTTGCATATTTTCACCTTCCGCCGCGCGCGTCGCGGCCGGTTGCGCGGCACTGGCTTGTCCCGAGGACTCCTGGCCGCGAAGTTGTCCGTATCCTGCTTGCGTTCCACCGGAACTCATCACCGTATCCGCGCGCCGCGGCGAGGCCACCGATGCGGAAGTAGTATAGGGGCTGGAGGAGACCCCGCGGGCGGGCTGGGTTGTGTAGCTCGGTCTTGCCGCCGCGCCTGCCGCCGGTGGCGATGCGGCGGGAATAGCCGCTGCTGCCGGGCTGGAGATCACGCGTGTAGGTTCATGCGTGGTGCGTGACTGCTCACTTATGACGCGGGTAGGCTCATGCGTGGTGCGCGATTGCTCATTCATAATGCGTGTGGGCTCATACGAGGTCTGGGCGGATTGATTCATAATACGCGTGGGCTCATAAACCGTGGACCTGGCCGCCTGCTCCAGCAGGCGAATGCGCAGTTCCGGCCCTCCCGCGCCCAAACGCAGCACATCGCCGGAGCGGATCGTGGCGCCGTCGCCGGCAGGATGGCCATTCAGGAAGGTCTCAACGCCCGCTCGCATCCCCTTGACCAGTTTGACCGCGCCATCCGCCGTATCCAGCGCCAGATGTTCGCCGGAGACCGTGGGATACTTTCCGTCCGGCAGGCAAACTTCGCACTTCGGATCCTGTCCGATGCGAATGCGTGATTGATTCAAGACCCACTTGCTCGGCTCGCCGATTACAACGATCTCAATATCCATGTTCCTATCCAAGGCTCGCAGTCGCTGAGGCGGCAGCTAGAAGGGCAGCGCAAATTCCCCCGCTCGGAAGCCACGCCGGAAGGGCGCTGCTGCCGCCATGGAATCCGCTCGTTGGCGAAATCCATGCAAGCAGAGTATCACCGCAGGTCAAGGAATGGGGAGCCTTCTTTTCAAGTATCTTTCTCTGCGGCGCGGCACAAGAGCGAAACCGGCGTTCGTGCATATGCTTCCCTCAGGGGCTACACAGGCTCATGACGCCGATCTTCTCGTTATGAACGGATTCCTGAAGCGCAAGGCGGGCGACTATTCAGCGGCGCGCAAGCACCGCGAGGAAGCGGTGACCCTGAATACTGATTAGGAAGGTATCTGCTTGATTCAGTAACCCCAAGATATTGCATTCGGACGTAATCGAGGAATATCCACGCAAACTGATAGAGTTGGAGACCGCTGTCTCTCCCGAAGCTGCCTGCCGCGATCATGTCTTCGTCGAACGGGCGTGGAGCTGATCCAGTAAGTGGTTTTTGGGGTACAATTGCAGAATTATACTGAGGCAAATCACTGCAAATGAGAAGCGCTCTGAATCCTTCTTGCAGTATTTCACACGTCGGTCGGTGCAAGTCGCAAATGAAATGACGTTCTCGACAGATATTTGGCCCCAATTCCGACGACTCGGCGCCAAAATCCAAGCGTGTTGCGGCCTCTGGGCGGCGCCCCCCGCAGCCCGAACACGGAGCCTGGGAACCAAGGGACAGAACCCAGTTCAATTCGACCGTCAGGTGAAGGACTGTCAAGCATTTCATTTGGGCAGAGCCTGTTTCGTGCATCTGCGTGTCACCTCTTCTCGAAAGGCATCGACTCCGCTAGGACGAGGAGTGAAAGGCGCCCTTTCGATACTCCTGTGACCAAAGTCATTGTTCGCTCTCCGTCCCTGCGCTACTTTTTGGCTTAGATGGAAATAGAGACCAAGGACACTCAAGCGGTAGACGGGAACTGCTTAGACGGAAGAGGCAAGAAGCTCAATCGCCGTTTAGCGCCGGACCGTTCGCAACGCATCCGGCATTGTATGCAAGGTCTGTTTATGGTTTTGAACGGCTTGATCGGCATACAGTTCATCCTGTGGGTCCGCTATTTTGAGCGCGGAGGCAGCACTCTCTACGTCCCGCGACCTGCCGGCGTCGAAGGCTGGCTACCCATCGCCGGCCTGATGAACTCCAAGTATTTCCTGCTTACCGGGCGCGTGCCGGCAATTCATCCGGCGGCCATGGTATTGTTTTTGGCCTTTCTGCTGATGAGCCTCCTGCTGAAGAAGGCCTTCTGCGCGTGGCTCTGCCCGGTGGGAACGTTTTCGGAACTTCTATGGAAGCTGGGCCGCAGAATCTTCGGGCGCAATTTGCGACTGCCCCGCTGGGCCGACCTTCCGCTGCGCGGCTTGAAGTACTTGTTGCTCGGATTCTTTGTCTTCGTCATCGGCGCGATGTCCGCCGAGGCGTTAGAGAGTTTCATGGTCACGCCCTATGGCCTGGTCGCGGACGTGAAAATGCTGAATTTCTTTCGTGAGATGGGGCTGACAGCGGCCATCGTCATTGCTCTGCTCGTTCTCGGCTCAATGCTGGTAGAAAACTTCTGGTGCCGGTATCTCTGTCCATACGGCGCGCTGATGGGATTGGTCTCGCTGCTGAGTCCGGCCAAGATCCGCCGCGACGCTGAGGCCTGCATCGATTGCGGGAAGTGCGCGCGTGCCTGCCCGGCTGGTTTGCCGGTGGACCGCCTGATGCAGATCCGGTCGGCGGAATGCAGCGCGTGCATGGTCTGCGTGGCGGCGTGCCCCGCCCAAAATGCACTCCAGTTTGCGTTGCCGCCGAGGCGAATCGCGGCGCCAACGCAACGCTGGTTCCGTCGCACTCTCGGGCCGCTGGCTGTCACCGGCATTCTCGCGTACATCTTCTTCGGGCTGATACTTCTTGCCCGAGTCAC
>PLPA01000043.1 GCA_003159355.1 Acidobacteriaceae bacterium | reverse complement strand
CAGAACTTTAAGGACTCAATCCACAGAAGGATGAGCCGACGAGATTTGTGCGCCGAGGAAACGATTTATTAGGCCATGATTTTGCAAAAATCACATCTATTTCTAGGCATTATTTGTCGCCTTCTGAACATGAATGGAATGCAATGGAGAAGGAGATTAAGGCCGCAACTTTTATTCTGAGTATCGAAAACGATTGCAATGATGACGATTTCGTTCCCTATTCAGATCAAACTCTATTTCGTGCGACCTCGTTTCTGCAAAGACTCATGATACACGCGCACTCATCCAGCATTGTCGGTATAGGTGTGCCACAAATTGGACCGGCCGACCATGGAAGTATTGATTTGTTCTGGGAGAAGTGTGATCGCACGTTATTGATTAATTTCCCAGCAGGCGAAAGTATTGCAAATTACTACGGAAAGAAGCCAAAGAGCGAAATATCCGGAAGATTTGATCCCTCAGATGCGAGGGCGGAACTAGTTTTTTGGCTGGCAGACTAACAATGGACGCATGGCCTATTGAAGAAATTCCTGACCAAGACTCCTTGTTTTACAGGGTTCCTGTAGCGTGGCTGAGACCTGCCGACCTTAACATCATCCCGGGAGTTTTCCGAGAAAACAAAGGGTCGATTTCAACAGACTGGGACAAATACAGCACGGCTGCCGAGACCCGTTCACGACAGGGAGGCCCCGAACGGTTCGCGGTACTTAAAATGATCGTTGGACGGGTTAGAGAGATCAGTGAATTGACGGTTTTGCATGAGCCTATTCAAAATGTTGAAGGGCAAAGCGACAACCGAGCGCACAGTTCCATTTACGGACTTGAATCGTCAGCAAATACTATTCCTGATCTCGGTCGTAAGGAAAAAATCAGAACGGAGCTTCATGATAAATTCAACCTCTGGGCAATACCGCCCCATGCCCCGGTTGAGTAATCGTTTCGTTACCTTTCATCTTCTAATCCAGTAACCCATCGCCGTTCCATGCCTTGAATCATCAAGGCATGGAACAGATTTCCTATGGGTATTCAGCCTATTCTTCCTCTTCCTCCACGGGCCGCTTGGCGTTGGCCAGGATTTTGTCGGCTACTACTGGGGGACGATGTCGTAGTGGTCCATCTCCATGCGGTAACTCCCTTTGCCCTGGGCGGGTGGCCCAAATCTCAATCTACCACGATGATTGGGTGGCCCAGGTCTCGACTTTGAGACCTGGGCCACTCAGATTTATTGGTTTTCAGAGCTGGGCCGTCCGCTACTTCCGGTGAGCTTCAAGCGGGACCGGCGCCGCTCGCGGTAAAATGCGGTCATGCCAGTTTATCGCTCACGAACCACGACGCATGGACGCAATATGGCCGGAGCGCGCAGCCTTTGGCGCGCCACCGGGATGCAGGACGGCGACTTCGGCAAGCCCATCATCGCCGTTGCCAACTCCTTCACTCAGTTTGTTCCCGGCCACGTCCATCTGAAGGACCTGGGCCAACTGGTCGCGCGGGAGATTGAGCGCGTCGGCGGCGTTGCCAAGGAGTTCAATACCATTGCGATTGACGACGGCATCGCCATGGGCCACGACGGAATGCTCTACAGCCTGCCCTCGCGCGAGCTGATCGCCGATTCGGTGGAGTACATGGTCAATGCCCATTGCGCCGATGCGCTGGTGTGCATCTCCAANNGTGGTCTTCGTCTCCGGCGGGCCGATGGAGGCGGGCAAGGTCAAGCTGAGCGGCAATATCGTCAAGGCCGTGGACCTGATCGACGCGATGATCGTGGCCGGCGATCCCAAGGTGAGCGACGCGGATGTGGAGGAGTACGAGCGCTCGGCCTGCCCCACCTGCGGCTCGTGTTCGGGAATGTTTACGGCGAATTCGATGAACTGCCTAGTCGAGGCTTTGGGCCTGGGGCTGCCGGGAAACGGAACCGTGCTGGCCACGCACAGCGACCGCAAGGAAATCTTCCTGCGTGCGGGGCGGACCATCGTCGATCTGGCCAAGCGCTACTACGAGCAGGGCGACGAAAGCGTGCTGCCGCGCTCGATCGCGAGCTTTGAGGCCTTCGAGAATGCCATGACGCTGGACATCGCGATGGGCGGCTCGACGAACACGGTTCTGCATCTGCTGGCGGTGGCGCAGGAGGGCGAGACGCCCTTTACGATGGCCGACATCGACCGCCTCTCGCGCCGCGTTCCCAATCTTTGCAAGGTGGCCCCTTCCGCGCCCAGCGTGCATCTGGAAGATGTGCATCGCGCCGGCGGAATCTTCGCCATACTTGCCGAGCTGGATCGCGCCGGACTGCTGCATCGCTCCGCGCACACCGTTCATGCGGCGACGATCGGCGAAGCCATCGACAAGCTGGATGTGAAAGGCGCGCCAACAGCCGCGATTGCCGAGTTCTATCGCGCCGCTCCGGGCGGCGTGCGCACTACCGAGGCCTTCAGCCAAAGCGCCCGTTATGATGAGCTGGACGTGGATCGCGCCGGCGGCGTGATCCGCGATCTGGAGCACGCCTTCAGCAAGGACGGCGGGCTGGCCGTTCTCTTCGGCAACATTGCCGAGGAGGGCTGCATTGTGAAGACGGCGGGCGTCGATCCGGCGCACCTGACCTTCACGGGACCGGCGCGCATCTTCGAGAGCCAGGACTCGGCGGTGGAGGCGATTCTGGGCGACAAGGTACTTCCCGGTGATGTGGTGCTGATCCGCTACGAAGGGCCAAGAGGCGGTCCGGGGATGCAGGAGATGCTCTATCCGACCAGCTATCTGAAATCGAAGGGGTTGGGAAAGGCTTGCGCGCTGATTACAGATGGCCGCTTCTCCGGCGGTTCCTCAGGACTTTGTATTGGGCATATTTCTCCGGAAGCTGCAGAGGGCGGCTCGCTGGCGCTGGTGGAAGAAGGCGACACCATCGAGATCGATATTCCCCGGCGCATTCTGCGTGCAGCTCTCTCGGACGAGCAATTGCACGCCCGGCGCAAGGCCGTGGAGGCCAAGGGCGCTGCCGCATGGAAGCCCGCCACGCGCAACCGCAAGGTTTCGCAGGCGTTGCAAGCCTATGCCGCGATGACCACCAGCGCGTCGCGCGGCGCGGTGCGCGACGTGAGTCGAATCCAGAAGTAGGCCGCGCAGCATCATTTGCGCTCGATCGAAACTATAAAAATCGTCCGTCCGTCCTTCTCATTGGAGAATCATTCGCCGTCGTGCGCAGGCGCGCTCGGTTATGCGCGTGCAAATGCAACCATAAGTACGCAACACAAAAAGGATCGGATACCCAACTCTATGTACCTTCGTTCATTGTCGATGAGGCCGATGGCTCTATTGTTTGCCGCCCTGCTTTTTGCATTGCCCGCGTCCTTCGCCGGCGCTCAGATGAAGGTGACCGATAGCGGCTATCTGGATACGCAGGGCTTCAGCGTGATGCTCTACCAGAACACCTATCACCCGGTCTTCGTCGATGAGAAGAACGCCGCGATGCAGATGATCCTCCACGGCCAGCGCATCGCCACCAACGGCGACGTGCGCCTGATGCCCACACCGGAGCAGTGGGATCTGGTGGCCAAGCTCAAGGGCCACAGCGCCGACAAGGAGCACAATCGCCTGACGGCCGATCTCTCCTTCCCTGCCTACCAGATGGACTACACCCTGGAGGTTACCGCGGAGCCGGGCGGCGTGCGGGTGAGCATCAACCTGGACAAGCCTCTGCCGGAGAAGCTGGCCGGGCGCGCGGGCTTCAATCTGGAGTTTCTGCCGTCGATCTATGTGGACAAGAGCTTTGCGGTGGACGGCAAGCACTTCGGCGTGATTCCGCGCAGTCCGCAGGATCCGATGCAACAGGTGCTGCCGCCGGCCGACGATCCGAAGAAGCTGCCCTACCAGGATGAATGGGATCAGGCGAAGGGCTACACGCAGCCGCTTCCGCTGGTCACTGGAGGCAGCATTACGCTGGCGGCGGAGGAGCCGCTCTACCGCGTCAATGTCAGCTCCGAAACCGCTCCCGTCTCGCTGTACGACGGCCGCAACCGCGCGCAGAATGGCTGGTTCGTGCTGCGTTCGCTGATTCCGTCGGGCAAAACCGAGGGCGCGGTCGTCTGGCATATTCATCCTGACCTGATTCCGAATTGGACGCGGCCGCCGATGGTCGCGCACAGCCAGGCCGGCTATCCACCTAACTTCCCGAAGGTCGCGGTGATCGAGCTCGATCCGAATTTCGATGCGCCGAAGACGGCGAAGGTGGTTCGCCTGGACGCGGACGGCTCCTATCGGCAGGTCTTCGAGGGGCCGATCACCGCGCCCACGCCGTGGCTGCGCTACCACTATGCGAACTTCGATTTCTCCACGGTGAATGAACCCGGCTTGTATGCGATCGAGTACGCGGGCCAGCGAACCGATCTGTTTCCCATCGCCAGGGACGTGTACAGCCGGACCTGGCAATCCAGCATGGATGGGTTTCTGGCCGTCGAGATGGACCACGTCTCGGTGCGCGAGGGCTACCGGCTCTGGCACGGCGTCTCGCACATGGACGATGCCCGCCAGGCGCCGCCGAATACTCAGCATTTCGACGGCTACTCGACGGGCCCGAACCTCGATTCGCCCTACAAGCCGGGCGAACACATCCCCGGATTGAATGTAGGCGGCTGGTTCGACGCCGGCGATTACGACAACATTGCCCCCAGCCAATACGCGGTCATTGAGAACCTCTCCCTGGCCTACAAAGAGTTCGGGCTGAAGTGGGACGAACTCTCGGTGGACGAGACCGCCCGTACAGTCGAAATGCACCGGCCGGACGGCGTTCCGGATGCCGTGCAGCAGGTCAAGCACGGCGTGCTGCAGATACTGGCCCAGTACAAGGCCGTCGGCCATCCGTTCATGGGCATGATTGAGCCTAATCTGCGCGAGTATACGCACCTCGGCGACGCTGCTTCCATAACGGATGAGCGCATCTATTCCGACAAGCTCGGTCCCAACGAGATCGACGGCAACTACTCCGGCAAGCCGGATGACCGCTGGGCCTTCACCACCAAGATGCCGTTCCTGCAATACGGCGCGGCAGCGGCGCTGGCCTCCGCATCCCGAACGCTGAAGGGCTGGGACGACCCGCTCGCCAAGGAGTGCCTGGAGACCGCCGTCAAGTTGTGGGATGAGGAACACGCGCATCCGACGCCCAGCCTACGATCTTTCTACGGACCGCCGGGAATGGCGGCGCTCGGCGAGTGGAGGGCCGCAGTGCAGTTGTTGATCGCCACCGATGGCGGCGAGCCGTACAAATCGCGGGTCCGAGAGCTCTTCCCCACCGTGCGCCAGCACTTCGAGTTCGGCGGTTGGATGGCCGCTCTGGCTCTTCCCTATATGGATGCCGATTTCAAGCAGCAGTTGGAAGAGGCTGTCAAAATCTACAAGACCGAGCTGGATGCCGAACTGGCCAAGACTCCCTTCGGAGTTCCGCCCAGCCTTGGCACCTGGGGCGGATCCAGCCAGGTGGCCGCATTTGGCTCGCGGATGTACTTCCTGCACAAGGCATTCCCGCAGATTGTGGGTCCGGAGTATACGCTGCGGGCGGCCAACTACCTGCTGGGCACGCATCCGGTGTCGAGCACCTCGTATATCTCTTCGGTCGGGACGGTTTCCAAGTTGAAAGCCTACGGAAATAACCGCGCCGACGGAACCTTCATTCCAGGCGGCATGATTCCGGGCTATATCGTGATCAAGCCGGACTTTCCGGAGTGCATCGACGACTTCGGCTTTCTTTGGTTTGAGAACGAATACACTGTCAGCGTCACCAGCGACTGGATTCTGGCGGCGAATGCGGCCGATGCACTGACCAAGTGAGAGGCCACCTTTCGCCAAAATACGTGGGAACTGGTTAACCATTTAGCAAGTTAGCCACCGCTTCGCGGTGATAGCGAGTTAGCAAGTTAGCGGGTTCATTACTGGTGTAACTCGCCGACGCGGGTTAGGCTGCTCCGGATGATGTCCATCGAAGCGTAGCTGACTCAGCTCTGCTTCCCGCGGGCGCGACGGGAATGGGGTGCGACGGTCGATTCGCGAATCACCAGTTCGGGCAGGATGGACACCGTATCCGGGATGGCCTCCTGGCCGCGAATCCGCTGCAAGAGGATGCGCGCGGCCTCGATCCCCATCTGGTTGAGAGGCTGACGAATGGTGGTCAGGCTGGGATTGAAGAAGGCCGCGCTGCGGATATCGTCGAAGCCCACCACGGAGACATCTTCCGGCACCCGCAGGCCATGATCCTTGCAGGCGCGGATCGCTCCGAAGGCGGCCTCATCGTTGTAGCAGACAATGGACGTGAATTCGCCGCCGCGGCTGAGGAGTTCATGGGCCGGTCCATATCCCAGCTCCGGGGTGGAAACGCGCAACTGGATCTGCACGGCCAACTCCGGCGGAAGCGCGATCTTCAGCTCCCGTGCCACCTCCATCAGGCACTGCCAGCGTTCGTCGGCGTCGGCGCTATGGCTGCCACCGCGGATGAAGGCGATTTTGCGGTGCCCCAGATCATAGAGGTGATGCAGGGCCAGCTCCGCGGCGCGGCGTTGATCGAGGACCACGTTGGTCACACCCTTGATCCGGCGATGGCCCGCAACCGCCACGACCGGCAGCTTCATGCTGCGCTCCAGCACGGTGTCGATCAAGATAAACCCTTCCACCGAGCGGTCCATGAGCAGACTCGCATACTCCTCCAGCAGTTCTGGCTTGCCGCGATGGCTGGCGGTGAAATAGAGGTAACCTTCCTCGACCAGGAACTCCTCGACTCCCGCGATCACCTGCGCGGCATAGTGGTCGTTCAGATCCGGCACCAGCACGCCGACGGTGAAGGTCTGGCGTTTGCGCAGCGAGCGCGCGAAGAAGCTGGGCCGATAGTCAAATTTCGCGGCCGCCTCGGTCACCCGGTCCCTGGTTTCCTGGGGAATCGAGCGCACGCCGGGAGCGTTATTCAGCACCAGTGAAATGGTGGCTGGAGAGAGATTCAGATACGCGCCCAGAGAGCGCAGACTGACGGGTCGCGCGGGTTGCGGATTGGCCGCTGATTTCGTTCGCCTGGCCATACAATCCTCTTACATAAACACCAAAGAAACTATCAAATCCCCCGCCCTTTGTAACTCATCTCTTCCATCGCCTACTTTTCCGGCGACTCCGGCGCCAGCGGCTGCGCCTGGGGCGGATGGGCGCGCGAATTATTGATCTTGTCTAAGAGCGCTTGATCGGCCGCCTTGTTGACCTGGTTGGCTTTGTCGAACTCGGCTTTGGCCTCGTCTTTTTTGCCCATCGTCCGGTAGAGCCGTCCCAGCCGCCAGTGAACGTTCACGTCCTCCGGGTCCAGCCGCTCGGCTTCCTTCATCTCCCGCAGGGCCTCGTCCTGGCGGCCCGCGCCGGCGTAGAGTATGCCCAGGTCAAGATGAGCCAGTTCCAGTTCAGAGTTGAGTTTTACGGCCTTCTCCAGGAGCGGAAGGGTGGCTTCGTCATGGCCCATTTGCAGATCCACGTCCGCCAGATAGGTCATGGCCTGAGCGTGATTCGGGTTGTTGTCCAGCTCGGCCTGAAACTCGCTCGCCGCCTCGGGGTATTGCTTGAGGATCCACAGCACGTAGCCCAGGCTGAAGTGCACGTCGGGCGTCTTGGGATTGACCTTGATCGCGGCGCGAAACTGCTCGATCGCGCCGTTTCTGTCTTTCATTTCGTCCAGCGCCTCGCCGGCCAGCATATCGGCCTCTGCGGACTCCGCATCCAGCGACAAAATCTCATGATTGGTATTCACAACGCATTGGTACTGCCCGGACCACAGGCAACTGTGCGCCAGGGCCAGCCGCAAGGGCAGATTCCGCGTGTCGCGCGCGGCAGCCTGCTGAAGATATGGAACCGCCTCGGCGTATTCGGCCAGCCCATAGTGGGCCATCCCGATGAGGATCGTCAGGCGCTGGCCCCCGGCGGATGCCGGCTCCTGGCTTTTGAGCAGCAATTGAAATTCCACAATGGCCTGCTTCAGTTCGCCGCCCTTGAAGAGCGCAAGGCCAAGATTCAACCGCAGGCCGGGAATCGCCGGATTCAGCGCCAATGCCTTGCGATAGAGCGGCGCCGCCTCCGCATAGTGTTCCTGGCGCGCTTCCAGAAGTCCGAGGTGAGCGTAAGGCTCCGGGTTCGAGGGATCAGACTTCAGGTAGAGGCGCCATGCGGTCTCCGCCTCAACATTCTTGCCTTGCTGCTCCAGGGCCAGCGCATTCTGACGCTGGCTCGCTGTGTTGCCGGCGGCCTGTCCTGCCGAGTGGGCAGCGGCCAGGGCCAGCGTTATCGACAGCAGGAGGCAGATTCTCTGTGGCAGAGCACGTCTCACTTTTGTACCTGATTTAATCCATTTTATAGCAGTAATGATTCGTCTGCTTGAAGAAAAGGGGCGCGGCAGGGGTTGCCTGCCGCGCCCCGGTTGAGGGTTGAGGTTAGAACACGAATTTGCCGCCCAGCTCGAGGTTACGCGGATCCTGCGTAGCATTGAGCGCGCCCGATCCAGTATTAATCCCGCTGAATTCGGCGTGGTTGGCTGTGTTGAACGACTCAAAGCGCAGCTCGAAACGCGCATCCCTATAGATCTGGAAGGATTTGTAGAGTGAGGTGGTGAGGTTCACGCGACCGGGTAGGACCAGCGTATCTTTGCCCCAGTTGCCGAAGCCCAGGTTCGTGCCGCCCGCCCAAGAGGGCGTAACGTTGTTGTCGACGCGGCTGGTGTCGAACCATTCCGACACTTTCTTGGGGTAGGCCAGCTTGCCGCCGGGGGTCATATTGGGACGGTTCGAGTAACCGCCATCCAAGCCGACTGGATCGTATCCGGCGCTCAGGCCAACATTCTGAGGAATGCCGGTTTCATCGAGGATGGTACCTGCAATCTCCCATCCGCCGGCGATGGAGTGGAGAACGCCGGTGCTCTTGTTGAAGATGGGCAGCTTGTAGATGTAGTTGATGCTGAGGATCTGACGGCGATCGAGCGCGCCCGAACCCTTGTCATACTTCTGAAACCAGGGGTTACTGAGATTCGTGCGGTCGTAAGAGGTGATATCGATTTCATGCGAATACGTGTAATCGATTTCGCCGCTCAGGCCCCACTTGTTCTGGGCGCGAAGGCCGGTCTGGAAGCCGTTGTAGTTGCCGTTGGTGGTGTTCTGATCCTGGCTGATGCCGGCATAGCCCTGATACTGACGGAAGGCGTTTTGGCCGCCGTAGTTGTTGAATCCGACTTTGCAAGCCGCATCCCCAGGATACTTGTCGTTGCCATCACCGGAAACGCAGCGCGCGTCCTCCATGTTTGCAACAGCGCCTTTCGCCGCAACATTCACCTTGCCGATGCTGGGCGACAGGCTATTGAGGGCGTTGTTGATGACGTTCTGGTGCCACGCGATGTTGCCGATGTACTGGACAACCCAAACAATCGAGGGAACCACTTCATGCTGTAAGCCCAGGCTGTACATGGCCACGGCGGGAGCCTTGTAGGTGGTGGCGATGCTGTCGCCGCCGCCCGCGAAGATCAGAGACGTGGGCAGAATCGATACGCCCGTGTTCCAGTTCGTTCCAGGCGTGCTGAAGTAGTTGTCGCCGATGTTGAGCGAAGGATCGAAGGGCGCGCTGGTGGCCACGCCGAAGATGTCGTTGCCCTGCATGCGCTCATAGAAGGTTCCAAAGCCGCCGCGGAGAACGGTCTTGCCGTTGCCGAAGAGGTCTTCTGAGAAGCCGACGCGAGGTTGCAGCGTGTTGTAGTCGTTGTTGACAACGCCATCCGGGACATGATTCTGGCCGGCAATCTGCGTGCCGTTGATGTACGAACTGATGCCGGCATAGGTGTAAAGATCAGGGCTGGCCGGATCGATGGCGCCGCTCGCATCCCAGATGGGAAGCGCATTGCGCTGATAGGTGGACTGAACAAAGTTGCCCAGCAGATTCTGGCGCTCCCAAGAATGCGGCAGGGCGTCATAGCGGAGACCGATTTGCAAGGTCAGGCGCGGGGTCACGTGCCAGTTGTCCAACGCGTACGCCGAAGGAGTCTGGTTAACGTAGTGGCGGATCGGCGCAACCAGATTTTGGCTGTAGCTGGAGGACAGGCCCATGAGGGTATCCATGAGGGTGTCATTCGACAACTGGCCAAAGTTATAGCTGCCTTGCTCGTCGCCATAGAGCATCTGGTTCTTGGTGTAGCGGTTGTAGCTCAAGCCGAACTTCATCTGATGCCTGCCCGCCGTGAACGAGACGTCCAGCTTGGGCGTATAGTCCTGGGCCGCATTGTTATAAGGCTCGGTGGATGTATCTTCGCCGATACCTCCACCACCGTTGGCTGGCAGGGAGCTGCCCCAGTACATTCCAGGCCAGATTTTGCGGGTGATGGCATAGGCCGGGACAACTGGAGCGACAGTCCAAGGAGCGCTAGCAGATGAAAGGAAGGTGTTCGCGCTGGGCGCGATCACGATCCCGTTGCCGTCGTAGTTGATGCTGGCTTCCAACAAGAGGTTCGACGTGATGGTGCCGCTCAACTTGATGGCCGCGCTGTGGGACGGAGAGGACAGGATGCTGGTGAGGGTGTTGTAAGCGCAAGTGCACCAGCCCAGTTCCGGCCCTGCTGTGGTGTTGTTCTGGATGTCGCCGATATAGTGGCCGAGGATCGCCCACTTGTCATTGAAGTTGTGATCGATACGGACGATGTCATCACGGTCTTTGAACGGAATCGAGACCGCAGCCACTGCATAGTCCGTGGAGGGATCCGTCGGCGCGGGAAGAATGCCCGCGTTGAGGTAGATGACCGCGTTGGGATCGAACAACGAAGCAGGAATGGTGTTGCCCGGGAAAGGAGAGTCAGGTGTGAGGCCCAGCGGCGCTAACTTATTGATGTAGTAGCTCGAGGTGAGCGGAACGTTCGGAACCACCAAGCCGGTGATTCCCGCCGTCGCAGCATACTTAGGCAGCACATAGGCGAGGGGCGTTCCAGCCTTGGGAATGTCGGCCGGATCGATCGTAGGATTGTTGCTGGAAGCCACGCCGGAGGTCTTGCGCCATTCTTCGTTCCAGAAGAAGAAGGTCTTGTTCCTGTTGGAGTTATAGACCTTGGGAACAAAGAGCGGTCCACCGATGTCGAAGCCATAGATGTTGTAATGCATCGCCGGCCGCGCGGCGGTGCCGCCATCGTACTTGTTGAAGTAGGTGTTGGCGTCATAAGCGGTGGCGCGATTTTCTTCCCATGCCGCGCCATGGAACTTCTTCGTGCCGGACTTCAGCGAAAGGCTGATGGTGGCGCCGGAGGAGATGCCGTAGTCGGGAGGATAGTTGGAGCTCATCACCGTGAACTCGGCGATGCCGTCCTGCGAAGGCTGGATCTGCATGCCGCCGCCGGCGCCGCGGTCAGATGACTCGCCGCCGTCGATCAGCCAGATATTGTGGCTCTGGCGCAGGCCGTTGATGCTGATGGTGAAGTTGGAACTCACGGCGCCGGGGGTGTTGCTGTCCGGCAGAGCCGAGCTGACGCCCAGGCCGAGAGCTGCCAAGCTAACGAAGTTGCGGTTCTCAGTGGCGATTTCCGTGATCTCTTCGGAACTGATCAGGGTGCTGACCACGTTGGAGTCAGCCTGCACAGTCAAGGCGTCGGCTGAGACAGTAATCGTCTGGCTTTCGGCGCCGACGGTCAGCTTGACGTCAACGCGGAAGGTCGCGGAAACGTTGACCACGATTCCGTTCTGCACGAAGGACTCGAAGTTCTTGGCCGAAACCTTCAGGTTGTAGTTGCCGGGGTTCAAACCGGCGATGTCATACAAGCCGGTGCTGCCGCTGGTGGTGGCGTGTTCACTGCCGGTCGTCGGATCGGTGAGCGTGATCGTTGCTCCCGCGACGACGGCTCCCGTCTGGTCTGTGATGATGCCGGTGAGATCGGAATTGGCCTGCGCAAATGCTCCCACGCAAGCCAGGACGAAAATCAGCGGCAACAGAAGGAACCTGTATCTCGCTTGTCTCATGTGACCTTCCTTTTCAAGTTTGTTTTCAGTTGGAATTGCGTACATCGTACAGTGCTCCATCTGCGATCTGGAATGAAGCCGTTAAAAAATGAATCACAAAACGCCGTTTCACGACTCTCAGGCCCGCTCTGAAAGACTCTCGCAATGACGCCGGAAAGCTGCGATTTTCTCCGTTAAATGGAAGGGGAAAAATCGCCTTTCTCCGCATTTTGGAACTTTCCGCTTAAACGCTTGAATTACAGCAATCAAACGATTAAGCACACGTCGAGAAAAACCGCTTCTCGCGAGCCGGGAGCTATTACACGCCAATCAGCATCCCGTTGTCAAGTGTGATTTCACGCGCAAGTAAAAAAAATATAATGTTTTTCATAAAATCAATTATTTCAATAAGATAGACATCTCTTCGTGGCTCGATTCAGGGCGTTTTTCACAGGGAACTGAGCATTTTTCGCGCTTCTTCTTCCGGATCGGAAGTTGACCGCGACGTCAGCGTGTACGCCGTGGTCCGTTCGGTCCGGTCGCCGACGTTGATGGCCTGCAAAGGCCCCAAAGCCTCCAATTCGACGTACGGAAGAGGGTCGGGATTGGTGTAGACCTCGGTGACGCATCCGCCGTCGGGGTACTCTCCCGGCCCGGCCTCCGCGTCAATGCGCAGCACGCAACTGGCTCCCACCCAAACCATGCTGCCGCCATCCGTGCCGATCTTGACCTGCTCGCTTGTGTGGCGTCCGAGCCACAGCAGCCGCCCTTCGATCTTCAACTCCGCCGGCTGGACCGCGAGCAAACGCAGATAGCCGTCCGGAAAGTTCGAGTTTTCCGCGAGGAGGACGGCAACGCGCTTCGGATCCCGCAATTGGGTGATGGTCCAGATGCCCACCCGAAGAGCACGGCCAAAGAGCTTGCTATATATGGTCCGGATGCGCAGGATGGGTTGCTCGGTGTCTAATGCCACATGGCGCACCATCTGGATGCCGAAACCGGGATCGACGGGCGAGGTCAGCGTCACGCCGAATTCGGTGACCGCGGCCTGCGCGGATCGCGAATCGAAGGCCACGGGCGGCGGCCACTCCCGGCCCTGCTGCCGGAACCATGCGGATTGCGGAGCGGGCCAGCACTTGTCTCCGCCAAAATTGATCCATTCGTCCGCCGCCAGGCCATGCACCAGGCCGTCCAATGCCCGATTCTCCCAGAAGGCGCCGTCCGCCTTACCCGCCAGGCGTAACTGCATCACGCGGCCAATGGCGGGCACGACGACGGCTTCCACGCGTCCGTTCGAGAGCAGATAGCAATCCGGCCATCCATGATAGGAGATGCGCTCGACCAGCACGCCTGCCCTGTGGCTATCACGCTGATCGAGTACAACAGCAGTTCTGGAGCGGTTCTCCAACGTACCAAGCCTTTCTGGCAGGTGCCGCGGTCTGTATGCTACAGCTTCTAGCTAGAAGCTCAGTCGCGTGTCAATGCGGCTTCCTTGTCGGTCTCCATCTCGCGCTCGTTCAAATGGTCGTACCAGGTGAACTTGAGAATCAGCGAGGTAATCAGAATCACGGCCAGGGCTATAGCGGCACGGTCGAACTCCTGAATCACGATGTACAAGGGCAGCGCCACCAGGGCCATCTGCCAGACAATGCCCACGGCGATATTGAACATATCGCGGAAGAAGTCCGTGTTGCGCTGGAAGCCGGGATCTTCGGCCAGGACCTTCTTCAACACCGGCCCCCAGAAACCCCACGGGCGCACGCGGCGATAGAAGTCCATGAGCACGGCGTCGTCCTCCGGCTTGGTAAGATAAGTGCCAAGCAGACAGCCGATCAGCGAGATTCCCGCCACCAGCGGGAAGATGATCACGACTTCCATGTTGATCGAATAGGTGTCCAGAAGGTGCTGCACGGCCGGCAGAAGGGGAACGATTCTCGGCATCGCCAGCGCGGCGGCAATGCCTGTGACCATGCCCCAGAAATAGCCCCAGCCGTTGAATCGCCACCAGTACCACTTCAGAACATTGGACGCCATGTAGCCGCCCCACAATCCGGAGACGATCCAAACCACCACCGAGTTGACTGAGTCCACGTTCCACCCGATGAGGACGCCGATCACCACCACCGCAAAGGAGGCCAGATAACTCAGGCGGACATACGTCTTGGGCGAGGCGTTGGGGTTGATGAAGCGCTTGTAGATGTCATTGACAAAATACGGAGGGGCGGCATTGACGGTGGCCGCGAAGTTCGACATGAAAGCCGCCAGCAGGCCGGCGATCAAAAAGCCCAGCAGGCCGACCGGGACAAAGCGCCCCAGCGCGTATGGCAGTACCAGCTCGAAGTCCATGTTGGTTCCCATGGCGCGAAGGTTGGGGCCATAGAAGGCGGCGGCCAGCACCGTGAGCCCGATGACGAGAAAGTAGCGCGGAGGAGTGAGCACGATGTTCACCCAGGCGCTCATCATCGAGGCCTCGCGCGGATTCTTGGCAGAAAGCACGCGCTGCATATCGTAGTTCGGCGCCGGTCCTGCTCCCGAGATCGGAATGCCCTTGAAGAGCAGCATGATCACGAAGAAGCCGAAGAGGCCATAGCCGTCCTGATGAATCTTCTCGGCGGCGGCGGGAAGCAGCGTGCTCCAGTCCAGGCCTAAATGCCATCCGAAGAAGATATTGTCCCAGCCGGCGGGCACCACACGGTGCAGCATCTCCGGCGCCACCTTGCGCATGGCGATGATGCCCACGGCAAAGGATGCGATCGACAGAATGAAGAACTGCACAACCTCGGTGATAACCACACTGATCATGCCGCCCTTGATCACGTAGATAGCGGTAATGGCAATAAGAATCAGCGCGTATTCATTGGCGGAAAGATGCCAGGGCAGAAAGGTCTGGGCAAACTTGCCGATGCCCTTGAAGGCGTAGCTGAAGAACCCGATGATGCTGACAAAGGCGTAAATTACAACGATCATGTGCGAGAATTGCGCGCCCATCCCGGTGCCGAAGCGCGTCTTGATCCACTCCGCGCCAGTCATCACTTTGGAGCGGCGCAGCCATGCGGAGAGATAGACCATCAGAAAGATCTGGTTGAAGGTCGGCCAGAGCCAGGGAATCCATACGCTCTTCAGGCCGTAGACAAACATCCAGGAGACCAGCAGCATGGTGCCGCTGATATCAAACATTCCCGAGGCGTTGGAGATGCCCAGCATATACCAGGGCATGGCATTGCCGCCGAGAAAGTAATTCTGCATGCTGTGCGATGCGCGTTTTGAGACCCAGTAGCCTATGAATACCGTGCTCAGCAGGTAGGCCACGATGATGGCGATGTCAATGAAGTGAAGTTGCAGCATACGACTCCTTAATGCCCGTGGGCATCTTATCTCCGCTCTCCGCGAAAGATGCAGTATAACCTATCCGCCGGACCAAGCCGGCTTGATGATGCCCCGCCGGAGCAATAAACTCCCGGATAACTTCCGGCGGCCCATTATTTCATTTCGCCGGCCAGCAGGAAGACCAGCGATGCCTGCCAATTAATGCAAATCTCATTGCTCGCGTACGATGCCCATTCATCGGCATAGACCTTGGCTGGGGGCAAATCCTTCGGCAGCGCCGCCAGCACCTGGTCTTCGCGGTCCTTGTTCGGGCCGCCGGAGAGCAGCCCCGGCCAGGGGGGCGTCGCTGGACGCGCCGCGCTGGGCCGGTGATGCGGGTGCAGGTAGGGGTGTTCCCCGACCTGCGTCACCCACGAAAGCGAAAACGCGTTGCGCCCCAGAAGATAATGCAGGTCATCCCGCGCCGCATCCGCAAACTCCTTGTCCGACTTATCCGGACGCATAACATCGGCCATCAAAAGAGTCATGCCGTAAGCGGCCGCGACGCCATTGGAACCCCAAACATAATCCGTGGCTTTCAGGCTGACATGGTAGGGATTGCGTCGAGTGCGCTCGACAATCGCGCGCGCCGCCGCAAGGGTGCGCTCGCGGATCGCCGCGACCGCCTTGGCATCCGCGCCCTGGCGCGGAGAAAGCGCATAACTCCACAGCCCCATCTGCCCCACATCGGTCCAGGTTGCCGTGGGCGGAGAATCCAGGCCGGGAAGAAAGGCGGCATAACTCGCCAGGAAAAAGTTCTGATAGGACGCCTCGCCGGTGGTGCGCCAAAGCTCCGCCGCCGCCCACAGGCGCTCGTCCTGGCAGTTGGCGTCGGCATAGGATCCGGTGCTGATGCCCGGCGGATTCTCGAATGTGACATTGGGATACTTCTCGGTCCACGCCCAGGCGCGCCGCGCCGCTTGCAGAGCTTGCGCGGCAAACCGCGCGTCATAGGGCTGGTAAACCCGCGCCGCGATGGCCGCCACAGCCGCCAGGTCCGCTGTCGCGCAGGTGCTCTTGTACGGCGCCGCGCCCGTGCCGATCACCTTGCTGGGCTCGGTATCCGCCTCCGGGGCGATAAAGCCGGGAAAGCCGGCGCTGGTCTGCTTCTGCCAGGCTCCGCCGTCCTTGTCCTGCATCTTCAGCATCCACTCCAAGCCCCAGCGCGCCTCATTCAAAATATCCGGCGTGCCGTTGCCCGACTCGGGAATATTGAGCGAGATATTCTTGATCTTCTCGCCGTAGATCTCCCAGGTCCACAGCAGCGTTCCGGCGCTAATGCCGGAGGTGACCATATAGCGGCCGTAATCGCCCGCGTCGTGCCAGCCGCCGATATTGTTTCGCTCTCCACTGGCGCCCGAACTGGAGTGAAACTCGCCATGCAGGTGGCAGGCGGGGTGCGCATAGCCGGGAAACTCCGGGCCCATGTCCACCGCCGTTCCGCAGCGCTGCCCGTAAAAGCCGCGCATGGCTATGGAATACGCGTGCTCGAAGACGTTTGCGCCGACCTCGAAGTTCCAACTGCGCCCCACGCCGGGAACCGCCAAGTAGTAGCGTCCCGCCTTCCGCAGAGCGGAAAAATCCGCCGCCTGCACCCGGTCGCCGGTGTAGATGTCGGCCTCGGCAGGCCCCAGCTTTCCGTGAAAAACCGCCTTATTGTCGCTGGAGCGCCGCAGTTCAAAGACTGTCGCGGGCGCAGTGACAAGTGCAACCTTTGGCCCATCTATCGGATAGCCCACCTGGTCCACCTTGATGGCCAACTGCGCGGATTCCGCGGCCTTGCCTGTTGCTCCGTCCCCGGAAGCGGCAAGAGCCGGCGCGGCAGGGAAAGAAATCAGGGCGACCAAGACCACGGAGACAGGCAACCATCGCGCGGCAATCAAGGATGTGAACAAGAGACTTGGCCTCTCTGCGGAATTGCCTCGCGGCTGCGCCAAAAGTGATTTCAATTCGGGAATCTTCTCACATCGGACTAAAATCTGGCAACGATACCCGACACAGCACCAGACCCGTCCCATTCATGCGCGAAAAATCCAGGTTGGGCGCCGAGTCAAGTATAATCATTTTCGTCTTCCAAGGTAATGAAAATCGCTCTGGAAAAACGTTTAACTGATTTTAAGGACCGGGGGCCGGGCAGACGGCGGCTCCGCGGTTGAAGGAGCACTCACCATGAAGTACGGAAGTTTCGATGATAAAAACCGCGAATATGTGATCACGCAACCAGATACACCCCTGCCGTGGATCAA
>PLPA01000092.1:3941-4929 GCA_003159355.1 Acidobacteriaceae bacterium | reverse complement strand
GGTGCTGACCCGCTGCCTGGGCCATCAGCTCGATGTGGAGATCGAAATCGAGCAACTCCCGCTGGCCGTCGGCGACACGCTGCTGCTCTGTTCCTACGGCCTTTGGGGATTCGTCCCGGAGCAGGAGATCCACACGGCGGCAGCCAGTCTCAGCGTTGAGGCCGCCGCCCACAATCTGCTTGAACTGGCCCTCACCGCAGGCGGCCACAACAACATTGGTATTGAGATGGCGCAGTTGATTGCACCTCCCGACCCCGCCATCCACCCTCAAACCGAGCACCACCCCGCCGCCAAGTGGGTTCTGGCAATCTTCCTGCTGGCGATTGCCGGTTTGTGTGTGCTGGCCTGGTTCACCTTCTGGAGCAACTGACTCATCCGCGCCGTATTTGCTGCTTTGAAGCAATAGAAGGGTATTGCATCTGCCCGGCAATTATTGCGATTCGATCCGTCCGAATCAAGAACCGCACTCCAGCATCTCTTCCGGAAATTCCGTCGCTGCAGCGTCTTCTGGCGCGGCATCAGGTTCCGCGCCATTCGCAAGCTGGGCCGTGAAGAATGCATCCACCTGGGAGAGCACCTCGGCTCCGCTCCGCGCCTGATAGATGGCTCCCCGCAGCTTGGCCCCGCCCGCCACGCCGTGGGTGAACCAGGTGGCGAACTGCTTCATCTTGCCGGCTGTTTCGCCAAGCCGCGCGGCGCGGGGCAGGTCTTTCGTCGCCTCGGCCTCGTCCAGCAGCATCTGAAAGTAAGCCCTGATCATGCGGTAACGGTCGTCCACCGCGGGCCGCTCATAGCTGCCGGTAGCCGTGTACTGCGCAATCTGCCTGAAAATCCAAGGGTTCGCCGGCGCGGCGCGGCCAATCATCACCGCGTCGCAGCCGGTCTCGGCCACCATCGCCGCCGCGTCTTCGGGAGTTCTTATATCCCCGTTGCCGATGACCGGAATCCCCACCGCCTGCTTAACCCGCGCAATCCACTCCCAGCGCGC
>PLPA01000092.1:0-3897 GCA_003159355.1 Acidobacteriaceae bacterium | reverse complement strand
TCGCGCAACAGGCCCGAACCGCCGTTCGAGCCGACCACTCGCTTGGCCGGACAGCCCAGGTTCAGGTCCACCAGATCAAAGCCAGTCTCTTCGACAATCCGCGCCGCCTCGGCCAGTGTCTCGGGATTGGCTCCAAAGAGTTGCGCGCCGATGGGGTGTTCGTCGTCGTAGAAGGTCAGATAGCGCTGGCGCTTGCTCTCCCGCATCCGGGCCAGGCCGTCGGCCGAGGTGAATTCGGTCATCAGCAGCCCGCAGCCCGACTGGGCATTGCTGACTAAGCCCTCAATCTCCGGGTGCCCCACCCTCGCGGCGTCTTTGTTCTTGCCGCTAGAGTGGGATTCATTGAACCCGTCAGCGGAAAACAAACTGGCGTGGCGGATAAACCGCCGGAAGACGGTGTCCGTGACTCCCGCCATCGGCGCCAGCACCGTCGCCGGAGCCACCACTACCGCCCCCAGGCGCATCTCGGCCGGCACTCGCGCCTCCGCAGGCATCGCGTGCTCCCTGGGCTCGTCCCAGCCCTTTTTTACGGTAAAGCCCTTGCCCGCCATGTGTACCTCATACCGAAATACGAGACTGAATTAGCCGGGTAGCTCATCCACTTCATAGACAAACGGTTTGCCCCGCGAACCCGGATCCCATCCTGCTTCCATCGCCCGGCGGATGTGCGCTTCCACCTTCGTGGGAGAGATATTCTGCTTGACGAAATCAGTTCTTGTACAGCCCACCTTCTGCGTTTTCACCGGCGGATACTCCAGATAAAGCTCACGGCGCACACCCTCCGCAACCTTTACGTGGATGGCCACGCCCCTCCAGCCTTCGGCGGTCGTCAATTGCTGCTCGCGGTGCAGATTCCAAATCAGGCGAAAATCATCGATAGTCGTCGCAACCTGAATCGAACGCTTTGCGTGCGGCATATCAAATCTCCAATCAAAACCAAACAGCTCGCATGAAATCGTTCAAGTGCACAGCAACACAGCAAGGCCCCCGCCATGGCGGAGGCCCTCGTCTGCGTGCCGTTTGCCGGGGCGCGGTTATTTGGTCGCTGCTGCTGCCGCTGCCACAGCCTCGTCGGACTTGGCATACTTGCGGCGGAAGCGCTCGACGCGGCCCGCTGTGTCCACCAGGCGCTGTTTGCCGGTGTAGAACGGGTGGCATACCGAGCAGATTTCCACGTGGATGTCGCCCTTGTGAGTCGAACGGGTCTCAAAATTGCTCCCGCAGGCACACTTCACCTGCACTGCGGCGTAGTTGGGATGAATCTTTTCCTTGGGCATCTCGCTAGACAGACCTTTCCTGCATTCGTTCTATTCCATTGTAGGGGGAATCGGCGGGAATGGCAATTCAGTGTCCACTGTCCACTATTGCCCCAACGCCTTCGCAATCCCGGCCTCGACCAGCGGCGCCATCACCGCGTAACCGGCGAGGAGCGGATGCACGCCATCGTGGCTCAGGGCGGCGGGCAGGCCGTCGCGGCTGTCCTTCATCGCCGCGTGGTAGTCGACATACACATGGCCCTTTTCTGCCGCATAGGCCTTGATCCAGGCATTCAAAGCCAGCACCTTGGGCGCGGGAACCATTCCCGGCCTCCAGGGAAAATCGAAGGCTGGCAGCACTGAGCAGAGCACCACGCGGATGTGGTGGGCCGCGGCCAACTCGGCCATCGAGGCCAGATTGTCTTCGCTCTGCTCCAGCGTCATCGGCCCGGTGTTGCCCGCGATGTCGTTGATGCCCGCCAGAATCACCACCACCTTCGGCTGGAGCGCGATCACGTCCTGGCGGAAGCGCACCAGCATCTGCGGCGTGGTCTGTCCGCTGATGCCGCGATTGATGTACGGCTTGCCGGGAAAGGAGCCATCCGGGCCTTCGATCTTCCAGACCTCGGTAATCGAGTCACCCATGAATACCACGCGATTTTCGCCCGCGGCGGGCGGCGCCAGCTTCAAATCAGCCTCCTTGAACTTCGCCAGCCAGGGAAAATCCGTGAGTAGACGCGTGTTGTACTCCTTCTGCCACTCGGAAACGGGCGCGGTCTGCGGCGTTGCGCCGGGAGTCTTGGCCTCCGGTGCGGCGGCTGCGGTCTGCGCCAGCAGATTCGAAGGAATCAACATGGCAGAAGCGGCAAACAGGACAAAAGCAACGCGCAAAACCATTCGATTCATTCGGTTTTCTCCCTGATTGATCAGTCCAGCGAGGTCAGTGACCATGAACGACTGACGACTGATCACTGTTCCTTGATCACTGACCACTGTTCACTGTTCACTGATTGTAGACAATCGCGCCAAACCGTGACCAAGGCCTTTTTCCACATGAGGGGACTGCCGATGCACCGCCGCCTTGAGCCTGCCGGTGCGCTACTCTTGGAGAGATGAGTGTGTGCGCAATCTGCGATGGAGTCGGGCTGGTGCGGGTGGTCAATCCCGCAGGCAAGTGGATTTCGCGCGCCTGCGATTGCCAGGAGATGGAGCGCGAGCAACGCCGCCTGGCCGCCGCCCACATCCCCGAGCGCTACCGCCATTGTTCCCTGGACTCCTACGTGACCGACTTTCGCGGCGAGTACGGTATGTCGGCTTTCAAGAACCGGCACGCGACTGACAAGCCCAAGGCAGACCCCTCACTGCGTGACGCCCTCATGATGTCAAAAAAGTTTGTCGAGGAGTACCTTACAGATTCTGAGCATAAGGGGCTGCTCTTCACCGGAACCATCGGCGTGGGCAAGACCCATCTCGCCGTGGGCGTTCTACGCCGGCTGGTGGAGGATAAAAAGGTGAAAGGCCTCTTCTGCGACTATCGCGAGCTGCTCAAGAGCATTCAGAACAGCTACAACTCCCAGGTGCAGACCACCGAACTCGAATTGCTCAAGCCGGTCTTCGCCGCTGAAGTGCTGGTGCTGGACGATCTGGGTGCGCAAAAGCCCACTGAGTGGGCCTGGGACACGGTAGCCCTCATCCTCAATACCCGCTATAACGACAAACAGAGAACCATCATCACCACCAACTACCCTAACAAGCTGGCTGGCGGAGGGGGGAAAACCGACGCCGAACGCGCTGCCAGCGAATTCACCCTCGGCGACCGCATTGGCGACCGCATGAGATCTCGCCTGGCCGAGATGTGTATCCCTATCGAAATCATCGGTGATGACTTCCGCACGTTGATCAAAGGCAAACAGCCCCGGTGATTCCTGCTCTCTTTCGGACTGTACCGTTTCGCTACGGTCAAATCGAAAGTCCCAGGCCGTGCTTACCGCGACTGTTACGATTCAATACACTTTTCACGTAGCAATCAGATCAAGAGCCTTGGCGGCAGGCGGTTCAAGCCCTCAGAACACCCAAAGGCTTCCCAGCACCAGCAGGATGGCGGCAACAGTAACAGCCTGGTAAACCCTGTCCTCTGTCTGCCCGGAGCGAGCTTGCTCTACGGAGGGCGCTGGCATGGAGATGGATGCGGTTTGTGGGGAGGGTTGCATCGCGAACCTGCCTTTCTCTGCCTTCCGACAAGGGTTACGGATTCCTGGGCTGACCGGTTCTCCATTGAATTATTTGACGCATGATTCCCTGGAGAAGCACCAAAAAAACCTGGGGAACCGCACGAGCGAGATTGTGACGCTGATTTGCCTATCGGTCAAGTACGAAAAAGCATCACCCATCCCGCAACGAGCGATGTTACGGTTGGCACTCCCTGGATGGGCATTGCGGCCCCGTCCAGGGAGCGCCGGAGCCGTCCGCCGGGGCCGCAATGCCGTTCCAATTCGGACCCGACAAGGTCAGGATGCACGATTCCGCCGAAATGATCTGCAATTCTCAGAGAATTTCAGCTATTATTGCCTCCGGCTTGACCGGAGACCCGATCTTTCCCGTATCATTAAAGGTGCCCATAGGCAGGTTTGGAGGTGGATTT
>PLPA01000148.1 GCA_003159355.1 Acidobacteriaceae bacterium | reverse complement strand
GGCCGGCTCCAGGTGGGCGAGACCAGTGTGTTGATTGTGGTGGCCTCGGAGCATCGCGCGCAGGCCTTCGAGGCCTGCCGCTGGCTGATCGATACGCTCAAAAAGACCGTGCCCATCTGGAAGAAAGAGACCTTTCAGGATGGCGCCGTGTGGGCGGATGGCGAACCGTTTCCCGTCGGGATGGCCGTGGACGCTTCGGAGACTTCGCATGAGGAATGACCCTGGCGAAAACCCAGGTTCCAGAATCCCAAGGCGCATACGGGAGGCCTGGGGCGCCAGATGTAAAAATGCAGGTTCTTCGACTCCGCTGCGCTTCGCTCAGAATGACAGGGCATGGGCCGGGGATGGAGCGCCACGATTCCACTTCAGAAGAGCAGCCTTGGCGCTTCGCGGGCTGTGATTTAGATCACATTATCAGATTCAATTCGTTCTTGCAGGGATCAGGGATCAGGGGTCAGGGAAAAATGCGCGGGACAAACGCGCAAGAAACGCTCTGCTTATAGATAGAGGATAACTTGCGTTTTTTTGGCCAGCAAATGAGCCGAAAGGCGTCAATTCAGTCGTCAAAACGGTGAAAGGTACAGGGATTGGCCGGGGCGCGGGCGGCGCTGACGAGGCGGTTGAGGTCGTCGATTCCCAAGTTCGAAAATCCGAAGCTCAACTCCACAAACTTGAGGCACCCCGATTTACATACCCGCGGAGCTGCGGCCCCCGCCGGCCAGTGACGCCAGGACCGAAAGCGCTCATCAACCGGAGGTCTTTCTGGCCGGAGTCTTTTAGAGCCAGTTCAAGCATTTTCATACGGGCATTGGCCTGTTGGTGACAGTTGAGGTTCTTCTGTACGCGCATCAATGGATGCTGGCCGACTTGTGGGTAGTAATCCGACAAGGTGTGGAATATCTGGTTGAAACAAAAGGAACCTTCTAAAATATTTCTGATTGAAATCAAGGCGAACTGGGCTAGAATCAAACAGGGTAGACCGCGATGATAGACACAGCTCATACACGGAAAATGGTCAATCTTGCGACAGATCAACTCGCCGCAATCTCAAGGCTATTTTCGTCGAGCGTGGTTCGCGAGATGGCCAGAAATGGAAGATCTCCTCTATTTTCGCGGCTTGTCACCCAATCGCAAATGCTCCGCTCGATATCGTTATCCGAGCGTGTCTGCACGGTCTTCGAGGCCGCATTTTCCTTATTGAAGCGCGAAGGTTACAGACACGAGTACATCTACAAGGCTGCCCTCACCCACAAGATACTCCTTGGGAAGCATTCGCTTCAAACTGCATCGATGATCAACGAGTTTCGGGTGGGCGATTGCAAAGCAGACGTTGCGATTCTGAATGGAACCGCAACCGTCTACGAGGTGAAGTCGGAGCGCGACTCCCTCGCCAGACTAGAGCGCCAGATTGCAGCGTATTCCACCGTTTTCGCAAAGGTCTATGTCATCGCAGCGGAAAGCCACATCCGCTCCGTCGTTAACTCCGTCCCGGATTTTGTAGGTGTGCTTTGTCTTAACAGTCGTCATCAGATTTCGACACTCCGGGATGCCGCAGACCAGCCCGAGCGTACGTCGCCTAGCGCGATTTTCGATTCGATTCGGACAGATGAAGCGCGCATGATTCTTTCGTCCTTCGGCGTATGTGTCCCATGTGTGCCAAATACCGAATTGTACGCTGTTTTACGAGACGAGTTTGTTAAACTTGACCCGGTGCAGGCCCATGAAGGAATGGTTCGTGTCTTGAAGAAAACGCGCAATTTGCTACCGCTTTCAGCTCTGGTTGATCAGCTCCCTCTTTCTCTTCAAACTGCCGCTCTTTCGGTTCCATTGCGCAAAGTGGATCATCAGCACCTAGTTGATGCAGTGAATACACCATTGAAGGATGCCATGGGGTGGGCTTGAAAAAATGTATCATCCTTATTTTCGCGGAAAGCAATTCGACCTGCTGTGCATCCGAGAAATGGCTACAATTTTCAAGGAAGCCGGTTTTTGCCCGATCATCGAGCCAGTCAGAGACGTCCTCGGTGGCCTGAATCGAGCACTTGATGCTGTTGTGGAAGTAAATGGTCGAGCCATCGTCATCGTTAATCCGTACCACGGTGAATTGGCCGATTCTGGCGCGGAACTAAGCGAAGCACTCAAAAGCAAATATTTCGATACTGGATGTATATGGGCTGGAATTCTTTTGAAGCAAGGTATTAGCATACCCGAAATAATTAGAACCTATCGAAACCATGAAAACCATGTAACTGTCTTGATCCACGCAGGATTTGGAGAGGCAAGGAAACTAGCTGAAGGGTTGGGGAAAGAATCGGAACCCGCAGAACAATTCCACGTATTTATTGAAAAGGATTGTGGTAAGCTCTACCAAAAGCATTTCAGCGGTTCCCGGAGGATCCTTCTCAGAGACGGTTTCGAACGCAAGCGTAATCGGGATTACCAACTGCTTGAGCGGTTCTCCGACCTCCACGCCACCTTCCCAGACGAAGGTATGGATGGGTTTGGAGACTTCCTAATCGTCGGCGACGATTACAGCGAGTCCGGAGGACCCGTGTATGCAGTAGCGATCCACCTGACGTTTATTGATCCCGAAGATGACAATTCGATGTGGATTTATCATTTCGTGTCCGAACGGCAGGACACGCCCAAGGATCCGGCGGGCAAATTCGCTGAGGCGTTGGCTAAGATGATGAGGGTCCTCAGCAAACCAAACTCTAAAGTTCTTGAAACCAGTGCGATAAAGGAGTTCAGAGATCTGCATAGGCAAGGGCATTTCCCCGGCCTAGGTCATGTGAAGAAGCTATCGATGAATCACCACATTGAGACCTTGGCTGACTATTTTCGGAAGACGGCATAAACTATGATGACCTGCTGCGCTGAATGCTTCGGTGATCGCGGCCTGCGCCGGAATATTATCCCTATTCGTTCGATCGGGACAGGACAGTGCTCGTACTGTGGAACCAATAACATCGCTCTTGTAATACCAAGGGAACTTGCTGAATACTTTGAGATTCTAGTAAGTGCATATCGTCAAGACACCACAGGTAAACTCCTTGTTCAATGGTTCCGCGAGGACTGGGTAATGTTTCAGCACCCGCGAATGGACGATTCCCGGGCCAAAGGCCTCCTTGCTGAAATTCTGAATGACGGCGATATCGTCCGGCAGCAATTCGTACCTGCAAACGATCCCACGGTCAACCGTCTGAGTGAATGGGAAAACCTGCGCGATGAGTTGATGTATCACAATCGCTATTTCCCCGAAGCCACTATCGACCTTGACCGTCTGGAATCACTTCTGTCGACGCTCACACTTGATGGCGACGAGGTTCCGACTCAATGGTACCGGGCACGTATTCAGGCAAGTGATACGCCCTTTACGGTGGGCGAAATGGGTGCTCCTCCCAGACGAATCGCATCACACGGACGGGCTAACCCGGCGGGCATTCCGTATCTTTACCTCGGTTCAAGCCCCGTGACTGCCATATCCGAAATTCGGCCCCACACTGGTGAAAGGTCATGTGTCGCAGATTTCACAACGCCACGCGACATGAAATTCGTTGACTTACGAAATCCTCGAAATATGGTGTCTCCGTTCCTTCTGAATCCTAGTGATATTGGTAGGATGCGAAACGATTTGCCTTTTCTGGAGCGGTTGGGCGATGAACTGACTCGGCCAGTTGTTCCGCAGTCTGCTGCCATTGATTACACTCCAAGCCAATATCTCTGCGAGTTCATAAAGAAATGTGGATATCAAGGCGTGATCTATCGAAGCTCAGTTAGCAATGGAATAAACTTGGCTCTTTTCGATCCCGCGCGTGCACGCTGCGGCACTGTTATTCAGTATCGTGTTTCTCGCGTGAGCGTAGACATTGTCGCAGGGGCTTAGAACGAGTTAGGAACTCCTGGTATCCCGATTCGTCTTTCCCGCCGGTGATCGTGTCACAAATGCTCTGACCGCATAATGAGTCCAACGATCTGAGTGCGCGCGAAAAATATCAGTCCCGGCAAACGCCCATGTCAACAGGAATCGCGCTCGATAGGCGCCAAATCGCCAATGCGCTCAACGACGAACGAAGCAATCCCAACCATCCGGAATCTGGGCCAGGGACGGGCATCCGGGAGCCTGAACCCCGCCGGAAGACGAAATTTCATGGAATCCGCGGCGCGGTACGGGCATATTGACAGCGAGCGGCGTTAGGAACGAAATCGCTCATCAACCAGTGTTTAGACTGCATGATTTGGTAATTAGACTTGGACATGTGCGGACGAGGACGTCCGCGCTACAGCCGGCCTGGAGGCCGACGCTACACTCCGATGATTACGAAATCACACGGTCATGGTACCAGAGGTCTTTCTGGCCAGGGTCTTTTAGAGCAACGAAGCCAGGGGCGGATTTTTCCTGAATGGAATCATCCGCCCTTTGCTGTGTCGCCGAATCCGGCGAGCCTTCTGAATAGGATGCCTTGGTGTTCCCCTTGCAACAGACGGGTTCAACGCTGCAAGTGTATGGTGAGGGAACATCTGGACAGGGAGGCATGATCAATGAGCAAGCAAGCAATCGATGCGCAGGACCGGACCATGAATGGCCATTTCGGCCGTTTCTCCGCCGCGGCCTCAGGCTGGCTGGGATCAACGTGGGCGTTTGTGGGTGCGGGCCTGGTGGTGGTGGCGTGGGCTGCCATCGGCACTCTCTTTCATTTCTCAAACAACTGGGTGACGGTGATCGGCACGGGAACGTCGATCGCGACATTTCTCATGGTTTTCTTGATTCAGAACACGCAGAATCGCGATGCGCGGGCGATTCATCTGAAGCTGAACGAGTTGATCCGGGCCATGGATTCGGCGCGCAATCAGATGATTGATATCGAGAAGTTGAGCGATTTGGAGCTGGATGCGATGCAGGCTACCTACGAAAAGATCAAGACAAGCTGGACCGAGCGCCAATCGCGAAGCCCTCGCGGAGTTCAGGAGAAATAAAGCGAGACTCTGCGTTGCGGCACGCCGGGTTGATTCGCTTGCATGGACAGGCCCGGGAGATGATCCAGGGGAGATGAAGTCTTGCGAGAAACGCGCGGATTGGGGTTCGATGTGTTCCTTATTGAACTGCGCCTGCCGTAAAGAGAAGCGACGATACGGATAGAGGTGGTAAAGATGGACAAGCTAAGAGTGAAGGGCGCGATCGACGAAGTGGTGGGAAGCGCAAAGCGGCATGCCGGTAACTTGACCGGCAACACCGGGATCCAGGCAAGAGGCGCCGTTCAACAGGTCAAGGGCAAAGTTGAGACGACCGTCGGCAAGCTGAAGGACGCCGGGCGCGATGCAACAAAATGCGCCAGCGCACAACACGAAGCCAATAAAGGCGAAGGCAACCGCCGCGAGGTCATCATCGCGGAGAATCGCAACATACTGTAGTAGCCGCAAGAATCAAGCTGGCGGAGGCACATCTCCGAGAGATTCATCGCTGTGAGGCGCTCATGAAGAGGCGCAGAGCCGCGGAAGAGATGAGCCTGCCGCTGGCTCACGCAGTACGGGGGGATCCATGAAAATCTCTGGAATTCTCATGATCATTGCCGGATTCGTCGCCATCCTCTACGGGGAATTCTCCTACACGACCCACAGTCAGGTTCCCGATATGGGTCTGATTCTAGTTGACGATACAGAAAACCATCCCATGCGCATTCCGCCGATTCTGGGTCTGGCAGGCATGGCGATAGGCGGCGGCCTGATCTATTACGGACGGAAACAGCGCGGATAGACCGCTCTTCCCGCTTATGCTGGCCTGCTGGCGCCGTGCCGGGTGGCTGCATATCGGGAGCTTCTTATAAAACTTTTTGCCTCATCTTGAATGGGGATGCTCACTTCTCATCCCTGATCACTCACAACTGACTGCTGACTTTGCGAAATGCGGTGGCAACTTCGGCCCGCTCCGGGTATACTGTCGGCAAGGCGGCGGGCGCTCCTGCCTTGCCGTCCGGAAGCGAGGTGCGTCTTCCGCAGGGACTCCGGTTCACTGACGTTCGACGTTCCACCCTCGGAGACTTCGCGCTGGCGCGCGGTGGCTCGCGTGCTGCGAAGTCCTGTGGACGCCTTGGGTTGCGCCCTTTTTCCCGCCTCTTGTGTTCTATGCGGCACTCCCCTGCCGCATCTCTCTTCCGTGCCCATCTGCCAGGTTTGCTGGACGGAATTTCCCGTGGCTAGCGGCCCGCTGTGCGCGCGTTGCGGCGACCTGCTGGACGCGCCGATCCTGGCCGGTACCTCGAGCAGCGGCCTGTGCCGGAGCTGCCGGATGGCGCCGCCGCCCTTTGAACGGGCAGTAGCTTACGGGCCGTACCAGGACCGCATGAAGGCGGCCATTCATGCGCTCAAGTACGACCGGCTGCGCGCGGCGGCCCATGGGCTGGGCCGGATGCTGGCTGAGGCCATCGCTCAACTGGCGGATGTGGCGCCCAGCGAGATGCTGGTGGTGCCGGTGCCATTGCACCGCTCAAAATATGCCGACCGCGGCTTCAATCAGGCTCGCTCGCTGGCTGTGGCTGCGCTGGAGGCGTTGCGCAAGAGCCATCCAGAGTGGCGGCTGACCCTGGCGTCGAGCACGCTGATGCGGCTGCGCGCCACCGAGAGCCAGGCTGGCCTGACCCCGCGCCAGCGGCGATTGAATGTGCGCGGAGCGTTCACCGTCTCCGATCCTGCCGCCGTGGACTCGAAGCACATCTTGCTCATCGACGACATTTTTACCACCGGCGCGACGGCCCGCGCCGCATCCCTGGCGCTGACCAGGGCGGGAGCGGCCTCGGTTTGGGTGGCCACACTGGCCAGGGCCGGCCGCATTTACGACCGCCGTCGTGCTTCTTCCGCCCACTTTGACGATGCGGAGGAGATTCCTGAATTTGCCGGCAATGCGCCGGTTGAAACCTTGCAAGGAGCGTTCCAACTTTCATCGCACGACCAATCATCTTTTTGACGAGGGGATAAAGGATGTCGCTGGGAAAAGCCATGATTCACGCACGCAAGCAGAAGTCCATCGCCCGGGCCGCGGCCATCGCCGGCGAGCAGGTAACCATCCATTCCGCGCACATTTTGCAGATGCCGGTGCTGGTGCTGAACGCCTCCTATGAGCCGATCAACATTTGCGGCGCGCGGCGGGCGCTGGTGCTGGTGCTCAAGGGCGTTGCGCGCACCGAGGAGGAGCACGGGCTGATCCTGCACGCCCAGCGCAGCCGCGTCGCCATGCCCTCGGTGATTCGGCTGCTGGAGTATCGCCGCATCCCCTACCAGACGCGCGCCCTCTCGCGCAAGAACATCCTGCTGCGCGACCGCAACACCTGCCAGTACTGCGGCGAGACGCTCTCGCCCTCCGATCTGACGTTGGATCACGTGATTCCCCGCTCGCGTAGCGGCAACTCGACCTGGGAGAATCTGGTGGCCTGCTGCCACGCCTGCAACCGCCAAAAAGGTAACCGCTTGCTCAGCGAGATCGACGACATGATCCTGCTGCGCGAGCCGCGTCCCTTTTCGCTGCATACCAGCCGACAGATCATGCGTATGCTGGGACGCGCCGACGACCGCTGGCGGAAGTATCTGTTCTATTAGTAGCTATCTCATAAACCGGTTTTGAAAGGGCACGGCTTCAGCCGTGCCGCAAAATGCCCATAAAACCGCAGGCTTTATCCTCTGCGGTATGCTTTTCGTGTGATTACAGGCCTTTTTCCGCAGCCTATTTAGCCGCCGACGGAATGGAATTTGCGCCCAAGCAAGCTCCGGTCAACACTTCGCAAGCTCTCTCGTCCAATGGAGTGAGAGTGTGTGCCCTTTGACCGCTATGCGAATCCGATTCGTTATTCCCCTTGTTGTTTGGATGATCGCTCTGGCCTGCCAACCCGCGGCCAGCCTTGCCCAGCAGCCTGCTTCCGGCCAGTCGGCTGCCGCGTTGAAGGTCCAGGCCCGCGAGGTCGTGCTGCCCGTCACGGTGCGCGACAAGCACGGCGCGCTGGTGGCCAGCCTCAAGATCAAGGACTTCACCCTGACCGAGGACGGCCGCCCGCAGACCATCAAGAGCTTTACCCGCGAGACCGATCTGCCCTTCCGGCTGGGCCTGCTCGTCGACACCAGCCGCGGCGTCTCCGGCGCCATGGAGAACGAGCGCAAGGCGGCGGGCGAGTTTGTCGATGCAATGCTGCCGGAGACGCCCAGGCCAGGGCCCGGCTCCGGCACGGACCAGGCTTTCCTCATACACTTTGACCGCGAGGTCGAGCTGCTCCGCGACTTCACCACCTCGCGCGACAAGCTGCACCACGAGCTGGACGAGATGGGCCCGACCCGCGCCGCGCAGAACGAAACGCAAGGCACGGATAGCAGCGGGGAGGGAAGAACGCAAGGCCAGGGCCGGGGCGGAACGCAGCTCTATGATGCGATCTTCCTCGCCTCCGATGAACTGATGAAGACGCAAGAGGGCCGGAAGGCGCTGATCGTCTTCTCCGACGGCATGGACCGCGGCAGCAAGGATACGCTGAACGACGCGGTGGACGCGGCCGACCGTTCCGGCGTGGCCGTCTACACCATCTACTTCAAAGGCGAGAAGGAGCGCAGCCAGAACGGCTTTCCCGGTCATGGTGGGCATCACGGCGGCGGCGGCGGATGGCCGGGTGGCGGCGGCGGATGGCCGGGTGGCGGCGGCGGTGGTTATCCCGGCGGGGGCGGAGGCTATCCGAGCGGTGGCGGGCATCGCGGCGGCGGTGGCCAGAGCGCGCCGGGAGTGGACGGCAAGAAGATCATGGAGAAGATCGCCACGCGCACCGGAGGCCGGTACTTCGAGGCCAAAAGCAAGGACAAGCTGGACGAAATCTACGGCCAGATCGCCGAGGAGCTGCGCGGCCAATACCTGCTCACGTACACCCCGGACGTGGTAGACAAAGAAGGCGGCTACCACAAGATCGCCCTCAAAGCCAACAAGGACGACCTGGCGGTAGTCACGCGCGAAGGCTACTACGCGCCCGGCGGAGACGCGAAGTAAGGGATCGATCTACAGGCTTATAAAGGGTGGTGCTTTTGAGATTGTGCTTTCTCAATTCCGAAAATCCGGATTTGGGACACCCAAAGTCTTGGAAATTGAGAGCCGCTAATGTTATGGACGAAACTTGCGCAAGGCTTCATCGAGCCCGCTTTCGTAGGCGTCGATTAGCTTATCCCAGGAGGCATTCGCTTCTTCGTCGATTTGCTTGCGCCGCGGGTCCGCCTCGAACCACGCAAGCGTTCTCTGAATCCCTTGCGCAAACGGCACTTTGGCGCAGTATCCGGGGACAAAGCGCTTGATCTTGCTATTATCGAAGACCACGCTAACCGATTTATCCCCAGTCAAGCCGCCCACTTCATCCGGCAGGCAAGCGCTGATAAAATCCGACGCGATGTGAATAAGCTGCGGCTCGACGCTCGCGGCTTGCGCAGTGATGCGATAGAACTGATCCCAGGTCATTGCCTCGTCGCTGGTGATGTGGAAGGCGTGGCCGATGGCTTGTTGATGGCCCAGCAAGCCCACCAGACCCTGGGCAAAATCGCTGTTATGGGTGATGACCCAGAGCGAGGAGCCGTCGCCGGGCACGATGAGCTTCTTGCCGCGGAGCATGCGGTCGACCGCCGTCCAGGGCTTCAGCCAGCTGTTGACCGCGAGCGGAATCTGCGTGTCTCCATAGGTCAGGGATGGACGCACAATCGTGACCGGAAAGCCCTCTTCGCGATAGGCCTTCATCAGCCGGTCTTCGCAGGCGATCTTGTCGCGCGAGTACTGCCAGTAGGGATTGGCCAGCGGCGTCGATTCCGTGATCAGATAGCGGCCAACCGGTTTTTGATACGCGCTCGCCGAACTGATGAAGATGAACTGCCGCGCGCGGCCGCGAAACAAGCGAATGTCCCGCTCCACATCGGCAGGCGTGAAGGCAGTCCAGTCCACAACCGCGTCGAAGGATAGACTGCCGAGCGCCTCGGCCACGGCCGCTTCGTTTGAAATGTCCGCCGTGATAGTGCGCACATTCTTGGGAAGATCGACTGTATGCTGCCCCCGCCTCAGCAGCGTCAAGTCAATCTTCCGCTCCGCCGCCAATCGCGTCGAAGCCGTACTGATAATTCCGGTGCCGCCAATGAAAAGAACGTTCATGCTGCCTCCATAGAAGACAATTTATCAGGAAGGATCGAAGTGCAGTGGCGGCTCGGCTGGAATCGACTCCACCGCAATTGCGAGTTGAAAGCGCTGGGGATTCGTGTGAGGAAATCGGAAGCAAGGAACAGGGAATAGTGGTAGGATTTATTACTACTAAGGTGTATCTCATGCCTACCATCGAAAAACTGAGCATCGCGCTACCCCATGAAATGGCGGCGCTGGTTCGCCGCGCCGTGGACATTGGCGAATACTCCTCCAACAGCGAGGTCATCCGCGACGCTCTGCGTGACTGGACGCACAAGCGCAACCTGCGCGAGCAAAGCCTCTCCGGTCTTCGCAAGGCGTGGCAGGAGGCTGTCGCCGACGACTCCGAAGGGCTTGATCCTGAGCCGGTCTTCGACCGTCTGGAAGGCAAATTGAATCGCATTGCCGAGGAAACGGGCCGCTAATGCTCCTCCGCTTATCCCCTTGCGTACCATCTGACCTGGAAGAGATTGTGGATTATATTGCCCAGGATAGCCCGCGCCATGCGGCGCGAGTGCTTCGCCTGCCTCGCGCGCGGATGCCAGATTGACCACAGTGGGAAATTACCTGATCCTCGCTGCGCGAGGAGTGAATCGGTTGATTGAAAAAGTAGATTTTGGGGAAGTGTGCGAAATCCCAAGTCTTAAAGTCGAGTCTTTGGAACAGTGAGTTCTCTCATGCGTTCGGGAGCAACACTCCTCCGAGCAAAACGTGAGTGGAGCGATCTGTGCAGCTGGGCATGCGTTGCGATACAACATAGTGTCCTGGAGACATCGCCGCAAAACGCCTGACAAAGAGCGATTTACCAAGATTTGCCATCCAGAAGCATGCTCCTTTAGGATGGATGGTGTTTAGCCGGGCAATTCACGGACACGGTTTTGATTTTCTTGAACAATAGGAGATTCGCAATGGCCGACACAATCTTTAGCTCTTTCGAAACAGTAAAGTACGAGGGGCCTTCGAGTGAGAAGGCGCTTGCCTACCGCTGGTACGATGCTGACCGGGTCGTACTCGGCAAGCCCCTCAAGGATCATCTGCGCTTCGCGGTCGCCTACTGGCACTCGCTTGCGATGCAAGGCGGCGACCCTTTTGGCGGACCCACGATCCAGCGCCCGTGGTTTGCCGCCGGCGACCCGATTGCGCAGGCCAAGGTGAAAGCCGATGCGGCTTTCGAGCTATTCAGAGTGGTCGGCCTGCCCTTCTTTTGCTTTCATGATGCCGACATCGCGCCCGGCGGCGAGACTCTTGCCGAGACCCTGAAGAACTTCCACATCATGGTGGATTACCTCGAAGAAAAGCTGAGCAAGTATTCGACCAAGCTGCTGTGGGGAACGGCGAATCTCTTCTCCCATCCGCGGTTTATGGCCGGCGCCTCCACCAATCCCGATCCCGAGGTCTTCGCCTGGTGCGCGGCTACGGTGAAAAATTGCATGGATGCCACCAAAAGGCTCGGCGGCTCGAATTATGTGCTCTGGGGCGGACGCGAAGGCTACGAGACGCTGCTGAACACCAATATGAAGCAGGAACTCGATCAGATGGGGCGGTTCCTGACTCTGGTTGTGGAATACAAGCACAAGATCGGCTTTGACGGCCAGATTCTGATTGAACCCAAGCCGAAGGAACCGACGGCGCACCAGTACGACTTTGACGTCGCAACCGTGTATGGATTCCTGAAGCGCTACGGCCTGGAAAAGGAAGTCAAGGTCAATATCGAAGCCAACCACGCGCTGCTGGCCGGACATACCTTTGAGCATGAGATTGCGCTAGCCGCAGCCCACGGAATTCTTGGCTCTCTGGATGTCAATCGCGGAGACGCGCTGCTGGGCTGGGACACTGATCAGTTCCCGAACGAGCTCTGGTCGTTGACTTTGAGTATGTACCATGTCATCAAGGCCGGCGGCCTCAAACAGGGCGGGTGCAATTTTGACGCCAAGGTGCGTCGTCAGAGCTTTACCCCCGAAGACCTTATCCATGCCCACGTCGGCGGCGCCGACATCTGTGCCCGCGCCTTCCTGACGGCTGCCAAGCTGATCGAAGACGGCCGCTACGATGCGATCCTCGAGCAACGCTACGCAGGCTGGAAGTCGCCTGAGGCGGCTGCGATACTTGAAGGCAAGGTTTCGCTCGATCAGATAGAGGCAATGGCTCTCAAGAACGGCATCAATCCTCAACCGCGCTCTGGCAAGCAGGAGCAAATCGAGAATCTGCTGGCTCGTCTGATCTATTCAGACACTCTCTAGAAAGGGCGACCTGATCCGAATCCACATTGCGAACGTCCGGGAGTTTTCTTCCGGACGTTCTTTTTTTGAGACGGCGGCGAAACGAACACTCTTCGATAGGAACGCGAATCTTCGTTCAACCGTCGTGGTCCAAGCTCGTCCATCAGACCGAGTGTAACCGCGGCTTCCGTGCATTCGGTCATTCCCCGCCGGATCCCTTGCGAGTGAAGGGCGCTCCTCAGAATCGGCAGCGCAATGCAAGCTGCATCTGCCGCGGTGGCATTGCGCTGACCGCCTGGCCGAAGTTGCTGCTGGATACATTGCCCTGAACAGTTGAAGCGCCAAAGAACTGCGCGTGGTTGATCAGGTTGAAGGCTTCGGCGCGAACTTCGAGAGAGCGGCTGCCTTTGACCGCGACGGTCCGTGAAAGCGTGGCGTCCAAATTCTCCATGCCGGGGCCGGAGAAGAAGCGGCGGCGTGCGTTGCCCATGGTTCCCAGAGCGGGCAGCGTCAACTGCGTTGCGTCGAAGACGGGCGCGCCGCCGCGCGGATTACGGTTGATGCTGAGGTTTTTCCCGCTCCACTCCGGCGTATCCACGCCGTTGTTATTGATGCCGTTGGGAATGGTGCCCAGCAGAGACGTGTCGTTGTTATTGAGCAGCGTGACAGGCAATCCGGAAGTGAAGCGAGCAATGCCGGCCAGCGCCCAACCGGAAGCGATTGCATGGAGCGGACCTGTTGCCTTTGGTTCGGGCAACAGATAGTGAAAGCTGGCGACGAAGTTATGACGCAGATCGAAAGCCGATAGTGCGCGGCTGAGTGAGGGGGTCACTGGATTTATAGGTTCAGGCAGGCCCGCGGATTGATCGATGGATTTGCTGAAGGTGTAACTGGCCAGCAATTCAAGGCCGCGTGTGCGCCCCTCTCCGCGATGGTTCAGCGTGGCTTCCAGGGCGTTGTAATTGGCATTGGCGATGGTGCGCTGCAGCTCGACGCTGCCGAATGCGGGGCCGAATTGCGTGCGCGCTGCCTGTTCGTTGAACGGCCCGCAGACCGCCGTGCCGAGGCTCAGACACAATGTGGGATCGGCGGGGTTTGCCTCTTCCAGCACCAGCAGATGGTGCGACTCCGCGCCGATGTAGCTGAGATTGGCCAGCGTGCCCGCGCCAAATTGCCGTTCAATGCTGAGCATCCAATGCTCGGCATAGGGAGTCACATCGTGCGAGTCTACAGCCGGAATACCGACCAGTGGCTCGAAGTTACTCCAATTGACGTTCGTGTCCGGATGCAAACGAGAAGCTCCGTAAGCTGCCTTTTGCAGCGGGAATCGCTGACCTGCATTGGCTCCGGTGGCCGCCACCGTAAAGGGCGAGGCGAACAGCGGCGGAGCGGCTGAAGTATAGGTATAGCCGTAGGGAGGATTTGCACTCATGATGCCTGCCGACAGGCCCTCATACGCGGTATAAAAGATGCCGTAGCCGGCGCGGATGCTGGTCTGGCCAGCGGGGCCGGTGAGCTTGCGCAGCCAGGGCGCGGTAAAGGACGGCGTGTAAGCAGCGCCCAGGCGCGGTGAAAAATCATTATGCGCCGGGGCAAGAGAACGCGGTACGCCAGGGTCGCCGGGAAAAACCAACCCCTGCGGCGCATCGGGATAGACCTCGGATTGCTGGCCTTTGACCAGCGTTTGCAACTGATTGTACTTCTCACTCCAGGGACGGATGCGATCCCAGCGCACGCCATAATTCACCGTAAGCTGCCCGGTCGGCTTCCAACTGTCCTGCACAAAGGCCGCCATGTAAAAGTTACGGTTATAAAAGCTGCTGGCTTGCCCTTGCGTATAGCTGGAGGCCACGCCGAGCAGGAAGTCGGCAAAATCCAGCCCGGTCTCCGAGCCATTGAAGGCGAAGCTGCCGTTGAAGATGACGTCGGGGTGAGTGTTGATCTGGTTGGCGTGGAGTTCACCGCCCGCTTTGAGACCATGCTTGCCCACGATGCGCGAGAATGCGTCACTGATCTCGTAGATGTTTTCTGCCTGAACGATAGCGGTGGTGTCCACGCCCAGCGTGAAGTCGTTGAAGGCAATGTTTTCAATCCCCTCAGTCGAGGGCTTCAGCGGGACAATACCGCTAAATCCCTGATCGGCGAGCGACGGTCCCACACCGCCCTTCGGCTGGCCCACGGAGTTATCGTTGCGCATATAACTCAGGTGGAACTCGTTCAGTGCCGACTGGCCGAAGGTGATGGTGTGGCCGAGGCTGGCCAGTTGGGCAAGGCCGTTGCTGGTTGCGTCGAAGCCGGGAACGCTTGCTCCGCCCGTGCCTGTCGGGAAGGGATTGTCCAGCGAGTAGCCGTCGAGAAAGTAGTAGCCGGTCAGTGTACCTTTGCCGTGGGTCCAGTCCAGCCGCAGCGCGCCTTTGTCGTCCTGCAAAGTCTCAGCTTCGGCAGCCGTGGCAAAGAGCGCCGCTCCAGCGTTCGGCTGCGGAATTGAAGCCAGCAGGTACTTCGCCGGCGCGGACCAGATGGATTGAGGAATCTGTCCGTTGGGGAAGACCGATGCATAAGACTCGCCCGCGGTTACCGTTCGCCCCAGCAATGCGGAAAGTTGACCTGCCCAGGCAGTACCATTAACGCTGCCGGTAAGCGGATTCTGGCTGAAATCCCCACCCCGCTCCGCGACCGAAGGCACCGCAATCTGCCCGGTGTCGATCCCCTCGGTCAGCCGTGTGCCCTGATAATCGGCAAAGACCGCCAGGCTCTTGTGAAAAGGCGTTCCGCCCACCGTGCCGCCAAACTGATTCTGCCGGTAAGCTGCCCGATCCTGCGAAAAATAGTTGCGCGCATCAAGGGCCGTATTGCGCAGAAACTCGAAGGCAGACCCATGCAATTGGGCCGTTCCCGACTTGGTTATGACAGAAATCTGCCCCCCGCTGGAGTTGCCATACTCAGCGTCGAAATTCGAGGTCAGCACGCGAAAGCTGTCAATCGAATCCAGATTGGGCACAATCGATGTGCCCATGTTCACGTCCTCTTCGGCGTCGCTGCCGTTCACGCGAAAGCCATTCGACGACTCGCGCTGGCCGCTGATGGAGAGATTGCCGGGGTTGGCGTCGCCCGAGGGCGGCGTCGCGGCCACGCCGGTCATAATCACCGCGCCAGGCTGCGCCGTGTTCGCCGGCACAATCCCTGGCTGCACCGCCATTAAATCGGTAAAGTTGCGTCCATTCAGCGGTACATCCTCCATCTTTTTCGCGCTCAGCGTCTCACCCAGTTGCGTGCTGGTAGTCTCAGCGGCCAGAACGTCCGCAGTCACTTCGACTGTCTCTGTGAGCTTGGCGACTTCCAGTGTCAGCTCCAGCTTGGCAATCGGTGCGCTCTGGGAGAGAATGGCTTGCGTTGTCAGTGGTTTGAATCCCTCCGAAGCCACTTCGACTTGGTAGCTGCCCAGCGCGGCAACTTCAATGCTGAACTCGCCTTGTTCGTCCGTTTCCGCCTTCAGTACCACGCTGGCGCCAGCCAGGCGCAGCAAAACGTTGGCGTGAGAGATGAGCGCGCCGCTCTCGTCACGTACCACGCCACTGATCGTGAAAGCAGGATCGGCAATAAGCAAGGATGGAAAACAGATCAAAATGACGGAAAGAAGGATGGAACAGTAGATTTTCTTCAATAGATGCTCCTGGGGATCGGAAGACCGAATGGGATTGATCAATCGGTCGGAGGCGCAAAATAGCCAAAAACAAATGATGATCAAGGCTGCAATATACGACCGATTTAGTCTTCATTCAATATACGACAAAGTCGGTCCGATTTCAAACGCACGCCGGCTCTAGCAAAACCAGGGATGGCGTATCCCGAAACCATCACACTCAAGTCGACGCGACCAGCAGAGAGCGGCGACCTTCGACGAGGCTAATCAGGCTACAGTATCCCTGGTTTTGCTCTAATTCTCCGTCCGCCATGCCCGTATGCGCCGAAGTGGAGGTGCCGGCGCCATCCGTGCGGACCCGGCGCATCAAATGTGTTGAGCCAGGAGGACATCAACCGGATTGCTGATGATCTGTGGTCCTGGCAGCAGAAGAAGGAAAGCTGGTAGTATGCAGGTTGTCTTACAGGTTCCCGCCATGAAGCCATCCTTCTTGCTGTGTTTATCTACTGCTGCGGCAGTCTTGATCCTTACCTCCGCCGCCCAGGCTCCGCAAGGCCCGCAAGCGACGCCAGGCAGCACGCCGTCTCAGCCCCGTTCCTATCCCGTTCCCACAAATTTGAAGGTGCTGCCCAGAGATCTGACCGGGCAGCAGGTTCACGAGATCATGGAGAAGTGGTCAGCCTCACTGGGCGCCCACTGCGACTCCTGCCACACGGCGGATCCTCAGAACATCGGCCCGAACGGCCGTCCGCGCCTCAACTTTGCCGACGACTCCAAACCCATGAAGGGCTCCGCTCGGCTCATGTTCACCATGACGGAGAAGATCAATGTGGATTATGTGTCGATGATCGACAGCTCCGGCGCTCAGGTGACCTGCGGCACCTGCCATCGCGGCCACCTTGGCCCGGAGCCATTCGTAATCCCGCCCGAAGCGGAGCCGCGCGCGCCGCAGGCACCGCCGCCCTCCGGCGACAATCATTTGCCGCAATGAGAGAAGGCCAGCCGGCAGATGTTGCGATGTGGCATTCAGTTTCGGAACAGAGCAACAATTGCCAGAAGCATCAGCAAGGCCATCCCTTCAGCCGCGAGGTTGAGATCAATCTGAAACTCTCTGCGAAAGGCCGGGATTCTTGCCGGCGGAATCCCGTTGGGATCAAAGAGAGCGCCGCCGTAGACCTTTCGGCAGATGAATGCAGCCAGACAGCTTAGAGCAGTATCAAGATAGAT